>DICX01000008.1 GCA_002417825.1 Lactobacillus sp. UBA5815 | reverse complement strand
CTTTGTTCAGTTTTCAAGGTACCACCTGCGCTGCCGTGATCTCTCGCGACAACGTTTACTACATTACCATCTCATCTTCGGTTTGTCAATCTTTTTTTATCCGCAGCCATCGCTCGCTCTCGCTCACCACGCTTACGCCCCTCTGACGAAACAGCACTTATTACTTTAGGGCTTCTTCCCCTTTTCGTCAATCCCTTTTTCTCCCTTTTTTGAAAAAAATATCAAGTATGAACGTGAAACTTTTCCACGCATTTTTTGTTCCGCTTTTATCACTTTATAGGGAGCAAAAACTATCTTTGTTCGCCTTTTCTATCAACTTTAAACATCTGCGTTGCTTTTACAGCACATTGCCAACCCGCATAAAGTTGTTCCCTTCTTGAAGATGGCATTTTCGGAGTAAACCTTTGCCCAACATGATAGATTGCTTTCAACGACTCCCAATCTTTCCAATAACCGACAGCTAATCCGGCTAAAAAAGCAGCACCTAAGCTGGTGGTTTCCAAAAAGTGGGCGCGCTCGATCGGGATTCCTAAAACATCCGCTTGAAACTGCATCAAATAATCGTTGTTTGCAGCGCCGCCATCGACACGTAATGTTGGAATCGTGATTCCAGAATCTTGCTGCATCGTATCGACCAGATCTCGTGTCTGATAAGCTAAAGATTGAAGCGTCGCTTTGATCACGTCTTTGTCTGTCGTCCCACGTGTCAATCCGAAAACTGCACCACGTGCCTGTGTGTCCCAGTAAGGTGCACCCAGTCCCGTAAACGCAGGGACAACATAAACTTCATCGTTAGACGTGCTTGTTACGGCAGCCTTTTCTGAATCTGAAGCAGATTTCAGCAGCTTCATCGAATCACGCAACCATTGAATTGCACTACCAGAGACAAAAACAGAGCCCTCAAGAGCATAAGTGATCTTGCCATTGAGACCGTAAGCAATCGTCGTCAATAAATTGTGATTGGAAGTCGTCGGCTTGTCCCCTGTGTTCATGACGATGAATGATCCAGTCCCATAAGTGTTTTTGACCATCCCTGGTTGCAAGGCAAGCTGCCCGATCATTGCTGCCTGCTGATCGCCAGCGATACCTGCGATCGGAACACGACCGCCAAAGAAATGGTATGGTGCCGTATTCCCGTAAATTTGCGCATTCGACTTAACCTCAGGAAGCATCACGCGTGGAATATTCAACGTTTTTAAAATAGCGTCATCCCATTTCAACGTATGGATGTTGAACAGCATCGTTCGCGAAGCATTCGTATAATCCGTGACGTGAACTTTGCCATCCGTCAGTTTCCAAACCAGCCACGTATCGATCGTCCCAAAAAGCAAATCACCATTTTCAGCACGTTTTTGCGCACCTGGAACATGATCCAGCAGCCATCTTATTTTAGTCGCACTAAAATAAGGATCGATCAGCAAACCGGTCTTATCACGGATCATCGCATCCGCACCGGTTTTTTTCAATGTTTCTGCAAGTTTCGTGGTTTGGCGAGACTGCCAAACGATTGCGTTATAAATCGGCTCTCCTGTTTTTTTATCCCAGATCACGGTCGTTTCGCGCTGATTCGTGATACCAATCGCTGCAATCTGATCAGGACTCAGATGAGCATCGATAAACGCCTGTGCGATCGTCGTTTGAACGGCGTTCCAAATCTCATTAGGGTTATGCTCGACCCATCCGGGATGGGGAAAATATTGTGGAAATTCTTTTTGAGCTTCGATGATTTTCTTTCCCTGATGATCGAACACGAGGACTCGCGTTGACGTTGTGCCTTCATCGATAGCCATGATATACTGTGTCATTTTTTCTCCTTGAGAACGGTTTTATACGTTCGATTTTAGTTGATTTTTTAAAATTGACAAGGCGAGTGTCCCTCATTCAACAAATTTGACTTATACTCTTTATCAGAAACAAAAGAAAGGATACGCAACATGACAGAATTCATTGAAGCTTTAACCATCGCTGGACATGATAGTGATGGCAGTGCTGGTATGCCAGCTGACTTGCATGCTTTTTATGCCCGAGGCGTTTATGGCATGGGCGTTTTGACTGCAGCTGTCGCTGGTAATTCAAAGGGGATCTTCAGTCAGCAAGTGATGCCTTTAGACTTCATTGAAGCTCAGTTCAAAGCATTGCATGACGATTTCAAAGTTAAAGCTTGCAAAACCGGTATGCTTGCTAATAAAGACGTTATTCGCTTGGTTGCTGAAAATTTGACTGACCAACGGTTCGGCGCTGTCGTCTTAGATCCCGTGATCATCACGAAACATGGGGCAACACTGCTTGATGATGATGCCTACCAGACTTTTCTGCAAACTTTGCTTCCTTTGGCAACGATCGTCACGCCTAACTTTTATGAAGCCCAAAAATTAACCGGATTATCGCTTCAAACACCGCACGAACGTTTAGAAGGTGCACGATACCTGCAGCGCCTAGGCGCAAAAAACGTTCTGCTCAAAGGCCGACATGATCGATCCGACCAAAAAGAAGTTTCTGATTTTTTGCTTTTAGAAGACGGTTCGACCTATACTTTAAGCAAACCTTATTTTGCCACTTCACGTGTCAACGGCACTGGAGATACACTTTCTGCCGTGATCACCGCAGAGTTGGCCAAAGGACGCGACGTCCTGAGCAGTGTCAAGATCGCTAAAGATTTTACTTATGAAGCGATTTGTCATCCGATTCAAGTTGGAACAAAATTTGGTCCTATCAACCATGCAGCTGCTCAAAAGCGAATCAACTGATCTTTTTTCACCAAGATCGTGATCATGCTTTTGTCGGACACAGAGAGGAAATGAAAAAATGGCGAATAGTCAAATAATCAAAATCGCTTATTTATATGAAGACTTGATGAATACTTATGGTGACAGCGGTGACGTTAAAATACTCGCCTACTTGCTCAAACAGCATGGCGACCAAACACAAGTCGACAACGTTTCATTGAATGATCCCTTGAATGCCAATGATTATGACTTCATCTTTTTTGGTGGCGGCCAAGACTTTGAACAAACTGTCGTTGCAAAAGATTTATTGCGGCATAAAGAGACACTGGGAGCCTATATCCGTGCTGGCCATCCAATGCTCTGCATCTGTGGCGGCTACCAGCTCTTAGGGTCTTATTACAAGACCAATTCTGGTGTCACGATCAAAGGGTTGAACCTGTTGCCGCTGCATACCATTTTTAAATCTGATAAACGAATGATCGGCGATACGCGTTACATGACAGAATGGGGAGAAGTCAAAGCTTTTGAAAACCATTCTGGACAAACTTACTTTGATAATACCAATCTGCTCCATCCTCTTGGCGAAATGATCGAAGGCTACGGCAACAATCCGCAAGAAAAAATCGAAGGCATGCGTTATAAAAATCTGATCGGCTCATATTCACATGGGCCTCTTTTGAAGAACATCAATGTGGCTAACGCGATCGTTAAGCTGATCCTTGCCTGGCATCAGGAAAGATGCCAAACAAGTCACGTCAGCTAAAGCAGGTATGGCAAGCCAAAAGACGGGACTCGAAATCTAGGGTTTCGTCTTTTTTAGTGTCGTAAAAGCCATTTCAACGGGTTCACCCATTCAATTTTTTCCAGACACCGCTCTTTTCTTGCCATCCATAGCAATTCATCAAGATCAGCGTTAAAATTTAAAATTAACCCACAGAAAGCAGGAAATCATATATGATGCATCTTAAAATTTTCCGTCAGGAAAATATTGCCCATGATTTAAAGGCAGATCAGCATTTTGCGAAAACAATGGTCGCACGCGATCTATTGGTACTAGGTATCGGTGCCGTGATCGGAACTGGTATTTTTATCCTACCCGGAACGGTTGCTGCCAAAACAGCTGGTCCCGGCGTCACGCTATCTTTCTTTTTTGCGGCAATCGTTTGTGCGTTAGCCGCGATGTGTTATGCCGAATTTTCTTCGGCCATTCCCGTTGCTGGAGGTGCTTATTCTTATGGCAACATCATTTTTGGCGAAGTTATTGGTTGGTTCTTAGGCTGGGCATTGATTTTAGAGTATATTTTAGCGTTATCTTCCGTTTCAACTGGATGGGCGGCTTACTTCAATGCCATGATGAGCAGTTTTGGCGTCAATCTGCCCAAAGCTTTGACGGGCCCGTTCTCGCCACAAAATGGCACTTACTTCAATCTTGTTGCCGCATTGATCGTCTTGCTCATCGCCTTCATGCTCAGACAGGGGATGAAAACGTCGATGACCATCAGCAGTGCCGCAGTCGTCATCAAATTAGCCATCATCCTGATTTTCATCGTTGTAGGTGTCGCTTTCATCAAGCCTAACAATTACCATCCTTTCATGCCTTATCACTTTTCCGGTGTGATCCGCGGCAGTGCAACGGTTTTCTTTGCCTTTCTTGGCTTTGACGCCGTTTCATCGTCAGCTGCTGAAGTCAAAAATCCCAAGCACAACATGCCGATTGGCATCATCGGAACGCTGGTTGTTGCAACGCTGCTTTACATGGGTGTTTCTTTCGTTTTGACAGGTATGGTCAATTATCGGCAACTGAACGTCGCAAATCCGGTTGCTTTTGCATTGCGCCTTGCTCATCAAACATGGTTAGCAAATCTGTTGTCTTTAGGTGCGTTGATCGGCATGTTTACGATGATGGTCACTGTTCTCTACTCTGCCTCGCGGTTGATCTATTCGATCAGTCGAGACGGTCTTTTACCTAAAAAATTATGTCGATTCGACGAACGCAGTCACACGCCAAAGGGGGCGCTTTGGTTCGTTGCCATCGTTGGTGCACTTTTAGGTGGCCTGGGTTCTTTAGATGAATTGACAAGCTTAGTCAATATCGGAACGCTTTTAGCATTCATCTGTGTTTCTTTCGGTATCTTGCGATTACGTAAAAGAAAAGACATCCCCAATTCCAATGGTTTTCAAGTTCCAGGTTATCCCATCCTGCCTATCATTTCAGGGATTCTTTGCACGATCATGCTCTTTTTACTGCCTAAATCTGCATTCATCGGTGCAGGAATCTGGTTCGCCATCGGACTTTTGATTTATGCCTGCTATGGCTACAAACACAGCCGGCTGCAACAAGATCAGCGCTGATGCCTCATTCGAAAGCAGTATCTGAATAACTGTTTTTCAGTCGTGTTTCAATCAAAAAGGTTGTATGATCTAGTTTGATAAAGCGCTCTCATTTTTGAACAAAAGGAGAAACTAAAAATGTCGACGACTACCGATTTTGCAACATTGATTGCACAACAACGTGCTTCTTGGCAAAAAAGTGATGATGCCCGTGATGATGGCTTACCCGAACAGCTTTCAAGTGTTGAGCGGCTCACACGTTTAGCTTATGGACCAGAACCTTTTTGGCAAGAACTTGAGCTCGATCTGCCTAAAGATGGTCATCAGCCTTTCCCCGTTATCGTCAACGTCCATGGCGGTGGTTGGATCTATGGTACGATTCAAACTTATCTTTTCTATTGCCTGCACCTTGCCGAAAATGGCTTTGCTGTCGTAAATTTCAATTATCGCTTAGCACCTCAAGTTCAATTTCCTGGGGAATTGGACGACGTCGACCGTGTCATGCACTGGCTCGTCGCTCACGCTTCAGACTATCATCTCGATCTGGATCATGTCTTTTTAGTTGGAGACAGTGCAGGAGGGCAAATGGTAGAACAGTACCTTGCTGTCTTGACGAATCCAGATTACCGTCAATTTTTCGCTTATCAAAAGCCAGAATTGACCGTGCGGGCTGCAGCGTTGAACTGCAGTGCCTGTTTCATGCTCATGCCACAAATGATCACAGGAACGACGAAAGCCTATTTCACTTCAAAAGTTTTAAAAACGCATCGAGAAAGCTTGGACACAGAAACTTATCTGACGCCAGAACTGCCGCCACTGTTTTTATTGACTGCCAACCAGGACTTTCTTCGTAATCAGCTGTTCCGTCTAGATGGCTATCTGACTGCCAAAAAAATTCGTCATCGCCTGGCTTATTTCGGAACTGAAGCTGATCCACGCGGACATGTCTTTCATATCGATCAAAAAGACCCACTTGCCAAACAAGCGAATCAAGAAGAACTTGATTTTTTCAAGACTTACTTGAATAATTAAAAAAAGAGCAATAAAAAAGACGGTTTCATCAATGGATGAAGCCGTCTTTTTTTGATCAGACACTCAATACCTTGTTCAAGAAATCCTGCAAACGCTGGCTCTTGGGATGATTGAACATCTCATCCGGTGTTCCTTGCTCAACGATGCGCCCATCATCGACGAAGACCACACGATCTGCCACTTCTTTGGCAAAGCCCATTTCATGCGTCACGACGACCATCGTGATTCCTTGACGAGCCAATCGTTTCATGACAGCCAAAACATCGCCGACCATCTCAGGGTCCAACGCACTCGTCGGCTCATCGAAAAGCATGATATCCGGATTCATCGCAAGCGCCCGTGCGATTGCGACACGCTGCTGCTGACCACCAGAAAGAGACTGCACGCGTGCATCGAATTTTTCTTCCAAGCCGACACTAGCCAACAGTTGATGCGCACTTTCTTTGGCTTTAGCCTCATCTGCTAATTTCAGCTGAATAGGAGCCAGCATGATGTTTTGCCCAACTGTTAAGTTATTGAACAAATTGAAATGCTGAAAGACCATGCCAATGTTTTGTCTCACCTGATTGAGATCGACACCCTTTTTGGCGATATCGACACCATGAACCAATACAGAACCAGACGTTGGGGTTTCAAGGCCGTTCATCGTTCGAAGCAGCGTACTTTTTCCTGAACCGGAGGGGCCGATGATCACGACCACTTCATTAGCTGCGACTTCGAAATCGATTCCCTTTAAAACTTGATTGTTGCCAAACGATTTGGTCAATTTCGTTACTTTGATCTTATCGTTCTTATCGCTCATACTTTCATGCTCCTTTTCACCCAATTAGACAGCCATGTCAACAGCGTGATGATCACTAAGTAGATGACCGCGATGATCGTCCACACTTTAAATCCTTCCAAGTTACGTGCAATGATGATCTTGCCAGTTTGCGTCAATTCCAAAAGACCGATGATCGACAGGATAGACGTATCTTTCAAAGTGATGATGAATTGGTTGATGAAAGAAGGCACCATAATCTTAAGTCCTTGAGGCAAGATCACTTTCCGCATGGCCTTGCCAAAAGGCAAGCCTAAGCTTCGAGCAGCTTCCATCTGCCCCTTGTCGACCGCATCGATGCCGCCTTTGACGAAGGCAGCCGTATATGCACCTTCATTGAACGTCAGTGTGATAATTCCCGCGACGAAGGCAGGAATCTTTTGGCCCGTCAAACTTGGGATCCCGGTATAAATGAACAGTGCCAAAACCAAAAGTGGCAAACCACGGAAGATATAGATGATGGTCGTTGAAAGGCCATTCAAAAATTTGTTCGGAACGACGCCTGCTAAACCAACGATGATTCCAAAAATCGTGGCGAAGAAAATAGCAACGACCGTCAACCAAACCGTTTCTGACAATCCTGAACCAAGTGCTGAAGCATTTTGCCGAATCAGGCCGATAAAGCTCGAATCTGAATCACTGGATTGCTGAGATGCTGCAGACTTAGTTTGCTTTGCACCTAAATATTTTGCTTTGATTTCATCAAATTCACCACTGGCTTTCAAATCCTTCAAGCCATTGTTGAAAGCACGCATCAATGCCGCGTTATGTCCCTTTTTGACGGCGAAACCATAAGGGGCGTTAGAAACCGGTTTGGTCACGATCTCTAATTTCGTCCCTTTGTGGATCGCATATTTGATGACGGGATGATCATCAAAACAAGCGACAGAATTTCCTGTGATGACGTCTTGATACATGTTGTTCGAATCATCGAACGTCACGGTCTTGAAGCCATACTTCTTTTTGATCTGGTTGGCATAATCTGCACCGGCAGTACCAGTCTTCACCGCAACTTTCTTGCCTCTCAGCTGAGACAGTTTCGTGACTTTGCTGCCTTTTTTGACGGCCATCACGACACCAGATTCATAATAAGGATCAGAGAAATCGAAGCGTTGTTTACGTTCGTTCGTGATCGACATTCCGGCGATCATACCATCCATTTGTCCAGATTCAA
>DICX01000070.1 GCA_002417825.1 Lactobacillus sp. UBA5815 | reverse complement strand
TGATCTCATCTTCATTGTAGCCTACCTGCAATCGACGATCATCCATGATAATCGGGCGACGTAACAAGCTTGGATCTTTCACTGCTAAATCAAGTAATTGGTCAATTGAAAGATCATCAAGATTAAGATGTAAATTCTGAAATGATCGGGACCGAGTCGAAATAATTTCTTCAGTACCATTTTCGGTGAGTCGTAAGATTTGCATGATTTCAGTTTTGCTCAGCGGTTTAGAGAAAATATTGCGTTCAACATAATCAATGTGATGTTTCTCAAGCCACGCTTTCGCTTTTCTGCATGATGTGCAACTTGGTGATGTGTATAGATTTACCATAAACTCACGCTCCTTTGCGTCTATTGAATACACCTTGTATCCAATTTCTTATGAATCAAGTATACACCACATACTTTCTTTTTGTAAGTGCATATTTGAGGAATAATCAAAAAATCATACTAATCTTTTGATTATTATTACTTTAACAAGCAAACGTGAAGAAACTGTGAAGAAATTTTATCTTTTTCCCAAAGGTCAAGTTAAACGCTCAGCAACACTGAAAAAACTTCTTTCAAAACTTTATCATACCAAAAAAATTGAATAGCTTAACGGTTCGTTGGGTACATTGATTCTCCTATTCCCTAATTTTTTGATATGACAATTATTTTTGAATAAATAAAAAGCCCAGACGACAAAACCGTCTTGAGCTTTTGTTTTTTAAATCAACGATCTTAATTATTTCGTATGCTTAGCCATGAAATCTGAAACCAATTTGGCATTGTCTTCATTCGTTTCAGAAACATTAATCGCTTGATCGACTAAATCTTTAAAATCGTTTGTATCGATTTTCTTCATCTGACTTCTTATCCGCAAGATTGAAGTTGCACTCATCGAGTACTCATCCAATCCCATTCCCAAAAGTAATGGGAACATAACAGAGTCACCAGCTGCTTCACCACACATACCACACCAAATGCCATTTTGATGTGCAGCATCAATTGTATGTTTGACCAATCTCAAAACAGATGGATTATATGGCTGATAAAGGTAAGAAACGTGTTCGTTACCACGGTCGGCTGCCATCGTATATTGAATCAAGTCATTCGTTCCGATTGAGAAAAAGTCAACTTCTTTAGCAAATTGATCTGCTAAAATTGCTGCTGCAGGAACTTCGATCATCATTCCCACTTGGATATCTTGACCAATCTTGGTCCCTTTTTTGAGCAGTTTAGCTTTTTCTTCTTCATAAATCTTTTTAGCTTGACGGAATTCATTTAACGTACCGATCATTGGGAACATGATCCCCAATTTTCCATATGCAGAAGCACGCAAAAGGGCACGTAATTGCGTTCTGAAAATGTCTTGCTGTTTAAGCGAGATACGAATCGCACGATAGCCCAAAAACGGATTCATCTCTTCTGGCAAAGGCAGATATGGTAAATGCTTGTCGCCACCGATATCCATCGTTCTAATAACGACTTGCTTGCCATTCATGCCTTCGATAACTGCCTTATAAGCTTTGAATTGATCATCTTCTGTTGGCAATTCAGCGGAATTCATGTAAAGAAATTCAGTTCGGTACAAACCAACCGCTTCAGCCCCATTTTCTCTGACACCTGTCATATCATCAGGTGTCCCAATGTTCGCTGCAATCGTGTAGTGCTTGCCATCTTTGGTCACAGAAGGTTGATCGCGCAATTTCTTCCATTCTGCCTTTTGTTTGGCAAAATCTGCGCCCATTTGAGTGAACTTCGAAATTTCATCTTTTTCAGGTGCAACGACGGCCTTGCCGTTTAAACCATCGACCACGACCGTTTCGCCATTTTTGACGCTCTTTGTAATTTCTGCTGTTCCAACAACTGCTGGTAACTCCAGTGAACGTGCCATAATAGCGGAATGCGCAGTCCGACCACCCAAATCAGTGATAAAGCCCTTGACATATTTTTTGTTTAACTGAGCGGTATCACTTGGTGTCAAATCATGAGCAACAATAATCACTTCATGATCGATCAAAGCTGGATTAGGAAGCGAAACGCCCAACAGATGAGCCATCAAACGCTTAGAAACGTCGCGAACGTCAGCTGCTCTCTCCTGCATATAAGCATTGTCCGTCATGCCTTCAAAAATTGAAATGAATTTTTGAGCCGTCTGATCAAGTGCGCTTTCGCCATTTACTTTTTGTTTCTTGATTTCCTGCTCGATCGCACCTGTAAACTCAGGATCGTTGAAGAACATCAAATGTGCTTCAAAGACCTGTGCTTCATCAGCACCTAAACTCTTCTTCGCTGTATCACGAATCTGTTCAACCTCGGCAATCGATTCTTTAACAGCCTTTTGGAAGCGCTCGACTTCAGCATCAACGTCATTGACAGATGTTTTCGAAAACGAAAGGTCAGGCTCAACCAACAGGTAGGCAGGTGCAACTGCGATACCATCACTGGCGGCAATACCTTTTAAAGTTTTCGTCATTATTCTGCTAAACCTTCCTTTTTCATCGTATCTGAAATTGCGGCAACAGCATCTTTTTCATCTTCGCCTTCAGCTGAGATCGTTACATCAGCGCCTTGACCAACGCCTAAAGACATGACACCCATGATCGACTTCAAATTGACTGACTTACCATTATATTCCAAGTTGACATCTGATCCAAATTTAGATGCAGCTTGCACTAATAAGGTAGCCGGACGTGCGTGAATACCGGTTTCTGCAATAATATGAAAATCACGTTTTTCCATTTTGTCTAACTCCTTTTCGTTTCAAAATAAATTAGTATCAAATACCCATTCGATAACTAGAGTAACATGTTTTAGGTGGCAAGACAATAAATATGTAAATGTTTTCATTTGTCATGTTTCAGATCGATTGGCATGATAAATAATCGTGCCACCACGCTGTGCAACACCTGTAATATCTTGTCGTTTCCCATAATTACGCAAAGCCGCTTGAAACTCATAAGCCTTTTGTGGCTCAACTTGATATTCTTCAAGTTGTCGTGTTGCTAACTGATCTAAAATCTTTGTGTAGTCCATTACAAGCCCCCTTAGTCACTTATTGATTATTATAGGACGATATTTCACTGATGAAATATTTTTGAGTTGCAATTTAAGCCTTGAAATTTTTTGTGTAGCCTTAGCACTTGACTATGAAGAGTGCTAATTCTACAATGAAAACATGAAGTCAGAAATGAAAGGTGGTACCTCCATGGAACTTTGTCAAAACTGCCAGAAACGGCCTGCAACGATTCATCTCTACGCACGAGTTAATGGCCAACAACGTGAAGTTGATCTATGTCAACAATGTTATTTAACTTTAAAACGAGAACAAGGAAATGCACAAATGAATAATAATGAATTTTTTGGAGATTTTGACTCCTGGTTCAATCAACTCAGCCAAAATCAATCTGAAACCCCTCAAGGGCAACAAACACCATTTCAACACCAAGGTGGTAACAATGGCGGAAGTCGAAATGGGCACGGTTTGTTAGGACAATATGGCACTGATCTGACTGAATTAGCCAAAAAGGGCAAAATCGATCCCGTCATCGGTCGAAATCAAGAAATCGCACGTGTTATTGAAATCTTAAATCGCAGAACCAAGAACAATCCTGTGCTGAT
>DICX01000031.1 GCA_002417825.1 Lactobacillus sp. UBA5815 | reverse complement strand
TTATTTTGTGCGATCATGCCAGGCTGACGCTGCGGACGACTGTAACGATGCCGCATGCCGAACAAGCAGCATTTGAGGCATTGATTCCAAGTATCTTGGCATTGATCGCAGTTGGGGGGATCAATTACTTGTTTCAACGTTTGACAGGGACGTTTTTTGGTAATTGGCTTTTCAGTCGTATCCAGGCGCCACTCATCAAAATGGGGCAAGGATTCGGTATGGTGATGCTCGTTACGTTTCTCGTTCAGGTGTTTTGGTTTTTTGGCATTAACGGGACCAGCGTTTTGGCGCCTGTCATGGAATCCCTTTGGTTGACGCCTGAAAACCTTAACGTAATGGCGGTTCGTAATGGGAGAAAGATCCCTTACACTTGGGTGAGAAGTTCTTTTGATGTTTTTGCTTGGTTCGGCGGTGCTGGCGGGACGCTGATGTTAATCATCGCGATTTTAATAGTGTCGAAACGCAGTGATTTCAGAACGCTGGCCAAAATGGCGCTTGCGCCAAGCTTTTTCAATCTCAATGAACCCGTCATGTTTGGCTTGCCAATCGTCTTGAATACGATTTACCTAATCCCGTTTTTGGTAGCCCCATTGGTCAATGTTGCCACTGCTTATTGGGTCACACAACTTGGCTGGGTCAATCCGGTTCAAGCAAACGTTCCAAGCATCGTACCGCCTTTGATCGCGCCGTTTTTGGCGACGAATTATGATTTCAGATCAGTTCTATTGTGTTTGTTCAATATGGTCATCGCTTTTTTGATTTGGCTGCCATTCGTCTTAGCTGCTGATAAAGTGGCAGATGCCATCAATACGACATCTCCTTTTTTCAAAGTTCATTATTGATTAGGGATGATGACTTTGCGACTAGTCAAGGACGCTTTATTTGTGGTAAAGTTAAACGTATGGCCCTGTAGCTCAGCAGGATAGAGCGACTGTCTCCTAAACAGTAGGTCATCAGTTCGATTCTGATCAGGGTCATCGCAAAGTCGTCTTGCAGTAGTGCTGCAAGGCGTTTTTTATACAGCCTGAAGGATGGCCGTAGTGATTAAAAAAATAAGTGATGTCATTGATGTGTGATCAGTTTTAAGTGGTCGTGAATTAGAGTAAACTGATAACGAATGCGGAGGAATTTTGTAATGAAAAAAATCAAAGTAATGACGGTTTTTGGGACGCGTCCTGAAGCAATCAAGATGGCCCCTCTCGTTTTAAAACTCAAAGGTGATGCACGCTTTGAAGAAGTGACAGTGGTGACTGCACAGCATCGTGAAATGTTAGATCAGGTTCTTGATATTTTTAAGATCAAACCGGATTATGATTTTAACATTATGCATCAAAATCAAACTTTGGCTCAAATCACGACGAAAGTCATGGTCAACCTGACGCAAGTGATTCAAGAACAAAAACCAGATCTTGTTTTGGTTCATGGTGATACGACGACTTCTTTTGCAGCGAGCTTGGCTACTTTTTATGAGCAGACACCCTTAGGACATGTGGAAGCAGGTTTACGGACATGGAATAAATATTCGCCGTTCCCAGAAGAGATGAACCGGCAATTGACGGATGTCCTGAGTGACCTTTACTTTGCTCCGACGCAAGTGAGCCGTGGCAACTTGATCAAAGAGAATCATCCTGAATCGCATATCTTCGTGACAGGAAATACGGCTATCGATGCTTTACAGCAGACAGTCCAAAAAGATTATCATCATGATGTTCTAGATCAGATCCAAGCAGGGCATCGTATGATTTTGGTCACGATGCACCGACGGGAAAATCAAGGTGAACCGATGCGTCGTGTCTTCAAGGTCATGAAAGCCGTTATAGATTCTCATTCTGATGTTGAAATTATCTATCCGGTTCATCTATCGCCACGTGTTCAAACGGTCGCCAACGACGTTTTAGGCGGCGATCCAAGAATCCATTTGATCAAGCCTTTGGATGTCGTTGATTTTCATAATTTAGCCAAACGTGCCTACTTTATCATGACTGATTCCGGTGGCGTTCAAGAAGAAGCACCTTCTTTAGGGAAACCGGTTCTGGTTTTGCGCGACACGACAGAACGTCCTGAAGGCGTTAAAGCTGGAACGTTGAAACTTGTCGGCACACAAGTCGATGTCGTCAAAAACAGTATGCTTGAGCTTTTAGAAGATGAAGCTGCTTACCGCAAAATGGCTGAAGCCAAGAATCCTTATGGTGATGGTCATGCAAGTGAACGTATCATGGATGCAATCGCCTATTACTTTGATCCGGATCATCACGAGCGCCCAGTTGATTTTCATTAATAGAAAAAGAGATGCGCCTTAAGGTACATCTCTTTTTTTATTTGGTGTTTTTGTCATCATGCCAATATTTGTGGTGATAACGCCGCCAGTCGCGGTTGCTTTTTTGAAAAATAGAACGCGTCGTCAAATAGTTGAAGATCCCAACTGCAGTTTGATCTAAAACTTTGACGATGAAAATATGCCAATGCAGCCAAGAGAGGCCAACGATCATGATCAAATTATCAGGAATCAGACTGAGCAGTCGGTACAAGAAGAAAAGTCCAAGTTGGTACCAGATACTATGATAATGGTCCACGTTATGGACAAAAACCGTATGTTTGTTTGCCCAAAAGGAAAACAGGTTCGCCAATGCAAAGGCAATCGTATTGGCATAAATCAAAGCCATTTTGCCCCAACTGTGCAGTCCAATAAAAATGAACGTGTTCAGCATTGCCGCTAAAAATCCCCAGAACACGTAAACATAAAAATTACGGTGACGGCTGAAGATCAAAAGACCAAGATCACGCATGTGCTGCTGATCGTCATGCAATTTTTGCGGGCGTTCTTTTTCTTTAAGCATTGATGGCTTGCTTGATTTCTTTGGCGCAAGCGTCGATTTGGGCGATATCTGCTTCGTCGACACTATTTTCGATCTTCAACGGCTTCATGATCGATTTAGCGCCACAAGCTTTAAAAACATTTTCAAAATCATCGACTGTTTCACAGTAATGGTCGCGATATGATTTGTCTCCTGATCCCATGACGGCAAAGTACTTGTTTTTTAAATTCAATGTTTTGAGTTGCGCATAAAAGTCAGCGACTTCATCTGTCATGGCACCTTCGCCATAAGTATAGGTGACGAAGATACATAGGTCAGACGTCAGATAATCAGTTGCATCCGCGAAACTGACATCATTGCTTTCGACTTCGAAACCCTCATTTTCTAAATCATCGCTAAGGATCTCAGCGAGATCTTCATCATTACCAGTCATGCTGGCAATGACAATCGTTGCTTTCATTTTTAATTCCTTTCATAGGCCACAAATAAGCACAGTCTATTTCAACTGTACGTGTTAAACTTGACCTTAGTTTGTAAGAATAAATTTATTATAACAAACTTGTCAGCGCACATTGCAGATTTTCCATCGGCCATTTGAGTGGCTTTAGGTAAATTTAATAAAAAAAGTTATAATGAATAAAAGTGTTTTTCAAAGGAGAATGAATTTGATTACCATCAAGTCAAAAAGAGAACTTAAAGGGATGCAAGCTTCAGGCCATTTATTGGCGCAGACTTTTGTCGGCTTGCGTGATGTCATCAAGCCGGGAATTTCAACTTGGAAAATTGAAGAATTTGCGGAAGCCTTCGTGTCTCAACGTGGCGGCCGTCTTTCTGAAAAAGGATTCGAAGGCTACAAGTATGGCACTTGTATCTCAGTCAACGATGAAATCGCACACGCCACCCCGCGTAAGAATTTGATTTTGCAAGAGGGCGACATCGTCAGTGTGGATATGACCGTCAATCTGAATGGTTATGAATCAGATTCTTGTACGACGTATCCAGTAGGAGAAATTTCAAAAGAAGATCAGCATTTGATCGAAGTCACTGAAAAAGCAATGTATCTCGGTATCGATCAGGCGGTGATTGGAAACCGTATCGGTGATATCGGTGCTGCGATTCAACACTATGTCGAAGACGAAAATGGTTATGGAGATGTTCGAGAATTGATCGGACATGGGATACAGCCAAGCATCCATGAAGATCCTGAAGTCCCACATTACGGCAAAAAGGGTCACGGTTTGCGGCTTCGTGAAGGAATGACGATCACAGTCGAACCGATGATCACTGCAGGTGGTGATTGGCGTATTGAGCAGCATACCGTTGATGATCCTAATGATGATTGGGTCTACTATACGACGGTCGATGGTTCTAAAGCGGCACAATTTGAGCACACGTTTGCGATCACAAAAGAAGGTCCTAAAATTTTGACGCTTCAAGATCCAATCAAGGATCAAAAATATGTTCCGCACTTTGATCAAGAATAGAGGAATCGCCTGTGAAAAATGGTCTGCGTCAGTTTCGCATGACTTTCAGACGCTTCGTCGAAGTCTTCCGTGAAGTTCTTTTACGAGGTGAAATCAACCAGAATTCGATCGTCATTGCGTACTATGTTTTATTCAGTTTGTTTCCAATGATCATTGTTTTTGGTAACGTTTTGCCGTTTTTTCGAATCAATACAGCACCATTGACCCATTACTTGGCAATGGTCTTTCCGCAGACCATTGCCAAGTTTGTGATACCGATCGTTAATACACTTTTACGGAAGCATTCTGGTGGTTTCATGTCATTTGGTATCATTTTTGCGGTTTGGTCGTTTAGTCGATTGACGAACTCGATTCGAATTGCGATGAATCGAATCTATGGTGTTTATGCAGTTGAAAAGGGAATGCCATGGTGGAACTATTTTTTGTTGCGTTCGATCACGTTTTTGCTGACGACGATCATGGTGATCTTGTTTGCCAGCGTTATTTTCATTTTAACGTTTGGTGAGCAGATTTTAGCGTTTCTGTCTCCGATCTTTAATTTGGAAATCACATGGTTCGATCGTTTGCAAAGTTATCGCTGGCCCATCATCGTTGGCGTAATGATCATGGCAGTTGCCTATCTCAATTATGTGCTGCCGAATATTTCGATTCGTAAGCGAATCGTTTGGCCTGGTGTTTTAGTCACGGTCGTAGGGTGGTTGGCACTTTCATATTTCTTTAGCTTGTATTTGCACTATTTTGGCACACGGTGGGAAAATTATGGCATCATTGGCACACTCATTATTTTCATGCTTTGGCTGAATATCAGCTCAACGATCTTTTTGTTTGGGGTTTCGATCAATGCCAGCATCGATATAATGAAATATGGCGGTGCAGATTATACGACGAATTGGCTGATCACATTTTTAAAGCATCGTCGACATCACTTACATTCTTGATTTTTTTTGATAGAATAGATTTGTTAATAAAATTAGATCATATAGGGGGATTTTTAGATGAAAGTTAGAAAAGCTGTGATCCCTGCAGCTGGTTTGGGAACTCGTTTTTTACCAGCAACGAAAGCAATGCCTAAAGAGATGTTACCGATCGTTGATAAGCCAACGATTCAGTTCATCGTTGAAGAGGCCAAAAAATCTGGCATCGAAGATATTTTGATCGTCACAGGAAAAGCAAAGCGGCCAATCGAAGACCATTTTGACGCAAATCCTGAGCTTGAACTCGATTTGCAGAAAAAAGGCAAAGATCACTTACTGGAATTGACACAATCGATCACCGATTTGGGAATCAACATCTACTACACGCGTCAACCACATCCGGCTGGTTTGGGCGATGCGATTTATCGTGCACGCAGTTTTGTGGGAGATGAACCGTTCGTCGTTTTATTAGGTGATGATTTGATGACGGACAAAGTGCCATTGACACGTCAGCTGATCGAGCGCTATGAAAAAACACATGCTTCAACGATCGCGGTAAAACGTGTCCCGCATGAAGAAGTTTCCAAATATGGTATCATTGAGCCCGCTAATGAAATCATGCCTGATCTTTACAATGTCAAATCTTTTGTTGAAAAGCCTAGTGTTGACAAAGCACCAAGCAATTTAGCCATCATAGGTCGTTACTTATTGACCCCTGAAATCTTTGATATCTTAGCCACACAACGCCCTGGTGCTGGTGGTGAGATTCAATTGACGGATGCGATCGATACGATGAACAAAACGCAGCGCGTTTTTGCACATGTCTTCAAAGGTGAGCGTCATGATGTTGGCAATAAAGAAGGCTACTTGGAAACGTCGATCGAATATGGCTTGAAACATCCTGAGACGAAAGATGAGCTTCGGCAGTACTTAATCGATTTAGGGGCTAGATTAGCTCGTGAAGATAAAAGTAAAAAGACGACTAAATAAAACAGTCGAATGAAAAGAAGACCAATCATGATCTTCTTTTTTTTAACGCAAAAAAATCTGCCCTGTTCCAATCTGCAGCCCATATATGGGAATTGGTTCCTGTTTTTGGGGCAGTTGAACCAGGATCACCAGATTTTTATCGTGAATCTGTTGAAGAAGAGATAAGGCTTTGCGTTTTGTCATTGCGTGAGTCCCCGTGGTGAATAGGCAATCTTTTTGGGTCAAAGTGACTTTACTCAATGGAAGAATTTGATGTTTTGATGTTTTGATTGCCAGTGTCCAATCCGGATTGAGCGGCTTTAACAATTGTAAAAAGTCAGATAATTGCATGGATGGTAGCCTCCTTAAAATTCGGCTAAGAACGATAGGTGTTACTTGTGAATCGTAAGCCAAATTGGGTAATATTGAATATGAACTTATTATACTGGTTAAAAACATCGGATAACAAAAAAGAAAGAAACGTTCATTTTTATGCGGAAGCTTCGAAGATTTCCCATTAAAGCCATTTTGATCACAGTCATTGTGATGCTGATCAGTTTTGCGGCTTTTTTGTTTATGGCAAGCGCTGCATTAAGCTATCAAATGATCATGATGCCTCGTGAAAGCGAACTTTTTCCGAATCAAAGCGCATCTCGGCGTGATGTGCCGTCTCAGGCAAATGAGCAGAATTGGCATTTAAAAACGGCATCTGGTCTTCGATTACGTTCGGTTTATCTTCCCGCTGCGCAACCAACCAC
>DICX01000013.1 GCA_002417825.1 Lactobacillus sp. UBA5815 | reverse complement strand
TCATCGCATCCCGATAACGATCCAATGTCGCATCGACACCATTTTGAATCAAACCACCTTCAGTCGTTGATAAAGGCGGATCAGAAACCAGCGTCGTCGTGATCAGATCTGCAACACCGGGGAGTGCATCGATTTTTTCCGCAAAGGCAGTCAGGTGCTTCTCTTTAGATTTTTGCAATGCTGCGGTGATCTGGGGAACCGCTTGAAGTGAATGGGCAAGTTGCAAAAGTTCGCGCGCATTGATATTTCCAAAAGCAACGCGTCCTGTCAATCTTTCTAAATCGTAAACGCCTTTAAGTGCATCAATGATACTTTCTCGTGTAAAGTACTGATCCAAAAGTGCCTGAACGATTTCTTGGCGTCTTTGGATCTCTTTCATGGAAAGCAGCGGCCGCGACAGCCAAACCTTTAACAAACGGCCACCCATTGCAGTTTTTGTTTGATCAAGCAGCCAAAACAACGACCCCATCTTCTTGCCGGTTTTTGCAGAAGCGAGCAATTCAAGATTCGTCTGGACAACATGCGACATTTGCAGATACTGATTCACTTCGTAGCTTTTAGCCACTTGAAGATGGGCAAGGCTCCGCTTTTGCGTGACCAGCAAATACGTTACCAATTGTTCAGTAGCTCTTTTTTCAGCTTCGTTGTCAAGTCGTTGCGTCACATAAGAAACTTCAGAAGCGGGATGTTCCAAAACAGCAGGCTTGGAAAGCGTGATATGACATTGTGTCAAAAATGATTTGATTTTTTTCGTCGCTGTGCCATGGTAAACGACTTCCCTTGTTTGCAGTGACAAAAGCTCATTTTCAACGCTTTCAAATTCATTTAAATGAGTGGCATAAGTTTCGCCTGTGGATAAGTCGCTGTAAGCAAGCCCAAAGCCATTCGCCGTCATCACTACTGAGGTCAGATAATTTGTTGCTTGTGCTTGATCAGGGCCCGTCGTCATCATCGTTCCAGGTGTCACGAGTTGGATGATGCCACGCTTAACCATGCCCTTGGCTTGTCGTGGATCTTCCAATTGCTCAACCAACGCCACTTTGTATCCCTTTTCAACCAGTGTATTGACATAAGTATTGACCGCAAGGTGTGGCACTCCTGCCATTGGGATCGGATGAGCGGTTTTATTAGAACGATGAGTCAAAGTCAGTTCTAATAGCTGTGCACCCTTGACGGCATCATCTTCGAACAGCTCATAAAAATCGCCAACGCGATAAAATAAAAACGCATCCGGGTACTGCTTTTTGATTTCATAATATTGCTGCATCATTGGGGTGCGCTCTCGTCCTGTCATTACTGATTGATAGCCTCCTTAAAAAATCACTTAGTTTTATTATACCGTATCGTCTGGAATCATATGCAAAGAAAAAAGACCGCAAAGGCGGTCTTTTTCAGCAGATTCAGAAATTACATGCCCATTCCTGGTGTTGGTGCAGCAGGCGCAGCAGGCTTATCTTCTGGAATATCTGCGACAACTGCTTCTGTCGTCAACAGCAAAGCTGAGATCGAAGCAGCGTTTTGCAATGCAGAACGGGTAACTTTAGTTGGGTCGATGATACCAGCATCGATCATGTTCTCCCATTTGTCAGTAGCGGCATTGTATCCTACTTCAAGTTTTTCATGCTTCAAGTGATCAACGATGACAGCGCCATCTTTACCTGCATTTTCAGCAATTTGACGAACAGGTGATTCCAAAGCTTTAAGAACAATGTTGACGCCGGTCTTTTCATCGCCTTCGGCCTTGATCTTAGAAACAGCAGACATCACGTTGATCAAAGCAGTACCACCACCTGCAACGTAGCCTTCTTCAACTGCGGCACGAGTAGCGTTCAAAGCATCTTCAATCCGGTACTTGCGTTCTTTTAATTCGGTTTCGGTAGCAGCACCGACTTTGATGACCGCAACACCACCAGCTAATTTAGCAAGACGCTCTTGCAGTTTCTCACGATCAAAATCACTGGTCGTGTCATCAATCTGCTTGCGGATCGAATCAACACGTTCTTGAATGGCGTCTTTAGATCCAGCACCTTCAACGATCGTCGTTGAGTCTTTCGTTATGGTGACTTTACCAGCTTGACCTAATTGATCCAGCTTAGTGTCTTTCAATTCCAAGCCCAGGTCAGAAGTAATCACTGTACCACCAGTCAAAGCAGCGATATCTTGTAATTGTTCCTTGCGTCTGTCACCAAAGCCAGGTGCTTTGACTGCAACGACGTTGAACGTGCCTCTGATCTTGTTCAAAACCAAGGTTGGCAATGCTTCGCCATCAACGTCATCTGCAATGATCAGCAATGACTTGCCTTGTTGAACGATTTCTTGAAGCATTGGCAAGATATCTTGAATGTTTGAAACTTTCTTGTCTGTAATCAAAATGTATGGATTATCAAGGTCTGCTTCCATCTTGTCATTGTCAGTAACCATGTATTGTGACAAATAGCCACGATCGAATTGCATTCCCTCAACAACAGACAATTCAGTATCAATTCCCTTGGACTCTTCGATCGTGATCACGCCATCATGACCAACTTTTTCCATCGCATCAGCGATCAAAGAACCAACTTCCTCTGAAGCAGAAGAAACAGAAGCAACTTGTGTGATTTGATCTTTAGATGAAACTTTGTGACTGATCTTGTGAAGCTCATCAACTGCAGTACGAGTTGCTTTTTCGATACCACGACGGATACCTACTGGATTAGCACCAGCAGTAACGTTCTTCATCCCTTCACGAACGATTGCTTGTGCCAGAACCGTTGCTGTTGTCGTGCCATCACCAGCGATATCGTTTGTCTTTTGAGCGACTTCTGAAACTAACTTGGCACCCAAATTTTCAAAATGATCTTTTAATTCGATGTTTTTAGCAATCGTGACACCATCGTTCGTAATGTCCGGTGCACCATAGCTCTTTTCAAGAACAACGTTTCTTCCCTTAGGTCCTAACGTCGTTTTAACCGTATCAGCTAACTGATCGACACCTTTCAAAAGAGAAGTTCTTGCATCTTCTGAGAATTTAATATCTTTAGCCATTGATATACCACCTTCCAAGTTTACTCAACGCGTGCTAGAATGTCTTTTTCATGCAAAACTAAATATTCTTGACCTTCATATTTTAAACTTGTGCCAGAATATTTGTCGTAGTAAACGACGTCACCTTTTTTGATCGTCATCGCGATCAAATCGCCATTTGCATTGCGAGCACCTTCACCAACAGCGACGACTTCGCCTTCTGTTGGCTTTTCTTTAGCATTGGAAGCGAGGACGATGCCACCAACTTTTTGTTCTTCTTCTTGCTTAACTTTTACGATCACGCGATCGCCAATCGGTTGTAACACGTTTTGTCCCTCCTAAATATCATAATTCAATGGATGTTAGCACTCATAATTATCAAGTGCTAACTTACAAATTAAATAATAGCGTGTTTGGATTTCGATTGCAAGCGTTTTGGGCCTATTTTTAGCACTTTTTTAGCCTAACTGCTAAGCCTATCAAGCAGAAATAATCAAAAAATCCCACCATCTACGACGATGGCAGGACCTTCAACCAGAATTCAGTTTTCAAGTTCATCTTGATGTTTGCGGTCAGAATCCAAAAAGTAAATCAGCGTTTGCAATTCCGTTGCCAGATCGACATTTTGAATTCTAACGCCATTTGGTGCAGAAAGACGAATCGGTGTGAAATTCATGATTCCCCGAATTCCAGCTTCCATCATTTCATCTGCTGTTTTTTGTGCAACCGGTTGTGGCACACTCAAAATGGCGATACTGATCTGCTGTTCTTCGAGTTGTTTCTTCATTTCAGCCATATTGTAAACCGGAACGCCACTCAAAATGGTTCCGGTAATTTTAGGATCGACATCAAAAGCAGCCGATATCCGGATATTATTGCTCCGCTTAAAATTATAATTCAGTAGCGCATGGCCAAGATTTCCGACACCTACCAAGGCGACGTTCGTCAAAGTATCTTGATTCAAGATTTTCTTAAAAAAGTTGAGCAGGCTTTCAACATCATAACCATAACCACGTTTGCCCAAAGCGCCAAAATAAGAAAAATCCCGACGTATCGAAGCACTGTCAACTTGAACGGCATCTGAAAATTCAGTGGAAGAAACTTTTTCTTTGCCTTCATCCTTTAAAAAATTTAAATAGCGATAATACAAAGGCAGTCTTCTTGCCGTTGCCTTTGGAATTTTGATCTTGTCCATTTTTCTCCCTTTTCATTCTACTTGTGAATGTGAATATGCTTTTAGCTTTTACAATAATACGCGCACTGACGGCCAAAAATCAAGCAAAAAAATTCACATATTCAATTTATTCATTTATAGCGACAAATTGTTCACAAGCTTTGCACATAAAGAAGCAATGGCTTATGTTAAACTACAACTTAGGAGATAAAAATGATAATTGCACAAGGACACGACCTCGAACAACATTTTGGGACAAACACCCTTTTTTCAAACCTTAATTTTGCGATCCCTGCACAAGGCAGGATCGGACTTGTAGGCGCAAATGGTGTTGGCAAAACGACACTTTTAAAGATCATGACAGGGGAACTAACGCCAAGTTATGGTGCTTTTACTGTAAATAAGAACATTCATATCGGCTATGTTGCACAGGAAAATGGGTTGAATGATCAAGAAACGATTTGGTCAGAAATGCAGACCGTTTTTCAAGACTTGATCAATCAGGGAAAACAGATCGCTGATTTAGAAAATCAAATCGCACGACATCCTCAAGACAAAGGGCTACTTAAACGCTATGATGCATTAAGTTTTTCTTTTCAACAGAATGGCGGTTTCAGCTATCAAGCCGAAATCAAAAGCCTACTTAATGGCTTCGATTTTCCTGAAAAGACTTGGTCCAAACAGATCAAAACACTTTCCGGTGGTGAGAAGACACGATTGAGTTTGGCCAAATTGCTGCTAAAAAAGCCAGAACTGCTTTTATTGGATGAACCAACCAATTATTTGGATCTTGACACGCTAGATTGGCTTGAAAACTTTTTAAAAACTTATCCCGGCGCTATTCTATTAGTTTCGCATGATCAATATTTTCTAGATCACCTCACGAATCAAATCTTTGAATTACGCTTTGGTCAACTCAATATTTTCAAAGGAAATTACTCCCAATATTTGGCGCAACGCGATTTGCAGGATCGGCAGCAACAAACTGCTTATGAAAAACAGCAAGCCGAAATCAAAAAAGATGAGATTTTTATCCAAAAAAACATCGTACGTGCGACGACGACCAAGCGTGCACAAAGTCGACGCAAACGTTTGGAAAAAATTGAGCGTTTAACGCCGCCTAAGCATTCCCATTCACTGCGAATCAATTTCAAGATCAAGAGGCGGTCTGGAAAAGAAGTTTTGATTGCAAAACATTTGACGATCGGTTATCCAGAGCGGACGATGGTTCACGACCTCGATTTCCAAGTGAACCAACAAGACCGTGTGGCAATCATAGGTCCAAATGGAACGGGAAAATCAACCCTCTTGAAGACGATCATGAAACGCCTGCCTCAAAAAGGCGGCCAGCTCAAATATGGTGCCAGTCTTGATATCGGTTATTACGACCAGGAACTTCAAGGTTTGGATTATGACAAGACAGTGATCGCAACGATCTGGGATCGTTATCCCACGATGCTGGAAAAAGATATTCGATCACTTTTAGCAAGTTTTTTATTCACCGCAAAAGACATCGATAAAAT
>DICX01000061.1 GCA_002417825.1 Lactobacillus sp. UBA5815 | reverse complement strand
GCTACGTTAAGATGTCATTGACGATCAAAGTCGGCGCCGGGAACACTGTGATCAATCTTCAGAAGCAATTACTGGATAAAATCTTTCCGAACATTCTACCTTTTGCTTTCGTTTTCTTGCTGTATTGGTTATTGAAAAAGAACGTCAATCCAATTTGGTTGATCGTCGTGACTTTCGTGCTGGCGATTGCGATGGCAGCGATTGGTTGGATGTAAAATCGTGAACACGTTAGCACTTCGATAGGGAGGCATCAGACATTGAGTAAAGTCCAAGTCATCATCACCGGTCACGGTACTTTTGCAGAAGGTTTCGAAGGTGCACTGCATCTTTTGGCAACCGTGCCAGACAATTGGTCATTCGTGAATTTTAAAGAAGGCATGAGCGACGAGCAGCTTCAAGCTGAATTTGAAAAGATTCTTGGCACTGATCCGCAGCCAACGCTGTTCTTTACAGATCTGGCAGGCGGAACGCCTTATAAAGTCGCCGCGACTTTGGCAGCAAAACACCCACAACTTGCGGTCGTCGCTGGATGCAACTTAGGATCGTTACTTGAATCTGTATTCAGTGACTATGAAGATGCCAATGTTTACGCGGATGCAATCTTGGCTTCAGCAAAACAAGGGGTGCAGAAATTCACGTTGGATCTGCCAGATAATACGACTGCTGGAACAGATGATGGTATCTAAGCAGCACTGACGATATCTAAAAAAATTAGATGAAGGGTTGCGGCTTAGGGCGTAGTCCTTTTTCTTTGATTGCTTCTACAGCCTTATCGTGATTGTTTCAAATAAAGGAGGACAATATGGCAGTGAACGTTTCGATCCTTGTTCTGGCAATGATTGCAGCCGGTATGATCATCATGTTTTACCAACGTCGCAAGTACTTCTACCTAGGGACTTTCTTTGCCCGGCGTGGTATGACGAGTACCGTGATCGATTTAAAAAACAGCGGGCGTTACGTCATCAACGTGACAAGCGTTGGTGACAATCCCAAGACACCTGCCAGTTTTAAAATAGAAGAAGGTTCATTTCAAAAAAATGCAGCAGTCATCGATCTGTCGCCAGATAAACTTTCCACTTTTACCTATCCTAATTCACAAGCCTTAGTGGCCAATCGTTGGATCAGCCACCAGGAATCAAAACCAGCAGCACATCAGATAAAGCTTCAAGATCGTGACATGCTGCTTTCTGGAGAAAAACTTCGTCCGATCGATCAAGGAAAAGTCGTCACGGCTAAACGGTTCATGCAGCAAAAGAAAGCCAAATCGTCTCAAAAATAAGGCAATCCATTCAGCTTTTACATGACTAAGCAAGATCCCTGGGAGTGTAAAAAGTTCTCATGATCAATACTAAGTGAAACAAAAGGACAAGGATTGCAATCATCCCCAGCCAAATAATCATATAAAAAATAAAGCGTCTCCTAGAAATGTTTCATTCTGGGAAGATGCTTTATTTTTTATTCTCAAAGTTGCTGATCATATTTTCCAACATGACACAAAAAGACAGCATGAGTCCTTGCTGCCATTGTTCAAAAATTCATATATGAACTTTCAATATGCTATTTCTAAATCGTTCAAAAGTACCTAACAAACTTCCATGATACCCCGTAATATTCAATGCATTGATTGCAGCATCCATTTTAGAAGCACCTTTTTTCTCTCCTTTTAAGTAATCCAATGCACCTTTTAAAAACATTAACCGTGTTCTTTCAAACATTAAATCTGGTGATTTTATCAATGATTCACAGACTTGAAAGTATGGTATGACAGCATTTATTTCTTTCCTACTGATCAAAGTTTCAATCGTGTTCAGCAAAGTTTCTGTCAGACCATTTTTATTATCAGTGAGCGATATATATCGCATCCCTTTTTCATATGCGGTCTTGCTCAGCAATTCAATTATTTCAGTAGGCAAGAACGGAATAACGTTAGCATATAGTAAAAATTCATAATAAGACCAGTCTTCGACCTTCATCAAATAATTTTTTATAGGTTTCCAATCACTAATCCTAAAATCTTCATGTTTGATCTGACTGGCATATAAATGGCACAAATAGACATTATGTTGATATCTAAAATTTTTACTCTTTTTATATTTCAGATTTGCTTTTCGCTCTAAGCTTTGAATAAGAGTTGTACTGTTCGTATTGACCGCATCTGATAAATCAGACAAAAACATATTTTGTGGATGTTTTTCAAAATTGTTGGTTTCTAAAATAAACTCATCAATATCCACATTCATGAATATCCACATTCATGCGATCTAATATCTCAACCAATTTAGAAAAAGATATATCACTCTTGCCACGTTCAACTTTTGATAAGAAAGCGGGCGTCACTATATCTCCAGCAGCTTGCTTTATCGTGATTCCCTTTGCTTTTCGAATGATCCTTAATGACTCGCCAAATTTTTTCATCATGCTCACAACATTCATATATGATCTTTTATCTCATAACTATCATATTAACCGTTAACCTTTATCAAAGTTAACAAATTTTAAATAATTGTTTTTGAAACTCTGAGTTCGAATTGAGAGACCCTACATGAAAAAAACAAATTTACGTATCTAGTCTTATTTCAGAAATCAAGAAATCACGATAGCATCACGAGAAAGGAAAATAATGACGATATTTTTTAAAAACAAAAATTTCAGGCAGTTCTCTTTGGCAGAACTGCTTTCAGGAGCTGGTGATTCATTATTTTATATTGCAT
>DICX01000035.1 GCA_002417825.1 Lactobacillus sp. UBA5815 | reverse complement strand
CTTCATGGATGAAAACATTTTGAACGTGAATATGAGCCGGCTTCGTCATAAATTAGACCAGCTCGGATCGTCGGAACTGATCGTGACAGAATATGGCAAAGGCTATCGGTTGAAGCATGATGAAAAATAAAAAAGTGCATATCTTAAAAGTGATTTTGTCAGAATGGCCGACAGCATTGGGGTATTTGCTGCTTTTATTGTTGCTAAGCTTGGTATGTTTGCTTTATCATGTCGATTTGAATGTAATCAGTGACTTGGCACGGTATACGGTTTTGCCGTTTTTGATCTTTCTTGGCGTTCGCGTCTATCAAAAAGAGATGGATGTTGAAACGATGTCTCGGCTGATCGAATCAGGTGACTTCGGTTCACGTCATCTTCATGGCTTTTATGGCAAATTATATGAAAAAACGGTTCGGGAACTGATCAAACAGGAATCAGCCGAGAAACAGGAGCTGCTAGCTTCGCTTAAAAATCGAGAAGATTATCTGACCCTATGGAGTCACGAAATGAAAACACCCCTCACGTCGCTGCTGATGATGGCGGAGGATGCACCTGCAGCTCCAAGCGAGGAAGTTTCTGAAAAAATCGATCTGGTTAATTATCAGCTCAGACAGCTGCTGACGTTTGATCGTTTGGCTGATTTCAATCATGATCTGGTTTTTGAAAAAATCGACTTGCTGACGTGTCTCAAACAAGTGATCCAGCAGAACGTGTCTTTCTTTTTATCGCGTGAAGTGACACCGCAGCTCAAGGTTCCCGCAGCCACGATTCTGACGGATTCAAAATGGTTTTCATTCGTTTTAGAACAGCTTCTGACGAATGCCGTCAAGTATTCCCACAAAAAGAGCACGATTCAGATCAATTTTGAAGCAGGTGCATTGACTATACACGATCATGGCATCAGAATCGCAAAAAGCGACCTGCCTAGAGTCTTTGACCAAGGCTTCACGGGAAGCAACGGGCGCACGCATGGTGAAGCAACAGGCATGGGATTGTACATGGCCCAGCGGATCGCCACGATCTTGGATATCAAGTTGGTGATCACGTCTGTGGAAAACGTTGGAACGACAGTAAAACTCATTTTCAATCCTAAAAAGCTGCAAACAAAATAACAAATCGTAAGATTCCTTAACGCATTGTAACTACAAGGCTCAAGGAATCTTTTTTATACTGACGGTAACATCAGTTTTTAGGAGGGGACAAAATGAGCTTACTAGTCTTGAAACATATCAAAAAAAGTTTTTCAACAGGTCATCAAAATGAGATTCAAGCTTTGAAGGATGTCAGTTTTTCAGTGGATAAAGGTGATTATGTCGCCATCATGGGCGAATCCGGTGCAGGGAAATCAACGCTGCTCAATATCATCGCTACTTTGACGCACCCCACTAGCGGCAAGATCACCATGAATGGCATCGATTTAAGCCATTTGTCGGAAAATGAGGCAGCAAAATTTCGGCGGACACAGTTGGGATTCGTTTTTCAGAGTTTCAACTTGCTGGATACTTTCAACAATCGGGACAATATTTATTTGCCACTCGTTTTAGCAAAAAAATCACCGCAATTCATGGCGAATCGGTTAGCACCATTGAGCCAGCTTCTCGGGATCGCGAATCTTTTGGACCGGCAATCTTTTGAAATCTCTGGCGGTCAGAAACAGCGCGTTGCCATTGCGAGAGCATTGATCACGGAACCACGTTTGCTGCTGGCAGATGAGCCGACAGGAGCGCTGGATTCGTCGAACACTGAAAAGATCTTGAACATTTTTGAACGTGTCAATAGCAAAGGACAGACGATCTTGATGGTGACGCATAGTGCACAAGCCGCGAGTTATTCGCGAAGGACGCTGTTCATCAAAGATGGTAAGATCTACAACGAATTGTACCGTGGCGATCAAAGCCGGAACCAATATCTCCAAAAGATCATCGACAGTCTGACGGCTTTAGAGGAGGTGCAGTGATGATTCCACTTAAGCTTGCCCGGCACCACTTGACCAAGAACAAAACGCAGACGCTTCCTTTTATCCTTTCCAATTCGATGTGGGTGATGATCACTTATATCTTCTTTTCGATGATTCATGATACGAACCTTAAAGCGATGGCTTACGGGACAGAAACGGATTACATCCTCAAATTGGGATTGGTGTTCGTGGTGTTGATCGCCACTTTATCCACTTTTTATGCAGAGCGTCTGCTGAGCAAGCAACGTATGCAAGAATTGGGGTTATACAGCATCCTGGGGTTGACGAAACACCACCTCCGACAGATCGTCTTTTGGGAAAACATCCTGTTTTATCTGATCTGCATGGTGATCGGCAGTGCTTTTGGTTTCGCATTTTCAAAATTTGCTTTCATGGGATTGAAATCACTGATCGGAACGACGCTGCTCCATCAAACTTTGACTTGGACGCCTTTGTTGTTCGATGTGCTCGTTTTTGCCGTCGTCTTCAGCCTGATCATTCTTTTCGACTTTTGGGAACTGCGAAAGGTCGATCCTATCGATTTATGGGGCAAAACGGCGCAACCAGAAAAAGAACCCAAGTCACATCTGTTTTTGGCCATATTGGGTCTGATCATCTTGGCGATCGGCTATTATATTTCCGTTACCGTCAAACCGACCCAAGATGCATTCAGTCGTTTCATCGTTGCGGTGTTGTTCGTCGTCGTGGGTTCGTACCTGGTTTTTATCACGACGAGCATCAGCGGCTTGAAGGCTTTGAAGAAGCGTCCCAAGTATTATTATCAGCCGAATCATTTTATTTCAGTGTCCAACATGCTTTATCGCATGAAGCAAAATGGTGCTGGCCTGGCTTCGATCAGTTTGTTGTGTACGTCTGTTTTAGTCGCTTTGACGGCTTCGTTTTCGCTGATCGCCGGTGAAAAAAACATCATCGATTTTTATGGCCCTAGGGATGTTCAAATCGTTGCGCCGAAACCGCTGTCGCCAGTTGAAAAACAGCACATCAAACGTATCGCAAAGCAGAATCATATCACGATGCGTGCACCGCAGACGGTTTCAGTGACGACGCCAGTCACGGGAGTTTTAATTGGCGATCGGTTCAAACAAAATACGATCCATAAAGCCAATTATGTGTTGTCCTCGCTTGATCTCAAGCAGTACAACCGGCTTCAGCGAACGCATTATCGACTTGCGCGCGATGAGGTACTGGTCTATGTTTCGGGAAGTCGTTATGACAAGCAAGCGTTGAAGATTCAGGGGAAACGCTACCGTGTCAAGCCGATCGCACAGTTTTCAGGTGCTTTTGCTTATGGGCATTTGATGACGTTTAAATTAGTTTTCGTCGTTGCTGCCAACAAAAAAATCGCGCATGAAATCAACCCTTATCCTGAGATTTATGCACAAGGCTTCAATATTGCTGGAACGAATAAGCAGCAAAAACGATTTTCCAATACGGTTCAGCAGACGCTGAAAGTCGCATCGGAGAATTTTACTTCCAAACCAGTGGTTCGAAGTTTGTTACAAGCGATATTCGGCAGTCTCCTGTTCATGGGAATCTTGATCAGTCTCGTCATGATCTGCGCGACAGTGATGATCATTTACTATAAACAAGTCTCTGAAGGCTATGCCGATCAAAAGTATTACCGCGTCATGAGCGAGATAGGATTGAGCCGCCAAGAAACGACACACGCGATTCGAAGTCAAGTTTTGACAGTGTTCTTGCTGCCGATCGTTGGTGCTGTCATCAACTTAGGCTTTGCTTTGCCTGCGCTTAAAAGCAGTTTGTCTGAGTTGGGATTGTACGACTCGAAAATCTTGACGATGGTGAGTGTGATCCTGACCGCCGTGTTGTTAGTCAGCTATATGCTGATCTACATGGCGACGGCGCATGTTTATCGGCATATCGTCAATCAAGGGATGGTTTAGAGATAGTGTGTTTGTGGATGGCAAATTTTGATTAAAGATCGTCATTTTCAAAAAAATAAGCATTCTAAGCTAAATAGTGAATCAATTATCCAACGAGATAATTGATTCACTATTTTTTGTTTAGTTTTAAACTTAAGATAGTGGTAAAACAATATGTCTTAGATTTTTTTGACGCATGACGTCGTAAAATAAACAGGCGGTTTTACCTATTCATTAAGGGCTTCTTCGAAGATTGTTGGCACTTGATGTTGTGTTTGGCATTGACGTTAGTAGCCGTGATTCTAGCGTTTGCGAAATATGTGCGAAATTTAGATCCACAGAATCGTCCATTAACTGGTGCTTTGGAAGCGCACAGTCGTCCAGATAATGATTAAGTGACCAATTTGTGTGGTTTTATTTGCTTAAATAGATATTATGACTGGTATATAAAAGGTAGTTCACAAGTTTTAGATGCAAAGCAGCAGTTTATTCAAGAAATGAATAAGTGGAAAGCGTGTAATTTAAATTGTCCATTTAATTTTTACGGAATTTGAAACTGATGTATTGTCAAGTTTGCATGCTTTACCAGCTGAAATATGGAGTCAAGAATATCAAGTAGGAGACTTAAAGATATTTTTTATGAAAAATTATTTCGAAATTTTCCGGGAGAAATATGGTATGTCTTTTTAAAAGAATTATAAAAATTGCGGTAATTTTTAAATCCAGATTTTTCAGCAACTTCAATTAAATTAAGTTCATTTTTTTTGGAATTTTTGATAATAGTAATTACTTTGGTTAATCTAATCGAATTTAAAAAATTATAGAAGGAAGTTCCTAAAATTTCTTTTATTATTCTGGAAGTATATGAAGATGAATATGAACAAAAGTTAGCTACATCATCAAGAGTAAGATCATGCTGACAATTTTTATCAATAAAGTTAATGATTTTTTCCGTAAACGCAATATTGGAGCCACTATATTTGTTGGAAATAATGGTAGCATTTTTATCAATTAAATTTTTAATTATTTGGCAAACATTACAGGAAATGTCTATATCTTTTAAAATAGAATTTTCATTTGAATTATAGTTTTTAATTAATTGTTTAAATAGTTGATTAATGACTTTAGAATTTCCTGGATCAAAAATACATTTTTCAGTATTAAAAATAAATTTTTCCATAAATGTATTTTTAGAAATATTATTCATGAATGAAAAAGGGAGCTGTATGCAAAGTACCCAATTATGGGAAAGACTTTGAGTTGAGTGGATTTGGACTGGATTAATTACAGCAAATTGATTTTCCTTTAGAATGTAAGCCTTTTTTGGAAAGGTAATTTTTAATTTTCCTTCAATACAAAAAAGAATCTCTGTGCTTCGATGCCAATGAGGTTGGATTACTCGATCAAGATTTTTAGCATGAAAAGTAAAAATTTTAAATGGTAAAGGTGAAGAATAATAATTTATATTTTCGTGTTTTATAGACATTTTTGACCTCAAAAAGTAAATCTTTATTTTATATTTTATAGGAGAATGACAAAAATTTACATGTTTTTTAAATCATAAATACATTTCAATAGAACTGTAAGCGCTCTACTATATATGCAGGCAAGAGATGATCTATACAAGAGATTATCTATAAGAGGGAGGAAAAATAAGAGGGAGGAAAATAAAATGAAGGAAAAAATGCAAAGCTTTTTTAATAAGCTGAGCCCTATTTTCGGGAAAATAGGTGCCAATCCTTATTTACAGGCTATAATGGGTGCCATGATGGCCACCTTGGGGCCAATGATCTTAGGCTCATTTGCTACTTTGATTGGTGTTTATGCAGGGCAATGGCATATGACAGCACTTGCAAATATATTGACAGGTGTAAATGTTGTAACTATTGGCATGATATCATTATATGTTGCTTTTATGATGGGCAAATATATTGTTAAGGAATTTATGAAAGATGATGATGGGGCCGCTGCGGGACTTATTTCCCTGATGGCATTCTTAATTATTACCCCATTAGGACAAATAAAAGATGTTACTGCTTTACCAACTACTTGGTTAGGTGCATCTGGTATGTTTTCAGCTATGATTGTCGGCATAATTGTAGGGCGTTCGTATGTTTATATGAGACAACATGGTTGGACAATAAAAATGCCCGCAGGTGTTCCACCAATGGTTTCTAATAGTTTTTCTGCTTTAATTCCGGCTTTACTATTAGGTGTAGTATTTACTATTATTGCACTTATTTTTAAATCTACGCCATTTGGTTGTTTCCACCAGATGATTTACAGCTTTATTCAAACACCATTAAAGAATATTGGTGGATCAATTTGGGCAATGATTTTGATTTGTTTCTTGGAACAATTGGTTTGGTTCTTCGGTATTCACGGTACTAATGTTATGATGCCACTTGTTCAACCGATTTGGATGGCTTTGGATATGCAAAACTTGCAAGCTTTTCAAGCCGGAAAAGCATTACCCAATATGTATGGTAAAGCATTCTTTGATGTAGTTACTTGGAGTGGTACTGCACTAGGGTTGATAATTTTAATGATTTTCTTTGCTAAGAGTAAGAGATATAAGATACTTGGTAAAGTTGCTATTATTCCAGGATTATTCGGAATTACCGAACCAGTTATTTTTGGTACACCATTAGTTTTAAACTTTGATTTCTTTGTACCATTTGTATTTAACAACGCTATCTTTGTTGCAATCGCAGCATTTCTTACTAAAATCGGCGTTTTAGCTAGATTTACCGGTGCTCAAGCTGTGTTTGGCTTACCCGTTGGGTTTCACGCTATTATTGGCGGTCATGTTTCAATTATTATTTTCCAAGTAGTAATGCAGTTAATTGTTTCACCACTTCTTTGGTACCCATGGTTCAGACATGCTGATAAGAAAGCATTGGCACAAGAACAAGCTGCTGCAAGTCAAAATTAGAGGTAACCATGAAACAAGAAAAATTAAGAAAATTACTCAATGATATGAGTCTTGAAGAAAAAATTGGGCAGTTGGTTCAATTATCAGGTGAATTTTATAAAGCTAATGATATTTCTTTAGGACCACAGCAAAAATTGGGCATTACGCAAAAGATAGTTGATTTAAGTGGCTCAGTTTTAAATGTAACAGGTGCTAAGGCAACTAAAGAAGTTCAAGACCATCAAATGAGTGTTCAACCACACCATATTCCAATGCTTTTTATGGCAGACATTATTTATGGATATAAGACAGTATTTCCAATCCCTTTAGGTCTAGGTGCTACTTGGGATCCTGAACTGGTTAGAAAAGGTTTTAATATTGCAGCTGATGAAGGCTCAGCTGCTGGCAACCATGTTTCATTTGCACCGATGGTTGATGTGGTTCATGACGCAAGATGGGGCAGAGTACTTGAGTCTCCTGGCGAAGATCCGTATTTAAATTCTGTCTTTGCCAAGAGTATGGTGGAAGGATTTCAAGACAAGTTAAAAGATGGTGCAGGTCAAGTTGCTTGTGTAAAGCACTTTGCTGGCTATGGCGGCGTTGAAGCAGGTCGAGAATATAATACTGTAGACATGTCCATCAGCAATTTATATCAAAATTATTTGCCACCATACAAAGCAGCAGTTGATGCTGGTTCAAAAATGGTAATGTCGTCGTTAACTTCATTAAATGGAGTGCCAACCACAGGTGATAAATGGTTGCTTGATGATGTTTTAAGAAAGGCATGGGGCTTTAATGGTTTAATTATTTCAGATTATGCATCAATCTATGAGTTAATTAAGCATGGCTTTGCTAAAGATGAAACTGATGCTGCCCATAAAGCACTTAATGCTACAGTAGATATTGATATGAAGTCGCCTTGTTATGCTAAGAGATTACAGGAGTTAGTTACTGATGGCAAGCTTGATGAAACAAAAATTGATGAAGCTACTTGGCGCGTCTTGTTGCTTAAGAATGAACTAGGTCTGTTTGAAGATCCATATCGTAGCGTTTCCGAAGAGCGTGAGGCTAAGAGTATCTTATCAGACAGCAAGAGAAAAGTAGCTCGTGAATTAGCTGATAAGGCGTTAGTTCTTCTTCAAAATAAGAATGGCATTTTGCCATTGAAGAAAGATGAAAAGATTGCTTTAATTGGACCATATGCTAATGAAAAGCTGCTTCTAGGAATGTGGGCAGTTCACGGTGATCCAAATACTTCCGTAACTATTGCTGAAGGAATCAAAGAAATTGCTGGTGATAATTTAAAGACTGCTAAAGGAACTGATTTGATTCGGGATGCGCATCTTCTTAAAGAAATTGGCTACTTTACTGATGAAGAAATTGACAAGATGATTTCATCAGAAAAAGTTGAACAAAAGAATAATGATGAGGCTGTTAAGATCGCTCAAACTGCTGATACAATCGTATTAACATTGGGTGAAAGTACGCTCGAAGCCGGTGAAGCTGGTGCTAAAACTAAGTTGACTTTGCCTGAAAATCAATTGCATTTAATTGATCGATTGTCCAAGTTGGGCAAGAAGATAGTTTTAATTACAATTAGTGGTCGACCATTAGTTTTAACAAATGTAGTTGATAAAGTTGATGCAATAATTGAAGCTTGGTTCCCTGGTACTGAAGGTGGTCATGCAATCGCAGATATTCTGTATGGTAAGGTAAATCCATCCGGTAGACTTACCATGACTTTCCCTTATGCAGTTGGACAAGAACCCATTTACTATAATCATTTAAGCACTGGTAGGCCCCAAGTGGGTTCACAACATGTTGGTCGTTTTGTTTCTAAATATTTGGATGCACCGGTTACTCCTCTTTATCCATTCGGCTATGGATTATCTTATGGTTCATCTGAATATAAGGATTTAAAGCTGTCATCACATAAATTAACTAGAAATTCTTCAATTAAAGTAAAGTTAACGGTTAAGAATACAGGTGGCTATGATAGAAGAGAAATTGTTCAACTATATATTCATGATCAAGTTGCAAGTATAGTTCAACCTGTTAAACGGCTGATTGACTTTAAAGCCGTTAAAGTTCCGCGTGGACAAACTAAAGAAGTAGAATTTGAGATCAAGGCAAGTGAACTAACATTTTATGATAATTTAGGAAGAGATTATTTAGAAAATGGCGACTTTGATGTATTTGTTGGTAAATCATCGGCTGATTGCTTAAAAGAAACTTTTGAATTAAGTGAATAATTTGCTCTTCTTTCCCCTACAAAAAAGCGATGAATTACAATGATGATTCATCGCTTTTGTTTATATAAAAAGGACAACTATGAAATATCAAAATCCAATTATTCCAGGATTTTATCCAGATCCTAGTGCAGTAAGAGTTAATGATAAGTATTATTTAGTAAATAGTTCTTTTGAATATTTTCCAGCCATACCTATTTTTGAAAGTGAAGATATGATTAATTGGCAACCTATAGGCAGCGTTTTGAATAGGAAAAGTCAGGTTGACTTGAAAAACACTTACGGAAAGAGTGGTATTTTTGCTCCAACGATTCGCTATCATAATGGTGTGTATTATGTAGTCACAACTAATGCTAATGTAAGCCAAGGCGGAAATCTTGTTGTTAAAACAACGGATCCACATACAAGTTGGAGTACCCCTGTCTGTATTGAGCAAGGTGGCATTGACCCTTCATTATTTTTTGATGAAAATGGGAAAAGCTATTTCATGTCAACTGCGCAAAAAGACGGTAAAGATGCCATTCAAGCTAGTGAAATAGATTTAAATACAGGAAAGGTAAAAAACAGTCATTATATTTGGTTCGGCAATGGTGGAAAGAATCTAGAAGGACCACATTTATATAAGATTGGTCACTATTATTATTTATTAGCTTCTGAAGGTGGAACCGAATATGGACATATGCTGGTAGTAGCACGCAGTAAAAATATATGGGGACCTTATGAAAGTTGTCCTAATAACCCAATATTGACTAATCGCAACTTAGATAGATATCAGCTGCAAGGTGTAGGTCATGGTGATTTCATTCAAGATATAAATAGAAAATGGTGGGTAGTATTTTTAGGCTTTAGACGTACGGTTAGAGGTCAATTTCACACTCTAGGACGTGAAGTTAATTTATTGCCAGTTGAATTTGAAAACGATTGGCCTGTAGTTGGAAATGATAATAATACTGCTAGGTTAGAAGTGCACACTAATCGCAAAATTGCTCAGCAAAAATCTTTAAGTATTGTTGATCAAAAAAGCGCAGAAGTAGGGAAAGAATTATTCTTTTTAAGAAATCCAGATTTGAGCAAATATAATATTTCTTCGGGGAAATATATTCTAACAACAACTACTCAGGCTTCTATTAATAATAGAATTGATTCACCTACAGCAATATTTACTCGGCAAAGAAGTTTTAAGGATAATTTTTCCGTTAAAGTTGATCCTCAAAATACTCAGGCGGGTATTACAGTTTATCAAGAATCGGATCAACATTATGATTTAATTGTAAAATCAATTTCTGTGAATAAATATCAAATTCAGGTTAGATTAGTTATTGGACCAGCAATTTCTGTATTTAAAACTGTTGAAATTGAAAAGCAAAGATTGCAACGTATCGGTATATCATGCACAAGCGGAGATTATCTATTGTATGTGGTGACAGAGGAAGGAAGAATCAATTTAGGAAAGTATGATTCACGTTTCTTGTCTACTGAAGTAGCTTCTAATTTTACTGGTGTAATGTTTGGTATGTTTGTAGAACCACAGCGTGAAAATGGCAAGGCTATGTTTTCAGATCTAATTAAAAAGAGTGAGTAATGGCGCGCTCGATCAACCGTTAAAAATAAAAACTTATCTACAAAAAGTAGGATATCGATATTTTAATACTTTTAATAAAAGTGTTCTTTTCCCATTTGGTCTTGGTCTGTCATATACTTCTTTTGATATTGAATTTTAAGAAGTTATTTAAAACCAATGCAGGCATAATGTTTATTGTATGTGCTTTTAATGGAAATCTTTGGTATCAATTTGGGGAATGCAGTAGGCAAGGAATGTGAAAAGCGTCAAGTAGATGTTTGGCTAGCTCCGCAGTAAATATTTAAAGAAATCCTTTACGTGGACGAGGTTTTGAATATTTTTTAGAAGATCCATTTTTAACTGGTGTGTGGTTAATATTGCACATAGTGTACAGGAAAAGCATCAAGTTCTTGTTTGTCCAAAACACTTTACAATGATGAGCAAGAAAATTTTAGAAGAAGTAATGATCGAAAAAATATTGATGCTGTTGATTCGATTGTTACCGAGCGTACGGTTAGGAAAATATATTTGGAACCCTTTGAGTTATTAGTTAAAATAACTGATATAATTCGCTCCATCAAACGAAAGGAAGTCAAGCAATCAAATACTTTGATTTGATTGACTTTGCGTAGAAAAAGACTCAGCGTTTTTAAACGCTGAGTTTTTTATTTGAAGCTTAAGCATTTAGAAATATGTAACATGATTTTTGCATACAAAATTAAATTTTAAATCGCTCAATCGTAGATCCTCTTTTTGTTAATTACAGAAAGATTCTTGGAGTAATCCATCAAAAAAATGTTGAATTGAAATTTGACCACGACGAATTTTATCATTCTTAAATCGTTGAATTTCAATATGCACATTTTGATATTCAAATAGGTTATTGGCATATTCCAAGAGAATATCATTTTCTGGATAGTCAGTGCACATAGTGGCAATGTTAGTAACACCAACGCGAAGTGCCCGTCTTATACGTTGATAAACAATCTTTTTTTCATGACTATCCATATTAAGATCTCTTTGAAAATTGACAGAGCCAAAATTTAAATTTTGATCAATCATTAATCGAATAATTTTTCGAATATCTTCACTTCCATTTTCGGCCGCAATTCCTAAAAAGCGGAGTACTTCATTCACGTGATTCATTTGTCGTCGTTGTGTTGATTGAGGAAGTTGATATGGTGAAGTGGAAGTCGAAGCCAGTTTGTAAATTGCATTAAGTCTACTGGTAAGCTTAACTTGTGTAGACACATATCGGATAACATGTTTGGTTTCTTCAAGATTAAATGGCTGATCCAGTAAGAAATCACAACCGACTTGATATACTTGAGATTTAATTGTTGGCGTTATTTTTTGTGCAGTCATAATGAAGTGCGGAGTGCTATGTGCTTTTTGCAGTTTATGGACTAAGTTAATTCCTGTAGTTCCCATTAATTCATATGAAAGTACCATAATATCAACTCGGAGTTGAAGAAGATCGTTATATGCTTTTTCTGGATTATCAGTCATTCCAACTAGAATGTTATCAAAGTCATTTTCAATTAATTTTTGTAATATTTTGATGTTTTCAGGACAACTATTAAGAATATAGAAGTTCATATGATACTATCC
>DICX01000012.1:3111-13433 GCA_002417825.1 Lactobacillus sp. UBA5815 | reverse complement strand
GAAATTCAGTGTGCACCGTTATCCGTTTTTGAATTTGAGCACCGTCATCGGCTATATACTTCACAGAATATCAAAGATGTTTGGATCGTCGGAAAGCGTCATTTTTTACGACAACGGCTGAAGAAAACACAAATGATGTTTCTTCGTTATAGTTCATTTTGGGGATGGTATTTACTCGAAACACACGTAGAAAGTAAAACGCTTCTTTTAAAATTTGATTTAAAAGAAGCGCCTGTTTCAAGTCAGCTCTCGTATCGCTGTCAAAAATTTATGATGAATAGCAAAGGCATTGCGTCACTTTGGCATTTTCGTCCTAACATGACAGCTTGTTTTTATGCATCTGAAAATCAGCAACGTTTGTATGCGCAACGCCAAATCAATCAGAAAACACAACTGGGTATTAAAATTGCAGAAGGGCTTTATACAAATGGGCTGACGCTAGCACAATTGCCCTCAGAATTGTTCACGATTTGGCGAAAACCTGGTCAACCTGTCACCCTGCTATCTTTTTTGAATGAACAAATTTCAAAGAAGATGCAGTGAATTAGTCTCAACGATTGATTGATGATCTGTTAATATCGCTTCTAATTCCTCGCGTCGCACGCATCCTTCAAAGATAATGCCACTTTCATCGTGATCACAGTCGAAAATGACCGTTGTTGGGGTGTTGATCACTTTGAATTTTTGAGCTAAATCGACATCTTTTTGCATCGATTGTTCAATAAAGCGCGATTGACGTGCTGTGGTAAATTGGACAAAATTGACATCAAGTTGCTGAATCAGGCTTCGCTTAAGCGCCTGCGTATAATGTGCTTGATGTGTGTTGATCTCAGCTTGCAGCAATAGAAGATAACGTCTTGCTTTTTTGTTGCCAACCGACAATTTCAATGCGTGATAATCATGTAGGGCACTGAAAGTTGCATTTGAAATTTCATTGAACTGCATCAAATTTGTGTGTGATAAACCACGTCGTCTCATATCTGCTCTGATACCGACCATGTTGGCTAAAGGAACGAAATGATAAATGGCTTTGCGCGATGTTTGATCGATCGCTGCCATGATTTCGCACTCACTTTCATAACACCTGATGCCGATTGGGTTGACGAACAAAAAAACTTCAAACATTTTTTGACCTCCGCTAGATTCATTTCAACTTTACCAAATGTTTGTCTTGGCGACAATGAATTGGTTTCATGAAGCATGTTTTTCTGCACGGGCCACTTTATTTTGATTCGTGTTTTGCTTTGTGGAGTTAAAATGATAAGCTTTCTGCAATTGTGTCAAGGTCTTTTTGATTTGATCGGGATTGGGATTTTCGATTTCAAGTTCATAATCGGTAAAATGATCCTCGTAAGTCGTTGCATCAAGGGTTAATTCACAGTGATCCGGCCCATCTGATAAGAGCCGATCGGTTTTGCTGCTAGCAAAAATGCTTAATTTAGGGATAAAAGGTGTTCCAAAATTTTGATCAAGATAAGCTTTGACTTTTCCTTCAAAAGGAACCTTTTCTCCCTTTCGTGCGGCATCAAGCAACTTTCGAGCTTCAGAGACGCTTAATTTATCCGTGATTTCAATGACCTCATGATATTTTCTTTGGACAGGTGTCTGATCTTTGACTTTTAAAGTTTGCTCAGCACTGTCATGATAACAGCGAATTCGTAATCCGGCACTTTGCTTATGCAGCAAATGATCAGAAGTATCAAAATAATAATTTGTCTGCCAAAATCTTTCCTTAACTGGGAAAGCCGTGATTAACTTTTGATAGACTGAAACAGGCAGGAGGGTTTTGGCTTCAATTTCTAAACTGTTTTTCATTGATCGTTAGGTCCTTTCTTCCCATTTATTATATGTTAAAATGACATTGTTTGCGTAGAAAGGAAATAAGATGAAAGATTGGGATTTATTCTTATGGCCTTATCATGAAGCCGTGACAGAATTAAAAGTCAAATTTCGAGCTTTGCGTCAGAGTTTTCTTGAAAAGGGCGAGCATTCACCGATTGAATTCGTTGTTGGTCGTGTTAAAACCGTTGACTCGATCAAAGAAAAAATGAAGCGGCGTGTGATCAGTACAGACGTGATCGAAACCGATATGCAAGATATTGCAGGCATTCGTATCATGTGCCAATTTGTAGATGATATTTACAAAGTAGTGGATTTGATTCATGACCGGGATGATTTATCGGTGATTGAAGAACGCGATTACATCAAAAATGCCAAGCCATCTGGTTACCGATCTTATCATATGGTCGTTTCATATACGGTCTTTTTGCCGACAGGAAAGAAAAAATTGATCGCAGAGATTCAAATTCGAACATTGGCCATGAACTTTTGGGCAACGGTAGAGCATACGCTGGCTTATAAATACCAAGGCGTTTATCCGAAAGATATTTCGCAACGTCTTAAGACGACAGCCGAAGCAGCTTATCAGCTTGATGAAGAAATGTCAGCCATTAAAGAAGAAGTTCAAGAAGCTCAGCGTCTGTTTACTCAGACAAAAGGAAAAGAGCAGTCATGAGAGTCGCTATCGTCTATAATCATCGACCTGAAACATTGGCCGTTGTCCAAGAACTTGAAAAATTATTAGTGGCCCATCGCATCGTTAGAAATGACGATCATCCAGAAGTTGTAGTCACTGTTGGTGGTGATGGTACCCTTTTGAAGGCATTTCATCGCTATTTGCCGCAAATCGATCATGTGCGATTTATTGGGGTGCATACTGGACATCTTGGCTTTTATACGGATTGGCGAAATTATGATGTTGACCGTATGGTTGATGCCTTGAGCCGGCGACAACCATCATCTGTCAGTTATCCGCTTTTGCAGCTCAAGATAACTGCAAAAGATGGGGTTCATGTTTATACGGCACTCAATGAAACGACTTTAAAGGGAATTGCTAAAACGCTTGAAGCACGTGTCTACATCAAAAATGAATTTTTTGAAAGTTTTCGTGGTGATGGGTTATGTGTTTCAACGCCAACTGGATCGACTGCTTATAGCAAATCATTAGGTGGTGCCGTGATTCATCCACGATTGAAAGCATTACAAATGACAGAGATTGCTTCGATCAATAATCGTGTTTTCAGGACGTTGTCTTCACCTATCGTCATTGCACCGGATGAGTGGATCACGATCATTCCTGGAGAAATGACAGATTTTGTCGTCACACTTGATGGCCATCAATTATGGCATCGTCAAATTGAAAAATTAGAATATCGGATTTCAAGTCATGTGATCCGTTTTGATAAGTTTGAGCATACGCATTTCTGGTCGCGAGTAGAAGATGCCTTTATTGGATGGGATGATACAGGGCAAAAATGAGTGCTTTTTTTAAATTTCAAGTTATGCTTGGAGATTCAAAAGTTCTGGGACGTTTTTTACGTTTGAAAGGTTTTTCTAAACAAGCATTAGTCAACGTGCGGCATCATGGCGGCCTGTTACTGGTCAATCATAAACGTCGGTTGATGAATTACCATCTTCAAATCGGTGATCAGGTGATTTTAGTTTTAGGCAATGAAGGTTCTCAATCAACGTTGCGACTGTCCCCACGTCCTTTAGTTATCGTGACCCAGACACCTGACTATCTAGTGATTAATAAACCAGCAGATTTGTTAACGATCCCCTCGCGTTTTAAAACAGATGATTCGCTTGTTAATCGTCTGCTTTTTTATTTTAAAGCGCAGTGCCACTATCAAGAGCAAAAAACAATGGCTCGCCCACATGTCGTGACACGTCTTGATCGGCAAACTTCAGGATTGGTCTTAGTTGGTAAAACTGGTGCAACACAAGCATGGTTCAGTGCGTTGTCTAAGAGAAAATTCATCAAGCGATATCATGCTATCGTCCATGGCAATTTTGCTCCCAGCGAGTGTCAAGGACATATTACGCTGCCAATCGCTCAAGATCAGCACCGCATCAAGCGTGTGATCCGTTCAGATGGACAACGTGCAGAAACCGTCTATCGCGTTTTGGCACAAACGAAAGGGGCAAGTTTGCTCGAGATTCGCTTACTAACGGGGCGCACCCATCAAATCCGTGTTCACTTCAATGCGATTGGGCACCCACTTTATGGGGACCCGCTTTATGGCATCCCAGATGGGTTTCATCGACAGGCTTTGAATGCTTTTTCGTTAACTTTTGTGACGCCCTTTGCTGCTGAAAAAGTAATGACAACGATTCCAGATCCAATTGATTTTTGCCAATTGTGGCGGACACTTTCGCGTCGTTAAATCGTGTATAATGTAACTATCTTCTATTTATTATCTTTGATGAGGAGGGTTTCATCATGTATTATTCCAATGGGAACTATGAGGCTTTTGCGGATGCAAAAGCGCCTGCAGGTGCTGATCAGAAATCAGCGTACATCGTTGGTAGTGGATTGGCAGGATTAGCAGCTGCTGTGTTTCTTGTCCGTGATGGTCACGTACCGGGTGAAAAGGTTCACATCTTAGAAGAATTACCACTTGCTGGTGGCTCTCTAGACGGTGTCAAACGCCCACATGTCGGCTATGTCGTTCGTGGCGGTCGTGAAATGGAAAACCATTTCGAATGTTTATGGGACATGTATCGATCGATCCCGTCGCTTCGTATTAAAGGCGCCAGCTACTTAGATGAATATTATTGGTTGGATAAAGAAGATCCTAATTCTTCAAATTGTCGTTTGATTCATCATCGAGGCGATCGTGTGCCTACTGATGGCAAATATGAATTAGGATCAAGCGCTAATGAATTGATCAAGCTGATCATGACACCAGAAGATCAGCTTCAAGACAAAACGATAGAAGATTATTTTTCACCTGAATTCTTCAAAAGTAATTTTTGGATTTATTGGTCAACGATGTTTGCTTTTGAAAAATGGCATTCATTAATCGAAATGCGCCGTTATGCCATGCGTTTCATCCACCATATCGATGGCTTGAAAGATTTTACGGCATTGAAATTCAACAAATATAACCAATATGAGTCGATGGTCAAACCGGTTTTGAGTTATTTGCATGATCATCATGTCCAGTTTGAATATGAGACTCAAGTCACGAATGTTTTGGTTGAGACACGCTCTGATCGTAAATTCGCTAAAAAGATCTGTGTGACACGACAAGGAAAACCAGAAGAAATTGATTTGACTCCTGATGATCTTGTTTTTGTTACGAATGGCTCGATCACGGAAAGCTCAACTTATGGTGATCAGAACACACCAGCACCGATTACGCATGAAAAAGGCGGCTCGTGGCGGCTTTGGGAAAAGCTGGCAGATCAAGATGCTGACTTTGGACATCCTGAGGTCTTTTGCGACAATCTTCCAGAACGGAGCTGGTATGTTTCTGCAACGATGACGTTGAAAAACAAAAAATTGGATCCTTATTTTGAGCGCTTGACGAAACGATCACTTCATGATGGCAAAGTGAACACAGGCGGCATCATCACAGTGACGGATTCTAATTGGGGATTGAGTTTCACGATTCACCGTCAGCCTCATTTTTCAGATCAAAATGAAAATGAAACTGTTGTATGGATCTATGCGCTTTATTCAGATACAGTAGGTAACTTTATTTCAAAAAAGGTAACGGCTTGTTCAGGACAAGAAATTGCAGAAGAATTGCTCTATCATTTGGGCGTACCCGACAGTGAAATTCAGAAATTGAGCTCCGAAGCGAATATGGTCACGGTGCCAGTCTATATGCCATATGTGACGAGTTACTTTATGAAACGGCGCCAAGGTGATCGTCCTGCTGTGATACCTAAGGGTTCAGTCAATTTAGCCTTTATTGGGAATTTCGCTGAATCTGCGACAAGAGACACCGTATTTACGACTGAGTATTCAGTTCGTACTGCTATGGAAGCCGTATATGAATTGTTAGACGTTGATCGTGGTGTTCCAGAAGTATTCAATTCTGTTTATGATATTCGAGAACTGCTTCGAGCCGTTTATTATCTTTCTGATCAAAAGAAGCTGGCAGATATTGATTTACCAGTTCCAAAGCTAGTCAAAAAATTCGGCCTTCACAAAGTGAAGGGAACTTGGATAGAAGAATTGCTTAAAGAAGCAAAACTGATGTGAGATTAATCTCCGTCAGACAAATAAAAAAGCCCCCACGAAGGAGGCTTTTTTATTTGATCAATTTATTCGAATATCAGGCCTAAAATGATGACGAGCAAACCCAAAATGATCCGGTACCAGCCGAAAGCTTTGAAGTTATGCTTTTGAATGTATTTTAGCAAGAACTTGATTGCAATGATCGCAACGATAAACGAAACTGCTGTTCCGACAAGTAAAACAAGGCTTTGATCGCCGATGAAGGCGTGTCCGGCATGCAGATATTTGTAAATCTTGAGGATAGAAGCACCAAACATCGTTGGAATTGCTAAGAAGAAAGAAAACTCCGTTGAAACGTAACGAGAAGCGCCAATGAGCATCGCACCCAATATCGTTGCGCCTGAACGTGAAGTTCCAGGAATCAGTGAAAGGACTTGAAAACAGCCGATCATCAATGCCATTTGGTAGCTTAAATGATTGAGATTGGTCAATGTGGGTTTAGTTTGACGATTGTGATTTTCTAAAATAATAAACAAGATACCATAGATGATTAATGTTGCCGCAATGACTTGCCATGTCGTCATGTGAGCGTCTAACCAATTGTTCAAAGGTAAACCGATGACAACAGAAGGTAAGATCGCCACAAGGACTTTTAACCACAATGACCAGGTTTGCCGTTGCTCTAGCGCTGACTTTGATGGTGAAAATGGATTTAATTTTTTGAAATAAAGAACGATGACACTTAAAATTGCGCCTAATTGAATCACGACCATGAACATATTGATGAAACTTGTCGGTTGGTCGAGTTTGATAAAATAATTGGCAAGATAAAGATGGCCGGTTGATGAAATCGGCAGAAATTCAGTGATTCCTTCAATAATACCTAGAATGATTGCTTTGATGATATCCAAAATAAAAAACTCCTAATCTTTTGTCACTGCAACACAGGTTGCTTCTGGGACTGCGATGTCTTTTTGAATGACCGCCAAAAGGCCAGTCTCTGGATTGCGTCGATACAAGGTCGCGTTGTTGCTCGTTTGATTAGCCGCAATGACGTAATGTTCATCTGAGTCCCAATTGAAATCACGTGGAAAAGTTCCAAAAGTTGAGATTTGTTGAATCAATTTTAATTTTCCTTCAGGAGAGGTTGCAAAAACAGCGATTGAATCATAACCACGATTGGAAACATAAATAAATCGGCCATCTTTTGACAAACGTAGTGCTGCTGCACCGTTGTGCTTTGAAAAATGTTCAGGAATCGTTTTGATGGTTTGCAGCGCTTCAAAAGTCCAATTCTTTTCATCATAATGGACGACGCTGATTTGACTGGATAGCTCACCAACGATGTACATCAGGGATGAAGCTGAATCGAAGACCAAATGACGTGTCCCAAATCCAGGTGCCATTTCATATTTTGCCAGATGAGTCAAAGAATTTTTGTCAAACTCATAAAAATCTACCGTGTCTGTTCCCAGATCGCAAGAAACCAGATGATGATCAGGCGTTTCATCAAAAAAATGGGGATGTGCTGTTTCTTGTTCTGGCCGCGGTCCCAATCTTTTATCGGCATGTTTGGTTTTGACCAAAAGCTGCAACTCACCGTTTGCGTCATAATGATAAACGCTCAGTAGACCGGTGTGATAATTAGCGGTGTAAAGCCGATGTGCAGCTTCATTGATGCCGATATAACACGGCGATGCTCCGGGCGTCATCATGGCTGAAATAGGTTGCTTGAATTTCTTTTGCTGATAACTCACGATGCCGCCAAGGTTTTCTTTTTTGGCAATCGTGAACAATAAATCGTTCGTCACTCGCAAGTACGTCGGCCCGCTCACTTCTGTCATCAGCGTGACATCTGTGACGCGTGCCTGGTGATTTTCGTCATCTAATTGTGCACGATAAATACCGCGTGAAAGATTAGTCGTATAGCCGCTAAACCAAATTTTCATCGATTTTCTCCTTGAGTCTTTCAAACATTGTCTTAAACTTGTTAAATTATAGCATTTTGCCGAAATCAGCGCATTTATCGTTCAAGCCATTATTTTTAAAAAAGTTAAAAATACAAGCCTATTTTTTGAAAATTTAAAATAGAAAGGTGCATAATAAGCATGACAATATTTCACAAATAGACGATTTTCAAAAGGAGCATCCGTCATGATAAAAAATGAAGATTTATTGCGCTTACATGCCAAGCAGACCGGTGAATTGGAAATCAAACCAACGATGGTGGTCGATAATCGTGAAGAACTTGGCGAGGCGTATACACCAGGTGTAGCTGTAATCGCAAAAATGATTGCAGATCACGAAAATCTGAAAGCCAAATATACGATTTCAGGAAAACTCGTTGCGGTAGTGACTGATGGCTCGGCAGTTTTAGGCCTTGGCAATATCGGTCCTTCTGCAGGATTGCCGATCGTTGAAGGCAAAGCATTGCTTTATAAACGTTTTTCTGGTGTCGATGCGATTCCTATGGCAATCGATCAGATGAATGTTGATGAGTTTTGTCAAACCATCAAACACATTTCAAAAAGTTTTGCTGGGATTCATTTGGAAGATATCGCAGCACCGAAATGTTTTGCAATCGAGCAAAAGCTGCAGGAAGAACTTGACATTCCAGTTTATCACGATGATCAAGAAGGAACTGCTATCGTTGTTTTAGCAGGATTGATCAATGCAGCTAAGGTCGTTGGCAAATCTTTAAAAGATCTCCATGTCGTCATCAACGGCATTGGGGCATCAGGTGTTGCGACGGGAAGGATTTTGTTTGCTGCTGGTTTGAAGCATTTGATCTTTGTTGATAAATTTGGTGTCGTAACCGCAAATGACATGCGCTACAACGCGTATCAGCGAGAACTCGTCAAACGCAGCGACGTTGAAACCGATATGCTGAAAGATGCGCCACTCAGCAAAGTTATTGATCAACAAGATGTCTTTATCGGACTTTCAGTAGCAGATGTTTTGAAGAAAACAGATGTTCAAAAAATGGCAGACAAACCGATCGTATTTGCTTTAGCCAATCCAGTCCCTGAAATCTTGCCTGAAGCCGCTGCAAAAGCAGGTGCAGCAGTAATTGCTACTGGCTCAAGCAAATATCCTAATCAAGTCAATAACGTTTTGGCATTTCCAGGAACTTTCAAAGGACTCATTGCGACAGGTTTGAAAAAAGTCGATGGTGCTTTGGAAGTTGCGATTGCACATGGGCTAGCCGGTATGATCGCACAGCCAACTTCTGAAAAGATCATTCCAAGTGTTTTTGAACCGCATGTTGCTGACCAGGTTTATCAAGCAGTTCAAAATTATGCCAAAACTGCTAAAAAGTAGTGATGCAAGGTTAAGACAAAACGAACTCAGCGCAAAAACGCTAAGTTCGCTTTTTTTATGCTAAAATTTAATCAAAAGGAGAATAATTATGAAGTGGACGACAACAATTACAGGAATTGGATCAGAAGCGATTTCAGAAAAAGATGATTTAGTTATTTTATTTGGTGAACAGGCAACAGACGAAATTAAAGAGGTGGCGGTCATTCACCGTTTCGATGATCAGCATGTTAGCCAAAATTTTACGTTCAAAAATGAAGATATCGTGATCATCGATGGTCGTGTCTTTTCAGCGCTTTACGTTGGTGCAATGGTCGTTTCTAATATCAAAGCGATTGCCCACGCTGTGCTGGTTTTTACGGATAAGATACCCAAGCATCCAATGCAGAATACCATTTATCTTGATAAGCCAGTTTCAGAACCAATGCCAAAGTTTGATATTGGTTCTGAAATCGTTTTTGAACATAAATAAAGGGATTTGCCCATGATGAAAGATCGAGAGAACCTCTCTGAAAATAAAAATTCTTCAACTTGGTATCATTGGTTTTTGAATAATCGTTTCAGTATTTTTTTAATCAATCTGCTACTTTTCTTTTTAGTGATTTTAGTTTTTAATAAAATCTCTTTCGTTTTGAATCCTGTTTGGACCTTTTTTGATGCCCTTTTGCCCCCAGTTCTTTTAGCTGTAATACAGTATTATCTGATGAATCCTTTGGTCGACTGGCTAGAGAAAAGATTTAAGGTGCCACGGATGATCACTATTGTCGTTTTGTTTGCCATCGTCGTTTTGTTTTTGGTTTGGGTCATCAATTCGCTCGTTCCGGTTGTACAGGAGCAGGCGACCTCATTAGTCAAAAATTGGCCAACCTATTGGCGGGATGCCCAAAATGTTGTCAAACATACGCTATACGATCCTAATTTGCGTGTTATCCGTGATAATTTGAACGATGCTCTGAATAAAGCTCAGAAGACA
>DICX01000012.1:0-3061 GCA_002417825.1 Lactobacillus sp. UBA5815 | reverse complement strand
TGTTCCAAAATGGTGAAGTCAGCGTGACAGCTGCTCTAGGCAATATCGGTTCTGCAGTGAGTGTCGTGACGATGGTCTTGATGACACTGCTGACGGCGCCTTTTGTCTTGTTTTTTATGTTGAAAGATGGTCATCAATTGAGATTTTATTTGGCTGGATTTGCGCCTAAAAGATTTCAAAAGAGTACAGCTGATTTATTGGAACAAGTTAATCGCGCTGTTTCGGACTATGTCCGTGGTCAAATCATGGTTGCCTTTTGGGTAGGCGTCATGTTTGCGATCGGATATACGATAGTAGGCCAACCTTATGGTATTTTGTTAGCCGTGATTGCAGGCGTTTTGAACATGATTCCTTATTTTGGGACGTTCATTGCCTTGATTCCTTCTTTAGTCATTGCTTTAATGGATTCAACTGGGATGTTGATAAAAGTTCTGATCGTTTTTGCTGTCGAACAGACGATCGAAAGTCGTGTCGTCAGTCCATTGGTTATGGGAAACAAGATGAATATGCACCCAATCACGACCATTTTGCTCTTGATTGGCGCAAGTGCTGTTTCAGGACTATGGGGCGTTGTTTTTGCCATTCCAATTTATGCAATCATCAAAATCATAACCACCAAGATTTTTCATTATTATCAGCAGCATTCAGCTTTCTATGATGAAAAAGATGATAAAAAAATAGAAGTTCATACTGTTGATCCCAAAAAATGATTGTCCTTTTGATCCTTTATAAAAGAAACGTGCTGCCGTAAAAATGTGGTGACACGTGTTTTTGTTAAAAATTGTTGAATCATGATATGTGATAGCAAGTATAACGCAATAGCGTATATGCTTATGGAGGTTGTAACTGTTGACGAATCATGTTGTTTTGTATGAACCTTTGATGCCGGCGAATACTGGTAATGTTGCACGGACTTGCGCAGGAACGAATACGGTTTTGGATCTTATTGAACCACTTGGTTTTCAATTAGACGATAAACGGATGAAGCGTGCAGGGTTAGATTATTGGAAATCGGTCGACCTTCATCTTCATGAAAGCTTGACATCATTTATGAAGACTTTGACACAGCAAGATGAGCTGTATCTAATTTCAAAGTTTTCAGAGAAATCTTATACAGACGTTCATTATACGGACCCAAATAAGAATTATTACTTTATGTTTGGAAAAGAAACGACGGGATTGCCAGAAACTTTTATGCGTCAGCACTATGAGCAAAATTTGAGGATCCCAATGTCTGATAAGATTCGAGCTTTTAATTTAGCAAATTCAGCAGTGATCGTTTTGTTTGAAGCACTGCGTCAACAAGGGTTCCCCAATATGGAAGCCAGTCATCATTATCCGATTGATAAACTAAAAGATTAGGAGATTTTGAATACGATGAAAATTGAAAAAATGGCACCAATCAGTGTAGATGCTTTCCATTATGACAAGAATTCAGAAGAGGTGACCCCGCATCAGCAAGTTAATTTTGGCCTTCGGCAAGTCATCAAAGAAAATCAAGATGGCACAAAAGATGAAGGAGAAGCGGGAAACTTTTTTGAATTGAGGATCATTTATGAAGTTGCACCAGCTGCGGTACCTTTTACGGTATCTGGCAGCATCAGTCAAGTCGTTCAATTGATCGGTTATCAAGGTGATGGCTCAGATTTGAAGCCTGCAGATTATCAAATGCTGTCTCGTCCACTTGTTGAAATGCTGGAATCACTGATTTATGAGACGACGCAATTGACTTTAAAAGAGCCGGTTAATCTACAGTTTAAAGCTAATTTCGCTAATAGGTAATTTGGAGAGGGGATGACTGAATGACCAAAAGAAAGAAAAGACAAACGGCTAAAAAGAAGAAACAAAGTCGCTTAACATGGGCTTTTGTTGGCCTTTCGAGCTTGATTTTTGCCGTTGTGACACTTTTGCCTTTTGGCCTTTTGGGACGGCAAGTCATCAATCTATTTCGTTTTTTTGTCGGGGACAGTTATCTTGTGATGAGTGTCCTTTTACTCATTTTTGGCTTTGTGATGGTGATTTATAATCAGCCGCCTCATTTAGGATTTAAACGTACGAGCGGTTTGATTATGGCATATTTGGGATTTTTGATTATCTTGAGTACCCGTTATTTTGATCAAATCTTGATCCATCAGAATTTTGTTAATGTCTTTTGGCAGCAGATCACTAATGAATTTGCCCGTGGAAATGCAACGGTACCGCTTGGTGGTGGTATGATTGGCACTATTTTTTATCAATTCCTGTTTCCATTGATTAGTGCACTTGGATGTCTGATCTTAGGCTCATTTGCGATCATTATTGGCGTATTGATGTTTTTTAATTTGAAATTTCGTCAAGTACTGTCAGGCTTTCAAAAGTTTTCTCGTTTCTTTATTGCTAAAAATCAAAATGCTTCACGAGTTGTCAAGCAAAAATATGGCGATCTACTCGATGGTCAGAAAGAACGCCAAGCTAAGAAGGCATTGAATCGTGAAAAATTAGAAGATCCGCTGGAATCAAGCCAAGATTTTCCAGACACGCAAGATTTTGCATCGTCGGCCACTCATACGATTCCTGTAGAAGAAAAAGCATTTAGTGAAACAGAAAAAGACGATAGCATCAAAGAAACTGACCAGGAGGACGAAAATGACATCGCTTCCCAAATGTCCTCTGAAAAAATGGTACTTGATGAACCGCGCCATGAAGCTATGCCTGAGCATGAACCTGATACAGAAAAGGCGGCTGTTGGGGCGCCTGAACTTGCTTCTGGCAGCGATTCGTCTTCAAAGTCTTATCAACTTCCGCCACTTTCACTTCTTTCACCGACGCGCGAGACAGATCAGAGCCAGGATAGACGTCTGATTCAGAAAAACAAGCAAGTCCTTGAAAAAACTTTTAAGAGCTTTGGCGTCAAAGTCATCGTTAAAACAGCAATTTTGGGCCCAACGGTAACACGGTATGAAGTGCAGCCTGCAGTTGGCGTTAAAGTGAGCCGTATTGTTAATTTGACAGATGATCTGGCATTGGCATTGGCTGCAAAAGACATTCGAATAGAGGCGCCGATCCCGGGAAAGCCGCTGAT
>DICX01000081.1 GCA_002417825.1 Lactobacillus sp. UBA5815 | reverse complement strand
AAACGGTTCGTCAACGAGTTTGCTGAGCGCGATACTTTAGCTCAAGCGGCAATCGATAACGGTGGGCTATTCTACCTCATCGCTGATGAAAACATCAAAGCGACTGCTTACAACACGACTCAAGAAGCAATTGATGCTCAAGTTGAAGCTGGTACTTTATACCGTGACGACACGCTTGAAGGTTTGGCCAAGCAAGTGGGCATGGATCCCAAAATATTGATTGATACGATCAATAAATATAACTCATATGTTGATGCTGGGCATGATCCAGAGTTTGGTAAAAGTGCCTTTCATCTTAAGTGTGAAAAGGCACCATTCTATGCGACACCGCGTAAGCCGGCGATTCACCATACGATGGGTGGTTTAGCAATTGATGCTAAAGCCCACGTGTTAAGCGAAAATGGCAGCATCATCGATGGTCTTTATTCAGCTGGTGAGAATGCTGGCGGGCTTCATGCAGGTAACCGTTTAGGTGGTAATTCATTGGCTGATATCTTTACTTTTGGACGTATTGCTGCAGATACTGCTTTTGATGAAAAAGAACAGGGAGCTGATGCGACGAGTGGTGCATCCCATTAATATTTATAATTGAAGATCTCAAAAAATAGGAGAAAAAATGTTCTACAAAAGCCACTTTGCAACAATCTTAACGTCGATCTTAGGGATTGGTAATGGCCATTTTCATTATCATACTGAATAAACTGCAATTTAATTGGGTCAATTTATTTGAATTAACTGCAGAAGTCAATTTGATTGTTTTTATTGTGAGCATGTTTGTGCCGTATAACGCTTGGGGAAACTGGTTTGCTGGACTATTTCATTTTAGAAAAGGTACAATTGCTTTCAAACTTGTTCAGGGGATCATTCCATCTATTTTTTTGAACAGCTTTAACACTTTCATTTGTACTGGGACGAGTATCTTTTATAACGCAGAAATTTCTAAGAGCGTTAGAATGAGTGTCTATATCAGTAGCTGTGAAAAAGCTTGGATCCCATGTTTTATTGTTTCGTACATTGCTTCGTTTGCAGCTGTATGGCTTGGCTCAAGGGTTGCTAAGCGATATGTCGAGTAGGATGGGTTAGACAAAAATACAGGAATCGTTTTTAGCAAGACGAGTTCCTGTATTTTTTGATATTGCTCTTTTTGTAAAAATACCAATTGTAAAATAAAATTGTGCTGACTTAAATGATTATTCAAATCTTTTTTATATTATCGACAATCATTCTTGATGACTAGATTTAAAGGCATCTCGTTCAGATTTTAAAGTCTCTAAATCATTTTTAAATCTGTTTTTCAAATGACATTTTTCCATGGCAGTGATTGCCAACTCGATATCTGTTGTCATTTTCAAAGTTATCTGTTGCAATTTGTTGTCTATGACATTATGTTCACGAAGCGCTTTATTAAAAGAGATTTTGCCTTTTTCAAATAAATATTTTCGAATCAGGAAACAATGCTTCTCACACTGAGACTTGTTTTGCCGACACAAAACAGCCATCTTATTTCTTAATTCTGAACGATAGTGATAGAGCTTATCGTATTCATCACGTTCTGAACGATATTTTTCAATTCTTTTTTGAACGCGTATAAACTCTTTATCATTCAGGCTACTGTTACCCATTTTTAGACCTCAATCCAAAATTATTCCTGTATTTTGCCCACTATTTGAATATTTTAAAGAAATAGTTTTTATTAAAACCATCTTTTAGACTACTAATTATGCCATAAATTATGCTGACAATCTTGTGTTTTACAGTCATTTACAGTTTTTTCGTCTAAAAAAATCAGAAGAAATATATTATGAAAAAATATTGACAAAATTAAATTTTGCTTTATAATTAGTTCTAATCATTAGAAACAAGTTGATTCGGAAAGTAATTTTGATCTCGTGTTTAGAGAGTCGTCATTTTGATGAAAGACGATCACAAGTGAAAGATGAAAATGGCCGATGATTGGTTAACATGATCTTATCAAGAGAAAATGTTAGACGGCTTGGTCCTCGTTATTGGACACGCCAATTTATCCCTGATTTTATCAATGGGTAAGCTGGTTGTTGAGGTTTATTTGGGTAACTGAATAAGCAAACTCAGAATGGTAATGTGTATAAAGGCACTTCTGTATGACTGCAGAAGTGCCTTTTTGAGTGCTTGTATAAAAGACGTTAAAGGAGATTCAAACAAATAATGGAAAAGACGACGCATATTGAAATTAATCGTGATGGGACAAGGCGCGGGTTGTCCAATCTTGCGGTTCAAATGATTGCTTTCGGCGGTGCCATCGGTACAGGTCTTTTCTTAGGAGCTGGTAGTACCATTCATAAAACAGGACCTTCGATTTTGTTCGTGTATTTGATCATTGGCCTTTTTTTCTTTTTCATGATGCGTGCCATTGGTGAAATGATGTATTCAGATCCAGATCAGCATACTTTCGTGTCATTTATTGGCAAATATGTTGGCGTCCGATTAGGTTACTTTGCAGCTTGGAGCTATTGGATTGAATTGATTTTAGCTGCGATGGCAGAACTAACAGCACTTTCAACTTATATGAAATATTGGTTGCCGAGTCTACCAGCTTGGATCGTACAAATCTTTTTCTTAGTTGTTTTAACCGCTGTCAATTTGGAAATGGTGCGTGCTTTTGGACGGTCCGAAACTTTTCTATCTGGAATCAAGATTTTAGCAATCTTGGTCTTGATCATCGTTGG
>DICX01000090.1 GCA_002417825.1 Lactobacillus sp. UBA5815 | reverse complement strand
TACAAGTCACACCAGTTGATACGCAAAATTTATCTGAAGTTGAAGCTGCGATACGGAGCAATACTAAGGCAATCTATTTTGAAACTTTTTCCAATCCATTACTAAAAGTGACGAGTGTTAAAGCAATATCTCAACTTGCTCAAAGACATCACCTTTTGACGATCGTCGACAACACTTTTTTGAGTCCTTACTTGCAACGTCCACTTGATCTTGGTGCGGATATCGTCATTCATTCTGCAACCAAGTACTTAAGTGGCCATTCAGATGTTATCGCAGGCGCAGTCATCACAAAAGACAAAGCGCTTGCATCGCGAATCTATTTTAATCAAAATGCGATTGGCAGTGTTTTGTCGCCGTCTGATTCAGATCTTGTTCGTCGTGGGATTCAAACGCTGAGCGTTCGAATGGCACGTCATTTAAGCAATGCACATCATTTGGTCGACTTTTTGAAGCAACGTCCTGAAATCGCTAAGATTTACTATCCAGGGATTCCAGGAAGCCATGATCATGAAATCGCTCAAAAAGAAGTTTCTGATTTTGGTGCAATCATTTCGTTTGAGCTTCGACAAAATCTTGATGCTAAAAAATTCGTTGAAGGCCTGCACCTGATTCAATTAGCAGTCAGTCTTGGCGGTGTTGAGAGTTTGATTGAACTGCCTTACAAGATGAGTCATGCTGAATTATCGACGAATGAGCAGCTAAAAGCCGGCATCACACATCAATTAGTTCGATTATCAGTTGGCATTGAGGACGTCCAAGATTTAAAAGCTGATCTTGCTCAAAGTTTGGACAGTTTGAGCAGGTAGCTTGATTTAAAAATTGCAATCAAAGGAGAAGAATTATCATGACTTCAAATCGATTTGATACGTTACGGATTCATGGCGGCTATGATCCTAATAAAAATCAATATGCAGCTTCGGTTCCCATTTATCAAAATGCGGCTTTTGCCTTAGGCACTGCACGTCGTGGCGAAAAAATTGCGGCAGGGACACTCTCGGAAGCTTATAGTTATTCGCGAGTTGCGAATCCAACAGTAGACGTGTTTGAAAAGCGGATCAATCTTTTGAGTCACGGCGTTGGAACCGTTGCCGTGAGTTCTGGAATGGCTGCAATTTCAGATACGATCTTTAACGTTGCAGAAGGTGGTGGTCGAATCATCGTTCCTAAAGACATTTATGGTGCTTCTTTAGATGAATTTGATACTTTCTTTCCTAAATTTGGAATCAAAGCCGATTTTGTCGATGATATCAACAATTTGGCAGAAGTTGAATCTAAAATCAAAACAGACACAAAAGCCATCTATGCGGAAAGCGTTTCGAATCCGACCACTTCAATCGCAGACATTGAAGGGCTGGCAAAAATCGCACATCAAGCGGAGATTCCGCTTATCATCGATAATACGTTTTGCACGCCTTATTTACTCAATCCATTTGATTTTGGTGCGGATATCGTCGTCTATTCTTCAACAAAAGGTATCAATGGACATGGCAATGTTATCTCAGGATTGATTGTCGATGGTGGCCAATTTGATTGGAATACTGCCAAGTTCCCGCAGTTTCAGGAAAACGAATTTACTTTAAAAAGTGAGCAATTTTCTGAAAATTATAGTTTTGCGAATGTTTTTGGTAAACAAGCTTTTATCCAGCGGATCCGACTAAAATATCTTCGCTTGTTGGGTTCAGTATTGGATCCATTTGCGGCTTATCTGGAATTATTGGGATTAGAGACGATTTCAGAGCGTTTAGATAAAGAGGTTTCAACGAGTTTAAAAATTGCAAAATATTTATCCCAGAATCCGCATGTCAAAAAAGTTTACTATTCTGGACTTCCAGAATCCCCGCAATATAAACTAGCTAAAAAATATTTGCCTAAAGGAATTGGCAGCGTTCTCTCTTTTGATCTTGATGGTACTTTTGATCAAGTCAGAAAACTGCTTGATTCTGTCAAAGTCTTTTTGTATTTACCAAATATTGGAGATTCACGCTCTCTTATCGTCAATCCGCTTCAAATCACGCATCGTGAAGTTCCCAAAGACCAACGTGCTGCGAACAATTTAACAAACCAACTGCTTCGTTTATCGATCGGTTTGGAAGATAGTGATGATTTAATTGCAGATTTAGATCAAGCCATCAAAAAGGCATTCGCTTGATTTAGACAGGATGATTTTTATAAAATCGATAAAATTTTAATTTAAGAAGGGCGTTAAAATATACGCTCTTTTTATGATGCTATAATATATCGTTAAGCTTAGACAGCTAACTTTAAGATTGTTGCTCAGTTTTTGGCTAAATTGTTTCATTTGATTTTTAAAAACGATAAACTTACCTTGAGGTGATAAAGATGGAACCAATTTTTTTAGCTCCTTATTTTAGACCTAAGATTTGGGGCGGCCACAAATTAGAGCGTTTGTTTCATTATCGTGTTCCTGAGGGAAAAATCGGTGAAGCATGGGTGATTTCAGGTCATCGTTCTGGTCCAGATAAGATCATAAATGGCCCGTTAAAAGGATTGACGTTACGAGAAGCTTATCAGCGACATCCAGTGTATTTTGGGTATCCGAAAGGAAAAGAATTTCCGTTACTCGTTAAATTCTTAGATGCGAATGATAATCTATCCGTTCAAGTACATCCGGATGATGCTTATGCGAAGATAAATGAAAATGATTCTGGTAAAACAGAAAGCTGGTATGTCCTGCAAGCTGATCCGGGGGCACAGTTGATTTACGGGCACCATGCAAAATCTAAAGAACAACTTCGTGATTGGATCACGAATCAAAAATGGCATAAACTGTTACGTTATGTACCGGTTAAAACCGGTGACTTTTTTTACGTTCCTGCTGGAACTGTCCACGCACTGACTAAGGGAATCATGGTGATTGAAACACAACAGTCCAGTGATGTGACTTATCGGCTTTATGACTGGGATCGTATCGATGCCAAAACAGGAAAGAAACGACAATTGCATTTGAAGCAAGCGATGGATACGATTCAAGTGCCACATCATGATCCTGAAAAGCATATTGAACAACAAACACAGCAAGATGCTGTGATCAAGACTTTAGTTTCACCACCGCAGTCGCCACACTTTTACTTGTATCAAATTGATTTGGATGGCCGCTGGGATCAGGAAAGAAGCGGACATCCGTATTGGCTTGTTTCAGTGATCAAAGGAAGTGGTAAATTGATCTGTGATGGTCACATTTATTCTATTGCCTTAGGAAGCAACTTTATTTTACCTAATCAAGTTCAGCATTTCGCTTTTGAAGGAAAACTTCGTTTAGTCATTTCAGCCCCTGGAAACAAGTAAAAATAAAAGGAGAGGTTCCATGATTTACTTTGCATGCGGTGCTATTTTAGCTGTTGTCGGCATCTTATGGTTGATCTCGCCAGCCAAAACACCCAATCCGCTTTATGGTTACCTTTCTTATTTGGCAAGGCAAACACAAGAGAGTTTTCGATATGCACAGAAAGTTTCAAGTTGGTCCAATATTGGTATTGGCAGTTTAGGAATGTGTCTTGGATTGATTATTCATTTTTTGCATTGGGATCGTTTTTTCATTTTATGGTTGATTACAGTACCTCTTTTGATTTTGATACCGATTGTGATCACTGAGACCAATTTAAAGAAATTTTTGATTCGTCGCCATCAGCTGCCATCAGATTATATCGACCCGGATAAAGTGACGCATAAACGAGTAAAGGGATTTAAGGATTTATAATGGCTTTGAATATTTTAATGGTTGAAGATGATGATTCTGTTGCTGAGATGATGGGGATGTTTTTTAAAAAAGAGGGCTGGCAGCTTCAAGTCGCACGTGATGGCGTTGAAGCAGTTGATGTGTTTAAGAAGCATGTAGGAGAGTATGATTTAGTAACGCTTGATCTAAATCTGCCTAAAAAAGATGGCATTCAAGTCGCTAAAGAAATTCGAGAACTCTCACCGAAAGTCCCATTGATCATGTTAACCGCACGCGACAGCGAGTCAGATCAAGTTTTAGGTTTAGGGATTGGTGCAGATGATTATGTTACCAAGCCTTTCAGCCCGATAGCCCTGATTGCACGGATCAAAGCACTTCACCGTCGTGTTGAAATGGCACATGATACCGCACAAGCGACACCTCATAGTGATTATGATCTGACGACGTCACATCTGAAAATCTCAAAATCTCGTCGTGAAGTAGTGATTGATGGGCAATCGATCACCAACTTGACACCAAAGGAATTTGATTTGCTTTATACGATGGCACAAAAGCCGAAACAAGTTTTTTCGCGTGAAAAATTACTTGAATTGGTATGGGGTTATGAATACTATGGTGAAGATCGTACGGTTGATGCGCACATCAAAAAACTGCGTCAAAAGCTAGAACAAAAAGGGCCTCAAGTTATTCAGACAGTTTGGGGTATTGGGTATAAGTTTGATGATACACAAGGTTAAATCATGAAATTGATTTATCAGCAAATGCTGGCTTTTTTGACGATCATTTTAACGTCACTGGCTATCGTCGGGTACGTTGTGATCAGCTTTACGACGAATCAAGCCTATTCACAGACTTATGAGCGACTGGAAGGTTACGCAAATTCCTTAGAGCAGATTGCGATTACAGAAACAAGGGGCCCCAATCTGGGATTGACAGATCGATTTTTAGATAATCTTCAGATTGTAATGCAATCGGACGATGTGACGATGCGGCTTTTTGACGCGAAAAACAATCAAATTTACCCACAAAGTAATATTCGCTGGCGACTTCCCAAGACCTTTTATCGTGATTTGAAAAGAGGACAGATCATCCGTATTCGCAACGATCATAAGGGCTCAAGGACAAGGTTCTCAAACAAAGACGCTTACACGAGTGTCTTGGTTCCTTGGTTTGACAAAGGAAAACTGATTGGCATTATTTGGATTGGATCACGTGTGCAAAACATTGAAGCACCTGTTAAAATCGCAGAGCATAATTTAGGTGTTGCTTTGATTTTCACACTGATCGTGGGGCTTGTGCTAAGTCTTGTGCTTTCATTGTATAGTACGCGAAAAATCAAGCGGCTATCACGAGCGACGCAAAAAGTTGCTTCAGGGAATTTCAACGTCCAAATTCCGCATCAAGAGCGGGATGAAATTGATGATTTAGCCGCTAACTTTAATACGATGGTTCAAGCTTTGAAGACTTCTTCAGAGGAAGTCAAAAATCAAGAAAAGCGTCGCGATCAATTTATGGCTGATGCTGCTCATGAAATGCGTACGCCACTGACGACGATCAATGGCCTTTTGGAAGGACTTCAATATGATGCAATACCTGAAGAAGCTAAACCTAAATCAATTGCATTGATGCAGCGTGAGACGAAACGCTTGATTCGGCTAGTCAACGAAAATTTGGATTATGAAAAGATTCGCAATAATCAAGTCATGTTGATCAAAACGCAATTTAATGCGTATACTGTGTTGAGTGATCTGGTGACGCAAATGCAGCAAAAGGCCAAGAAGGCTAAGGATGATTTGGTTTTGAAAGTACCGGATCCATTGATCATCTACGCAGATCATGATCGTTTTACGCAAATCATGGTTAATCTTGTTCAAAATGCCTTGCAGTTTACGAATGATGGTGTCATTACGATTTCAGCGAAAAGAAGT
>DICX01000064.1 GCA_002417825.1 Lactobacillus sp. UBA5815 | reverse complement strand
TCGTCCATACTTTGGAAGAAAAGGAAATCTATGTTTCCACAACGAGTGCTTGTGCTTCTCAGCGTGAGAGTGTCAGTGGGACACTTTCGGCAATGCATGTTTCTGACGGCATAGCGACAGGTGCGATCCGACTTAGTTTTGATGAGAATAACACACTTGAGGAAGCAGATCATTTTATCGAGGTTTTCGATAAAATCTATCGTCATTTTGCACAGATCAATCATTTTTGATTAGGAGAAAACATGGATTATACGGAAGTGATGGTTCGTTATGGCGAATTATCAACGAAAGGCAAAAATCGACGCGATTTTATTGGCCGTTTAGCTGGAAATGTCACACGTGTTTTGCGTGATTTTCCACAAATTGAAATCAAGGCCAAACATGATCGCTTGCATATTATTTTAAATGGCGCGTCTTTCAAAGCAATTGATCAGCGTTTAAAACTGGTTTTTGGGATTCAAACGTATTCGCCGACGATTAAGGTTACCAAGGAACTTGATCAGATTGAAAAAATTGCTTTGTCATTGATGAAGGAAAATTTCCAATCGGGGATGACATTCAAAGTGAATACACGACGCAGTGATCATCAGTTCCAATATGATACCAATCAACTCAATAAGTTGGTTGGTGATTATCTTTTTGATCATATGAGCGACTTGAAAGTTGACGTTAAACACCCTGATCTTGCTTTACGACTTGAAATTCGTAAAGACGCGGCATATTTATCAAATCAAACCATTGAAGGCGCTGGTGGGATGCCTGTTGGCACAGCAGGTAAGGCAATGATGATGCTTTCCGGCGGAATCGATTCGCCTGTTGCTTCATACCTTGCAATGAAGCGTGGTGTTGAAATTCAAATGGTTCACTTTTTCAGCCCGCCATATACGACACAAAAGGCTTTAGACAAGGCAAAAGAATTAACGTCAGTATTGGCTGCGTATGCAGGGAAAATCACGTTCATTGCAGTACCATTCACCGAAATTCAAGAAACGATCAAGGAAAAGGTCCCGGAGGGTTACTTGATGACGGTTCAACGGCGAATGATGTTAGAATTGGCAGACCTTCTTTGTCAAAAGCGTCATGGGCTTGCTATTTTCAATGGCAAATCTGTAGGGCAAGTGGCATCGCAGACACTTGCTTCTATGCGAGCAATCAATGATGTGACAACGACACCTGTGATTCGTCCGGTTGCCGCTTTGGACAAAACAGAAATCATCAAATTAGCAGAAAAAATTGGTACTTTTGAATTGTCGATTGAACCATTCGAGGATTGTTGTACGATTTTCGCACCACCGCATCCTAAAACTCAGCCACGCTTGAACCAAGCACGGCAGTTTGAAAAACAATTGGATGTGGCCGGCTTGTTGGAGCGTGCGTTAAACGGCGTACAAGTCACAACAATTTTGCCTGGAGAGAAATTTCTTGATCATCCTGACACTGAAGACGCTTCATTACTTTAAATTTTATGATATAATTTTTTTAACAGCAAAGACCTAAATAAGAACCACTTTTTTACAGAGAAAAGCCAAATTGCTGAAAGGCTAGAGTATGATTCGCGTAGTTTAGGTAGCTGATGAGTCGAAATAAAAGTAAATTCATCCGGGACCACCGTTATCGGCTTAGAGCGTGAGTGTATGAACACTCAAATAATAGGTGGTACCGCGGTAACTAATCGTCCTAGACAATCTTATGTCTGGGACGTTTTTTATTTGGAGGAAGAAAATGACAGATTTAGCACCAAAATATGATCCTCGTGCAGTTGAAAAGGGTCGTTATCAAAAGTGGTTGGATGAAGAACGCTTCAAACCATCTGGTGATCGAAAAGCACATCCCTATGCAATTGTTATTCCACCGCCAAATGTCACAGGAAAACTTCATTTGGGCCATGCGTGGGATAACACGATTCAAGACACCTTGATTCGTTATAAGCGAATGGAAGGCTACGATACGTTGTATCTGCCAGGGATGGATCATGCTGGGATTGCCACACAAGCGAAAGTTGAAGCCAAGCTGCTTAAAGAGGGCAAAGATCGTCATCAATTAGGCCGTGCCGCATTCGTTAAACAAACATGGGCATGGAAAGATGAATATGCGAATATCATCAAACATCAATGGGCAAAATTGGGACTTTCTTTAGATTATTCACGCGAACGTTTCACACTGGACGAAGGCCTTTCTAAGGCAGTTCGAAAAGTTTTCGTGCAATTATATCGTGAAGGTTTGATTTATCGTGGTGAATATATCATTAATTGGGATCCTAAACTGCAGACAGCTTTAAGTGATATTGAAGTCATTCATCAAGATGATCCAGGAGCTTTTTATCATATCAATTATCCATTAGCAGATGGCAGCGGGAAAGTAGAAATTGCCACGACGCGTCCAGAAACGATGTTTGGTGATACGGCAGTTGCAGTCGCACCAGGTGATGAGCGTTATCGCGATTTGGTCGGCAAAGAATTGATCTTGCCTTTGGTGGGACGTCATATTCCAATTGTCGAGGATCATCATGTTGATCCTGAATTTGGAACAGGTCTCGTCAAGATCACGCCTGCCCATGATCCAAATGATTTTGGTGTTGGTAATCGACATCATTTACAGCGGATCAACGTTATGAATGATGATGGTACGATGAATGCACAAGCTGGCAAGTATGAGGGAATGAATCGATTTGATTGTCGCAAAGCCTTGGTTGCGGATTTAAAAGAAGCTGGTTATCTCGTTAAAGTGGATCCAATTGTTCATAGTGTTGGACATTCAGAACGTAGTGGCGTTCAGGTTGAACCTAGATTATCGACACAGTGGTTCGTTAAGATGAAGCCGTTGGCAGAACGGGCTTTAGCCAATCAAGAAGCTGGCAGTGATCAAAGCGTCAATTTTGTCCCTGAACGCTTTGCACATGCGTTTTCACAATGGATGAGCAATGTTCATGATTGGGTGATTTCACGCCAATTGTGGTGGGGTCATCGAATTCCTGCCTGGTACCATAAAAAGACGGGTGAAATTTACGTTGGTGAAACTGCGCCTAAAGACAGTGAAAATTGGACACAAGATCCCGATGTTTTAGATACTTGGTTTTCAAGTGCTTTATGGCCGTTTTCGACGTTAGGCTGGCCTGATGAAAAAGCAGCGGATTATCAGCGCTATTTCCCAACCGATGCGTTAGTCACTGGTTATGACATCTTGCCATTTTGGGTGTCGCGAATGATTTTCCAAAGTCTCCATTTTACGAAACAGCGTCCATTCAAGGATGCAGTTTTACATGGTTTGATGCGTGATGAACAGGGACGGAAGATGTCCAAGTCATTAGGAAATGGGATTGACCCAATGACCGTCATCGATAAGTATGGTGCAGATTCGTTACGTTGGTTTTTACTGAATGGTACCGCACCAGGTCAAGATTCTCGTTTTAGCTACAAAAAGATGGATGCTGCTTGGAATTTTGTCAACAAAATTTGGAATGCAAGCAGGTTTGTCATCATGAATCTGCCATCTGACGCGCCAGCAGCTCAATTACCCGATCCAGAAACCTTTGACTTAGCAGATGCTTGGATTTTTGATCAATTGAATGAAACAATCAAAGCGGTAAAACGTTTATTTGATGCTTATGAATTTGGAGAAGCTGGGCGGCATCTTTACAGCTTTATTTGGAATGATTTTTGTGATTGGTACATTGAAATTGCAAAAGTCGATTTAAATGGTGATGATGAGCAGCGAAAGGCGCAAAAACGTCAAAATTTGACATGGATTTTAGACCAAATTTTGCGATTGATGCATCCTATCATGCCTTTTGTCACGGAAAAACTTTGGTTATCTATGCCGCATGATGGCACTTCGGTGATGAATGCGGCTTATCCAGTTGCTCATGCTGAGTTTGAAAATCGTAAAGCTGACCATGACATGAGATTTTTGATTGAAGTCATCAAAGCAGTTCGAAACATCAGAATGGAAGTCAATGCCCCGTTATCAAGCAAAATCGATTTGTTGATTCAGTTGGACGATGTGAAAAATAAATCGATTTTAACGCAAAATGAGCACTATGTTGAGCATTTTTTGCATCCTAAGAAATTGCAAGTAGAAACGAAGATAGAAGCACCGAAATTATCAAAGACCGCGATTATTCCTGGCGCTCAAATTTTTGTTCCATTGTCAGAACTGGTGGATTTGGATCAAGAACTGGTCAAAATGATGAAAGAAAAAACACGTCTGGAAGGCGAAGTCTCTCGTGCCCAAAACAAATTGAACAATTCAGGATTTATTGCTCATGCACCACAAGCTGTGATTGACAAGCAAAAAGCTAAATTATCAGATTATCAAAGTCAATTAGATGGCTTGAAAACACGTATCACTGAATTGAAAGCGTCTAAATAACGTGAAGGAACTAAAGACGGCTGTGGAAACAATCGCCTATATTGAAAATCTTCCTCATTACCATCGTAAAAATGATCTTAGCTTTATTAAGCGTGCTTTAAACGCATTAGGCGATCCGCAAGATCGAGTCAAAACAGTTCACGTTACTGGAACGAATGGTAAAGGGTCGACTTGTTATTATATTAGTTCGCTCTTGCAACATGCTGGTCAAAAAACAGGACTTTTTGTTTCGCCATATGTGGTTAAATTTAACGAGCGGATACAACTTGATGGGCAGATGATTTCAGATGAAGATTTGATTGAAACTGCCAATCAGATTTTAAAAATAGAAGCACAGCTTCAAAGTGGCGATACAGATTTTAAATTAACGACGTTCGAATTTGAAACTGCGATGGCTTTCTGGTTTTTTGCGAAGCAATCCTGTGATTATGCGGTCATCGAAGTTGGTATTGGTGGCGAACATGACAAGACGAACGTTATTGTGCCGCAAGTCAGTGTGATCACAACGATTGGATTGGATCATGAAAAAATCATTGGACCAACTTTAGCAGACATTGCACGTGAGAAGTCAGGCGTGATCAAGACAGGTCGACCGGTGATTTTAGGCAACATTCCAACCGATGTTTTACCTATCCTTCTGAATCAGGCTAAAAGCCGACATGCACCTGTCTTTTTATTGGGGCAAGATTTTGAAATCAGTGTAAACCAGTCAAAATTGAATTATTGCCTTGAAAATGACTTGTGTTATCAATTTAAACGGCGTACACAAGTTGAAAATTTTGATCTCGCAATCGCGGTAACGGCTTTCTTACAGTTGAAGCTATCTTCAAGTAAAACTCAAGTCGAACATGCAATTGATGAGACAAGGTTACCAGGTCGCTATCAAGTCTTGAATACCGCACCATTAATCGTTGTCGATGGTGCACATAACGTTCAAGCCATGTCGCATTTGCTTGATTTTATGCATCATGAGCAGACGCTTCGATCTGGCCGATTGTATGTCATCATTACTTTGATGAAAGATAAAGATATTGAATTGGTGTTCAATGAATTTTCTCAAGATGATCGTGTTTTTTTGACGACCTTGGATTATCCCAGAGTCGCTAAAAGGGATGATTTTCCTCAAAAAATTCGTCTGAAGTATGATTATCATCCAGATTTTTTCGAACTTTATCAACAAATTGAACAGCAAGCACGTCCAGAAGATCTTATCTTGATTACGGGGTCCTTTTATTTGGTTGGTGCTTTTTTGCAGAAAGTCATGGCACGTGATAATGAAAATTGACGGACTGACTGGAAATATTCAAGGTATTATTTTTGATATGGATGGTTTATTGGTTAATTCAGAATCATTGTACTGGCAAGCCAATATCAAAGCTGCTGAGGAATCTGGAATTGAGATACCGCACGACTCATATTTGACACTAACTGGAAGTGACGCTGAGACGATGGACCAGTTTTATCGTCGTTATTTTCCAACGAAAAAATCACGTGATTACTTTATCAAGCGGACAGATGAATTAGTTTGGAAATGGACAGATCAAGGTAAGCTCAGATTAAAAAAAGGTGTTCAGCATGCATTAGACGACTTTCAAGCTCATGATGTAAAAATGGCGATTGCTTCGAGTAATTATCGAAGCGTTGTCGAGCATGTTTTATGGACCACAGGAACACGTCAGTATTTTTCCTTTTTCTTAAGTTGGGATGATATTCAGGAAAAGCATCTGGCGACCAAGCCAGCACCTGATATTTATCTGTGGGCAGCGCAAAAACTGCAATTGCCAAAAGAAAAGCTGATCGTCTTTGAAGATTCATCTACTGGTATCACTGCGGCATATCAAGCCAGCATAAAAAGTGTCATGGTTCCTGACTTAAAGCCGCCAACTCAAATCGATTATGATCATGCAGCGTTGATCGTTTCAGATTTTGATTGCTTTCTGGAATACTTAAAAGAATAGTGCTTTCTTTGCGTAATTGGTCAAGAAGGGAGTGTCTATTTTATGAAAGCAGTTGAAAAAGGAAAGTATTTGTTACAGACGGATTCTCAAATTTTTGAAAGTTTATTGGATTGGCTAAAGTCACACGAGATGATGGATATAGAAAAAATTCATCAAAAACTGAAGCAGAAAAATATTATGGATCTCAATACTCTGATGACTTATTTAGAAGGACCAGAATGTGATCCTGATCTTTCTGTTTTGGCAGTGGTTTTGCTTAAGCGACTTAAAACAATGACTCATGATCGGCTGGAAAGTTTTACTTCTTCTACACAAGTTGGTTTATATTTGATCGATCGTATGCGAGGATTCGATCAAGAGCAGCTTTTCGTTCTTTATGTGGATATGAAGAATCGAATTATTGCCGAAAAATCGATTTTTAAGGGAACTTTGAATAAAGCAATCGTACACCCACGTGATATTTTTCGTTGGGCAGTCATTTATAATTGTAAGGGCTTCTTTATTGCACATAATCATCCAAGTGGTGATGCAACGCCTTCTGCACATGATATTGCTTTTACAAATAAATTAAAACAAGCAGCTGAGTTTATGGAAATTGATTTTTTAGATCATTTTATTGTTTCTGGCGAACATTATTTAAGTTTACGTGAATTACAATTAGTTTAAAGGTTCATTAATAGTCATCGTGTTTGATGGTAAAAGCATCTTTCTTGCTTTATAATGAGGCAAGATTTGAAGACCAATTAAGGAGAGGGATTTGTGTGTTTGGATTAAGAGCTAAAAATATCGGGATCGACTTAGGCACTGCCAACACGTTAGTTTATATTGAAGGAAAAGGAATTATCCTTCGTGAACCATCTGTGGTAGCCAAAAATACAAAATCAGGTGATGTGATTGCCGTCGGTTCAGAAGCAAAAGAAATGATTGGACGGACACCTGGATCTATTGTTGCCATTCGTCCAATGAAAGATGGCGTCATTGCAGATTATGATACAACATCTGCTATGTTAAAATATTTTTTGGAAAAGACAGCTGGTAATTCAAAACCGGCGGCTATGATTTCTGTTCCATCTGGCGTAACAGAGGTCGAAAAGCGGGCAGTTATCGATGCTGCTCGTGTAGCGGGTGCTCGTGAAGCTTATGTGATTGAAGAACCATTTGCTGCTGCTATTGGTGCCGGATTGCCCGTCATGGATCCAACTGGATCAATGGTCGTTGATATTGGTGGCGGAACGACTGACGTTGCAACGATTTCATTAGGCGGCATCGTTTCTAGCCGCTCAACAAGAAGCGCAGGCGATAAGTTTAATACCGCAATCGCAACTTATGTTCATCAAAACTACAATTTATTGATTGGTGAACGGACAGCAGAAGATATCAAGATTCAAATTGGGTGTGCTTCTGTCGCCAAAGCAAAGGAAATTGAATCAATCAATATTCGTGGTCGTGATTTGGTGACTGGCCTACCTAAATCATTGGATATTGATGCGGTTTCTATTGCTAAAGCGGTACAAGAAGTGGTTGAAGATATTATTGTTGCGATTAAAGAAACTTTGGAAGAGACCTCTCCAGAAATTGCAGCTGATATTATCGATCATGGTATCGTTTTAACAGGCGGTGGTGCACTTTTAAAGAATTTGCAGGAAGTTATTTCAGATGCAACTAAAGTACCGGTATTTATTGCTCAAGATCCATTAGATTGCGTAGCCATTGGAACAGGGGAATCCCTTAAGAATATCGATGGTATGCGCAAGAGACATTAAAAAAACCGGCAGATGCCGGTTTTTATTTTTAAGGGAATAAAGAATGAAAAAGTTTTTTCAAAACAAAAAATTGTTGACGGCTTTCGTCATTCTAGTTATCGTCTTAGGCTTACTGACCATTTCTGTGCGATTACGTACTCAAAAAAAGACACCATCTATCGTGCAGCGAATAGGTAATGGAACAGTTGCTGTTGTTGCACGTGTCGTTGATTGGCCAGTTAAAACTATTGCTAAGGGTGTTGACAGCGTCGAAGACATTTTACAAACTGAAACTGAAAATGATCATTTGAAACAGCAGCTTGAGGCACTTGCTCAAACTAAGGCAAGAAATAATACTTTAGAGCAAGAAAATCATCAATTGAAGCAGGCACTGCATTTGAAGGAAACTTTAACCGATTATAGCTTGGTTACTGGATCCGTTATCTCACGTTCGCCTGATACGTGGTCGGATATTTTAGTGATCGATCAAGGTTCAAATGCTGGTATTAAAAAGAATATGGCAGTTATGTCTGGAGGTGGCGTGATTGGACGTGTCATTGAAGTGGACACGACAACTTCTAAAGTCGAACTGATCACGACAACAGCTAAAGCTGTGGACCGTTTTGCAGTTGAAGCTGATTCAAGTAAAGGCAAACGTGTGCATGGCATTATTTCAGTAACAGGAAATGGCACGTTAGCGTTTACTCAAGTCATCGACAGTGCTAAATTGAAAAAGGGAACCAAAGTTTACACAAGTGGTATGGGTGGACGCTCACCCAAAGGCTTATTGATTGGAATGGTAGCTAAAACGACAAAAGACAGTTTTGGTTTATCCAATTTGGTAGAAATCAAACCAGCTGGAAACTTGAATGATCCTTCTGTCGTAACAGTCATTAAAAGAAAGGTGAGTGACTGATGCGATATTTAAAGCGTTGGACAGTTGCAATCGCACTTTTCCTAGCGTTGATTCTTGATGGCAGTATCAGTCATTTTGTTCCCTTATTGCAAGATTGGGGAGTAAATTGTTGGCTGACGTTGATTGGGTTGACTTTAGTTGGCTTAGAGGATGAACATAATCATCAATTGATTTGGCTGGGGTTGGTTTTAGGATTGATTGCGGACGCTTATTATCTTGGCATTTTTGGCATTTATACTTTTATTTTTCCCATGGCAGTTTTTGGCGCACAGCAACTTTCCCGGTTTTTGCCAGTTTCCTTTTGGTTTCGGTGGGGGACTTGCATCATCATTTACGCTGTTGCGACTTTGTACCACTTTTTAGCTTTTTATCTTGTGGGATTGACTCAAGTTTCTTTTCGAATTTGGCAGAGTAGTTTAATGCCAAATCTGATTTGGGCAGCCTTGCTTTCGGCGATAAGTTATCCACTATGGTTATATTTGGCAACTAAATTTCCATTTTTGGTGCGTGAAGAAACTTATTAAAAAAAGAAGTTGCAAAGCAACTTCTTTTTTTACTGTTGAAATAAAACTGGAACTAAAATTGCTGCTAACGTAATAGTCGCCATCAAAATTGCCATGACCAATGTTAGCTTTTCAAATTTAGACTTTCTTTTTCTCTTAGCCATCTTTGTTCCTCCCTGTAAAAGTTATAATAACGTATGTTAAGGTTTAAATGCAATTCATGCTCGATTAATTTGTAAAAATATGAAATAAACTTGGAGTATACTGATGATTAATGCAACGACTTTCTTGTTACCCGTTTTAGGCTTTTTATTGGCTGTGTTCATTGATTGGCTTTTGCCTAAATCTCATTTTAGAGGCAGTGCCATTTTACCGCTTTTTCTGATACCGGCATGTCAAATCTTGACAAATCAAAAAAGATGGCCGTCTTTTTTACCATATGGTTTTTTACTTTTTTTTGTTTTAGTTATCGTTGTTTCAATAAAAATTGCAATTCAAAATAAAAATTTGCCATTGTGGCCAACGCTTTTAAAATTATGGGATTATTTGGTCATCAATACAATTTTTTGGTTCTTAGGATTACTTATCCTCGTTAACGCATAATATCTCTGAATAAAAAAGACTGATGTTTGCGATCACTCTTTTTTTTTGCACTTTTTTAGTCATGGTATTCTTTCAAATTAGTGTTAATAAAATATAGCTATCATTGTGGTGGAAAGTGGGGGATTGTGGTAAATTAAGAGCAGGAAAGGGGGGCCAAGCCATGTTCATGGGTGAATATCATCACAATCTGGATGCAAAGGGTCGACTGATCATTCCGGCCAAATTTCGTGACCAAATTGGAGAAAGTATGATTTTGACACGTGGCATGGATGGCTGCATTTTTGGCTATACTACGGATGAATGGAACAAAATTGAAGCCAAATTAGCTAAGCTCCCTTTAACTAAACGTTCTGCGAGAAAGTTTACGCGACTGTTTTATTCTGGCGCGATGGAAAGCTCTTTTGATCGTCAAGGTAGGATCAATTTGACACCAACTTTAAAAATGCACGCAGGCTTGACGAAAGCCTGCGTTATTGTAGGTGTTTCAAATCGTATCGAAATCTGGGCATTGGAACGCTGGAATGATTATGAAACAGATGCTAATGAAAACTATGATGATATCGCTGAAAATTTGGAGGACATGACATAATGGATGCAAAATTTGAGCATACGAGTGTTCTCTTACATGAAACGATTGATGAATTAAGCCCTAAAAATGGCGGTATTTATATTGATGCGACTTTTGGTGGTGGGGGTCACGCCCAATATTTACTGAATCAATTACAAAAGGGAATTTTAATTGGTTTTGATCAAGATCAGTATGCCATTGATTTGGCACAACATCATTTTAAAGCACAACTTAAGGCAGATCATCAGCCTCGTTTATACCTTGTTCACGATAATTTTTGCCATTTAAAGAGCAATTTAAACAAACTTGGTATTCATGACTTAATTGATGGCATTTATTATGACTTGGGAGTTTCTTCACCACAATTTGATCAACCCGAGCGAGGTTTTTCTTATCGATTTAATGCAAGACTTGATATGCGAATGGATCAAGATCAAGAACTTGATGCTTATGAGATTGTGAATACTTGGCCTGAACGAGATTTGTCCAATATCTTATATCAATATGGTGATGAAAAATTTAGTCGACAGATTGCAAGGCGAATCGTGATGAAGCGGCGAGAAAAGCCAATTGTCACCACGTTTGATCTCGTTGATTGTATCAAAGAAGCTATTCCCGCGTTTGCAAGACGTCATGGTGGTCATCCTGCCAAAAAAAGCTTTCAAGCCATTCGCGTTGCAGTTAATCATGAACTGGAAGTTCTTCAACGATCATTGCTGGAAGCTATCAAGGTATTAAAACCTGGAGGGCGAATTGCAGTAATCAGTTTTCAAAGCCATGAGGATAAAATCGTGAAATCTGTTTTTAAAAAATACTCTCAAATCGAAATACCACGAGGGATGCCGGCAGCACCTAAAGATTCCCAGCCATTGTTGAAGTTAGTGACACATCGGCCTATTGTTGCTGATTCTTCAGAAATTAATCACAATAATCGATCACATAGCGCGAAACTTCGTGTCGCAGAAAAAATATAGAGGTTCACATTATGGCAGACAGTTCCGTAAGAAAATTAAACTATGAAACCAAAAAAGTCAATAAAGCTAAGAAAGCTAAGAAACAAGAAGCGGTTATTGTTCTAAATCCCAAATCAGTTCCATGGAGTGGCTTTGAAAAGATGTTAATCACTATCGGTATGATGTTAACCTTAGGGTTAATGACCGCTTTAGTTACAATCAGTATTTCTGCAACTAGCGTACAGCATCAACTTGCAAATATCGAACAAGTTCAAACTAAGCGGCAAAATGAAAATGACAATCTACGTCAAGAAATCGGCGAGTTGACTTCTAATTCTAGAATGAGTAAAGTCGCTAAACAGCAAGGATTGAGCTTAATTGAAAGTAATATCAGGAAAATTCGGTAATGAAACAAAAAGAACAACAATTTAAAGCTAAGGCTTATCGGTTCATGATAGGCCGAATTTTTCAATTGATTTTGGCTTTAGTTTTCCTCCTTTTTATTGGCAGATTTTTGTATCTTGGCATTTCAACAAATGTTGCAGGAGAAAATCTGACGCAACGAACCAATCAACTTTATCGAAGAAATGAGGTTATAAAAGCGCGTCGTGGCACAATTTATGATCGTAATGGCATCACGTTGGCAGAAGATTCGAACTCGTACACAATTTATGCCATTTTAGACAAAAGTGCGATCGACTATCACGATAAGCCGCTTTACGTTGTGAATAAGAAACAAACCGCAAACGAGTTGGCTAAAGTTTTACCGCTTTCAAGTCAAAAAATATTGACTTATCTTACACCTAAACATAACGCTTATCAAGTCGAATTTGGAAGTGGTGGCAGTAATCTTTCATTAGCGCAAAAAAAAGAAATTGAATCATTTAAATTGCCAGGGATAAAATTTGTACAAGCGCCGACACGCCTTTATCCTAATGGTAGTTTGGCCTCTCATATCATTGGTATCGCACAGCCGGAAACAGTAAAAGGGACACAAGATTTAATCGGCACGATGGGGTTAGAAGCTTATTTCAATCGGCAACTATCGGGGAAAAACGGTTATAGAGAAGCATTTGTTGATGCTGAACACTATCAGCTCCCCAATGGGCTTCATAAAAATAAGTCAGCGGTGGATGGCGATGACCTTTATTTGACGCTTGATTTTCAAATGCAAAATTACCTTGAGTCATTGATGGATAACGTTCAAGAAAAATATCAGCCTGTAGGCATGACGGCAGTTGTAGAAGACATGAAAACAGGAAAAGTTTTAGCAGCCAGCCAAAGACCAACGTTTAATCCCCAAACAAAGCAAGGACTTAATTCTTCTTGGCGAAATACTCTTGTTCAAGATGCTTATGAACCAGGGTCAGTTTTTAAAATTCTAACGCTAGCTGCAACGATTCAAAGCGGCAATTATAATCCGAATGCTTATTATCGATCAGGAACTTTAAAAGTCGATGGCTCGACGATCCATGACTGGAATGATGTTGGTTGGGGTTCTATTCCCTTTTCACAAGCATTTCCACGGTCAAGTAATGTTGGCATGTCAACTTTAGAGCAAAAGATGGGGGCACAAGTTTGGAAGAGTTATCTGAATAAATTCGGGATCGGTAAAAAAACTGGTGTCACGCTCCCTGGAGAAGTTTCTGGATCACTTTCGTTTAAAAGTGGAATCGATCAAGCGGTGACTTCGTTTGGTCAAGGTGTTGATGTGACTGCGATGCAAATGATCCAAGCTTTCAGTAGTTTGGCAAATAAAGGACAGATGATAAAGCCCCAGTTTGTCGAAAAAATCAAAAATGCGGATGGAAAAGTCATTCAAAAATATCATGTGAAGAAAGCAGGTTCTCCAGTTTATTCAGCGCAAACGGCTGAAACTATTTTAAAGAGTATGAAAGATGTCATCAATAAAGATTACGGCACAGGAATTGCATATAAGATGCCAGGCGTTGATATTGGAGTCAAAACGGGGACTGCACAAATTGCCAGCCCTAAAGGTGGTTATTTAACCGGTGCTAACAATTATATTTTCTCTGTGGTTGGCGTTTATCCGGATAGTTCACCGAGATATAGTATTTATATTACGATGAAACAACCTCAAAAAATGACAGCGCCTGCGGAAACTATTTTGGCTTCAATTTTTAAGCCAATGATGAATCGTATTATTCTATTAAGTGCGACAAATAATATCGTGGCATCTCAAAAGGTTGATGTACCGTTAGTCGTATCTAAAAACGTCAGTGACGCAGAAACCACAACTTCTGCTGACAATATGGCTTTGGTAAAAATCGGTAATGGTAAAAAAGTTGTGAAGCAATCACTTCCAAAAGGGCAGCAAGTTGCCTCGGGAACCAAATTATTTGTATTAACGAATGGAAAATTGACTTATCCAGATATGACAGGATGGACGGGCAGTGATGTTCAGAATTTCGCTAATTTGGTTAACATAAAGATTAAAATTTCAGGACAGGGCAGGGTCGTCAAGCAAAGTGCCAAAAAAGGAACTTTTATTACTGCTGGAAGTACTTTAACTGTAAATTTGAAGGAGTAAAAATGTTGCAATTTAGTTTGATTCCATGGATAAGTGCCTTTGCGTTAACGGTTGTTTTTTTGCCGATGTTTATTGGCTTTATGAAAATGAAACATGAAGGCCAAGTCATTCGAGACGAAGGTCCTAAGTGGCATGAAAAAAAGTCAGGAACACCTACGATGGGAGGAACTGTTTTTGTCATTGCTGCTTTGATCAGTGTGATTTGGGTACTATTTTGGCAAAAGACGATCAACAAAACGGTTTGGATTTTACTGGTTGCCTTGATCGGATATGGCTTGATTGGCTTTTTAGATGATGGATTAAAACTATTTTACAAGCGTAATTTAGGCCTTAGGGCTTGGCAAAAACTTTTAGGGCAGTTAGTCATTGCGGTTATGATTATTTTGTTGGCACAAAGTGATCACTTTAAATTCAATCTTGTCATTCCATTTATCGGATCGTCAACTAATCTGGTTATATTTTCAGCGTTCGTTTTGTTTTGGTTAGTCGGCTTTTCGAATGCTGTTAATTTGTCTGATGGTTTAGATGGACTTGCAACTGGACTTAGTCTGATTGCGTATGGAACATATGCTTATTTGGCTTATCAGGAACAGAATTTTGTGATTTTGACTTTTACAATGAGCGTTATTGGCGGCTTATGTGCTTTCTTTATTTTTAATCATAAACCGGCTAAAATTTTTATGGGTGATGCTGGATCTTTAGCTTTGGGCGGTGGTTTGGCAGCGGTTTCTATTTTTTTGAATCGACCTTGGTCATTGCTTTTGATTGGGATCGTCTTTGTCTTAGAAACATTAAGCGTCATTTTGCAAGTCATTTCTTTTAAGACGACTGGAAAACGTATTTTTAAAATGACCCCGATTCATCATCATTTTGAACTTTTAGGATGGAGTGAATGGAAAATCGACCTTGTTTTTTGGCTAGTTGGTTTGTTAGGCAGTATAAGTTATCTAATAATATGGAGATAAACAATTTTCAATGAAACAAATAGAAACTTACCGGAATAAAAATGTTCTTGTTTTAGGGCTGGGAAAGAGTGGCTTTGCTGTGAGTCGTCTTTTACTAAAACTTGGTGCAAAACTGACTTTAAATGACAAGGCAGACCTGAGTCATAATCAAAATGCTTTATTACTCACTAAAGAGGGTGTCAAGGTGATTGGCGGCAGACATCCAGTTGAATTGTTCGATCAAGTCCAATTCGATTATATGGTAAAAAATCCAGGTATTACTTATGACAATCCGATGGTTAAAGCGGCAGCTGCACATCACGTTTCAATCATCACAGAACCAGAAGTAGCTTTGAATGCAAGCTCGGCACCGTATGTTGGTGTGACAGGATCTAATGGCAAAACGACAACGGTCATGTTGACGCAAAAGATCATGGATCATTTTCTTCAAAAAACAGGTCATCATGCTTATGCAGTTGGTAATATTGGCATACCAATATCTCAAGTGGTTATGAAAGCCCAAGAAAAAGATTTGCTGGTAGTTGAGCTATCTAGTTTCCAATTGCTTGGCGTCACGGATATTGCGCCTAAGGTTGCTGCCCTGATCGATATTTATCCAACGCACCTTGATTACCATAAAACGATGTCAAATTATATCAATGCGAAATTGAATATTACGAGAACACAAAGTGCGCATGATTATTTTGTCGTTAATTTTGATCAAAAGGAAATTTTAAAAAAAGAAAAAGCAGTTTCTCCAGCAAAACTAATCACATTCAGTCAAAGTGATTCTGAGGCGGATTATTTTGTCTCAAAAGATTATCTTTCTAGTCAAACGGATCAAGTTATGCCAATCAACGAAATTAAACTTCCTGGAAAGCATAATCTGCAAGATTGTTTAGTTGCGATTGCGATCAGTCAACATATGGGTGCTCAAAAAGATGATATCGAAG
>DICX01000054.1 GCA_002417825.1 Lactobacillus sp. UBA5815 | reverse complement strand
CATTAAAGACAGAACTGGCACAAAAGATCTTAGGTGAAAAGGTGACGCGACTAGCGGATAAACTTCATCTTAATATTTGAGTGTTGAGAAAAAGGATCGAGTTGCTTTTGCAACTCGGTCCTTTTTTGCCCCTGCCAAGGTAATTCAAGTGTAACATGGTTTTGTCCATTAGACATAGACCAACTTAAAATCACACATACTGATTTTTCCAGTTAGTTCCAGTTGCGTATCACCGTCAGCATCTGATGTTCCCTCTACGCTGAATGAACTGAGCGGTGAGGTAAGACGAGAGGTCATTTTCCAATTTCTTGGGACATACACGGTGATATCGGATAACTGACTGTCTAAGCGAAGCGTCACATGGTGGTTTTGAGACTGTGCGTCATCGAGATAAAGATTGATATCACCTAAACTAGCTTCGATTTTGACAGTTTCTAAAACTTTGGAGTGAACGTATCGCGAAGTATCAGAGAAGGATTGTTTGATCGTGATGTTGCGGTCGTTGCTGCTTTGACTCGTTTCACTGGAAAAACGTGGATAGTCTTCTTTTTTCCAATGAAAACCATTTTTTGGAGAGACGATAAAGTCATGAGATTTTGATTTAAAAATCGTTTCGAGCCCAATAGCAAGCAAAAATGCGGCGCCTAAAATCGTCCATGGGACGAGTGACTCAATATGAAGCGGTTTTGCAAAAATCATACTTAAAAAGGCTAATGAGAAAATGCCTTTAAAGATTTCGCGATGAATCAGACCATCCAAAAAGCCCCAAGTAAAAATGATCGTTCCAGCAACGGTCCAGAAACTGAGTTTGAACGTCAACAAGTTCAGTTGACTTAAAACCAGCAGTGCAGCGCAAAAAATAAAAAGAAGTCCAGTGACAAAGCGTTTAATTTTCATGTGAATGCCTTTCTTGATCGAGTCGTTGACGTAAGTCATGGTAATAACGTCTCGATACATAAACTTTTTTGTAAGTGTTTTGAAATTGGATTTGACAATCAGAAATCGATCTCGTCAATGCGTAAATCTGTGTGAGATTCAATATCGTCGATTTTGAGATTCTCATGAAATCAGACCCTAAGCGATGTTCAAGCTCATAAAGTTTGGCTTTGATGACATAAGCTTGATCCTGAGTGTGGGCGATGACCTGCCTGCCATCCGTTTCAAAAAAGAGGATTTTGCTGGTCTCAAGGTAGAAGATGCGATTGTCTTTGAAGCCTTCTACCATCTGTGCTTGGGTATCTTTTTGCTTCAGCCAATCATAAAGTTGTTCAACTTCGGTATTTTTTGCCGATGCGGTGATCGTCACGACAGTGTCAGGCACTTCGGGATCAATCTTGAGTTTGACTTTCATCAACACCGCTTCCTTTCTTTAGGGTCTAGTATGGTTATATCGATTTTAAGTGCGATTTTCTAGGCTTTTTAACTAAGCGGTCATTAAACTTGGATAAGTGGCGATTGACCATGTTTGACGGGAATTTTCTGAAAAAAATCGATGAAAGCGCTAAAATGATATAAAGAGATTTATTTAGGAGGGTACGATGACTAAAATCAAACTTGTCGCAATAGACGTGGACGGTACTTTACTGGACTCAAAGCGACGATTAACTCTTAACGTTGAAAAGACAATAAAAAAAGCGCTTTCTAAAGGAATCAAGATCGTTCTTTGCACAGGACGCCCTGCAGCAGGGACACGTCATATTCAAAAACGGCTTGGTCTTGACGATCGTGACGATCAATACATCGTTAGCTTTGGCGGTAGCCAAGTCGTGACGACTAACGGTAAGATTTTGGCGGAAACGCCATTGACCTATCAGCAATATAGCAGCCTTGAAATGTTAGCACGACAAAAGGATCTTCATTTTCATGCTTTGAGTCAGGATCGTATTTATACGGCGAATCGCGACATCGGGAGATATACGGTCAATGAATCCCTTTTGGATGATTTGCCGATTTCTTATCGTACGCCTGAGGAAATGAAATCGATCAAGATCATGAAAGCAATGTTCATCGATGAACCGGATGTTTTAGATCAGGCCATGGAAGACAAAAAGCCCTTTGATGCCCTCAAATCAGACTTGGTTTTTGCAAAGAGTGCGCCATATTATCTTGAAGTCAACGCCAAAGAAGTGAATAAAGGTGTTGCACTTGAGCAACTATGCCAAATCCTACAGTTGACTCCCCAGAATGTGGCTGCAATTGGCGATCAAGAAAATGATTTGAGCATGATTCGCTTTTCAGGCTATGGGGTTGCGATGGGGAATGCGATTCCAGAAGTCAAAGCACAGGCCAATGTGGTCACTGACGACAATGATCATGATGGTGTCGCAACTATTTTGGAAAAAATCTTGGCAGAATCGCTTTGAAAAAATATCTAATCGACATGCGTTCATATCCTATGTTCGATCAGAATCATTTTTTCCGATCTCTTGATTTTCATTTTCTTTCATTAGTTTCGGCAGACAGGCACTAAGCTTTGTGGGACGCACGACATAATCGGTTTTAAAAATCAGGTCTGCTGCCATAGAATGAAGATAAACTGCAGCAGCAACGCTTTGCAGACTGTTTCCAAATTGCCCGCAGAAACTGCCAATGATGCCAGAAAGCGTGTCTCCGGTGCCACCCGTGGCCATTCCTGGATTGCCCAATGGATTGATCAAAACATGTTGGTGTTGATCGTATAAATGTGTTCGATGGGATTTTAAAACTAGGATGCCATTGCCGTTCGGCAATAATTGATTCAAAGCGTTTTGATTTGCTGAGTCGCTTTGAAAAGGGATGCGGATACGGCTGAGTCGCTGCCATTCCATCTGATGGGGGGTCAAAATCACGCGATCCGCCGTTGTCTTTTGAAGCAATGACGGGTCATTTCCAATCAGATCTAAAGCACTGGCATCTAAAACGAGCGTTTGTTTGGCAGTAACGGCAGTACAAACCGTTTTTAAAAGGTGCTTGGCAAAATCATCCGTTCCGAGTCCTGGACCACAGACGATAACGTCTACTTTGGTAATCCAAGAAGAAAGATGCCTGTCACGCCAATCTAAAAACATGGCTTCTGGATCTCTGGCATGAAGTGCAGCTAAATTGAGTGAATGCGTCGCCACACAAATCAAGCCGCTGCCGGCATTTATGGCGCCTTCTGTTGCCATGATGATCGCACCGCCGTAATTGACGCTACCGCCGATCAATAAGATGTGGCCGTAGTTTCCCTTGTGGGAGATTTGGGATCGCTGCTGAATGACTTGTGATAAGATTTGGCTTTTGATTTCAGTCATTTTGTACTCCTGGATGATAAACTTTTTCCATGAAACACTTTTATTTTAACAGAAATTTGGTATGATAGATGTTGTGCTCTGAGTGAGTATGACGCCCCGATGGCGGAATTGGCAGACGCGCAGCGTTCAGGTCGCTGTTCAGGCAACTGAGTGCAGGTTCGACTCCTGTTCGGGGCATAAAAAAGAAGCTTTGCATAATCAAAGCTTCTTTTTTTTGCGTAAATTCAATACGGCTGAAGATGTGCCTGAATCATATTTCAATTGAAATAAGCTTCAGGAAAGTCCTGAAGCCTATTTTTATGTGCAAATTTTTAAAAAATAAAATAATTAGTACATATATTTTATTAGCGCAAAAAAGGTGCCTTATCATTCAAGACTCCTCTTTTTACTCATTCAAATTTTGAATATGAAGTGGTCTTAACCCAGTTGGGGTTAAATTCAGAATCTGAACGTGATAATTTTGCGCTAAGCCGGTGTCCAATTGATGTGCGACTTCAATGACCATGATCGGCAGGCTGTAAATAAAGCGCCTGATTTGTGTCGCGTTTTCGGAATCTAGACTAGAAGTGATCTCATCGAGTAAAAATAATTTCTTTTGTCTGATCAACCCACGGGCAATGGCAAGACGCTGGGCTTGTCCACCGGATAGATTGGTTGCGCCGCTTTCAAGCTGGCAATCTAGTGGCTTTTCACCTAATTCGCGATCGAGTTGAACTCTTTGCAGTGCGGCCATCAGGATATCATCACTAAAGTTCTCGTAAAGCGTCAGGTTTTCTCTCACGCTTGCATTGAAGATCCAAGCACTTTGGGAAATCAAGATGGCGTCTTGTGATTGAACGTTTCGATGATCAAACGTGATTTTTCCGGTATCAGGTTTGAGCTGTCCTGAGACAAGCTCAAGCAGCGTTGATTTACCTACACCAGAAGGTCCCGTGATCATTACTTTTTGATGGTCATGCAAATCAAGATTGATTCCTTGAAAAATCACTTTACCTTGTCGAGATAATCCTACGTTTTGAAGATTTAGTTGATCAGTTTTGGTTTCTTGAATCGGTGTGTTTTCATGGTGTGTTTTTTGATTTTGAATCAAAGGAAGACTGATCTCGCGCAGGCTTGCGGTGCTTGTGATCTGTGTTTGATAGCTTGCAAATTCTCTGATGCCGCTGATGATGTGGTCTGCTGTCAGTGAAAGCGTCACGATCGTCCCGATTTCGACGCCGAAAAGATGATTGGCAGCCATGAACAAACCGATTCCCATTGGAACTAAATCAGATATCACCGCACAGATCCAAGTTAAGAATTGAACGGTGAATTGTGCCTGATTCATTTGAAGGTAACGCTGTTCTGTATGCTTCAAGCTTGAGGTGAACTGTTTGAAAAATAGGCTACTGAAACCGAATCTTTTGATCTCATTCTTGCCCTGAAAGATGTCTTTCATGATGTGAACCAAATGACCGTTGGCAGTACTCCATTTCATGGTTCGAGTGTTCATGATTTTTCTGCCAAAATGATTCGGTAATAGACTCAATGTAGAAAGCAAGACATAAATGATGCCTAGAAACCAGTTGGTTTTTAAAACGACGATCGTCGTAGAAATGATCGTCATCAGCGTTTGAATCAAATAAAAGAACGGTTGAAAGTATTGCTGCTGAATTTGATTGGAAACATTCGTGACCTTATTGATAATATCAGAAGCATCTGTGCGTGTTGCTTCTTTTGACAAAAAATCTGCTTTGAAAAAAAGTGTTTTGACTTCTTGATTCAAAAGCCGAATACATTTTTGTTTGACGATTAAAAAAAGATAAGCAGAAAGGTAAGTCGTGATATAAGCAATTGCCACGAACGACAAGAATAAAGTAATCGCGCTTGGACGGTGCAGGTCGATGTTGGTCATTTGTCCAAGCACATAGCCATTGATGACGCCTTCAAACGAACTTGAAATGGATAATATGAGGACGGCGAGCATCAAATATTTGGGCAGATGATGACACATCCAGTTGAAGTTGATTTTAATTATGTGGGTCATAGTGATCTCTCGATTTCTGATTTTTAAATTTCGAATTAATTAAACTTTATCACAAAGTATTAACAAAAAAATATTTTTATAATTTCTATCAAATCGGCGATCAAGATACACATGTTTTATGGCAAATTTTTTGAAATACTTGGTACTTGTTTGAATGAACTTGAATCCCTTGAGGTGGCAGCTTTTTCTTGCTATAATAATATAAAAGATTAGAAGTAGTAACCACGTTATGATCATTCAGCGAGTCCGTGTTGGTGTGAGATGGGCAGGTCTTGTGGCAAAAGCGTGTCTAGTTTTCAATTGAAGATCAAAGCGGATGAAATCATCAAGAAGAGTGGTACCGCGGGAAATTCTCGTCTCTTTCAACTCAATAAAGTTGGAAGAGACTTTTTAAATGGAAAAAATGGGGTGTTTTCAATGAATTTTAAACAACGAGTCATTACAGATTTGCAGGCGCATGTCGCGTTATCTGAAGAACAGATTGCATCACTGATCGAGCGTCCAAAGAATGCCAAGTTAGGTGATTATGCGTTTCCTGCTTTCGCATTAGCAAAAATCGAACATAAAAGTCCTGTCGTGATCGCACGTGATCTTGCGGAAAAACTATCTGATCCTGCATTTTCGCAAATTCAAGCGGTAGGCCCTTATGTCAACTTTTTGATTGCTCACGATCGCTTGGTCTCTGAAACACTGCACGAAGTCTTGACTCAACAAACCGCTTATGGCACGCAGCATATCGGCAGTGGCAACGTACCGATCGATATGTCCAGCCCGAACATCGCCAAACCTATGTCGATGGGGCATCTTAGGTCAACAGTGATCGGCAACGCCATCGCTAATATTTTAACCAAAGTAGGCTATACGCCGATCAAGATCAACTATTTAGGCGATTGGGGCACGCAATTTGGAAAATTGATCTATGCCTATAAGACTTGGGGGGATGAAGAAGCCGTCAAACGTGATCCAATCAATACTTTGGTCAAGTATTACGTTGAATTCCATCAAAAAGCAGAACAAGATCCCAGTTTAGATGCACAAGGACGTGCTTGGTTCAAAAAGTTAGAGAGTGGCGACAAAGAAGCTTTGTATCTGTGGCGTTGGTTCCGGGATGCTTCTTTAAAGGAGTTCAAACGAATCTATGGTGAACTGGATGTTCATT
>DICX01000030.1:9722-21250 GCA_002417825.1 Lactobacillus sp. UBA5815 | reverse complement strand
CAAGCTGAAAAAGAAAAGCAGCATCTTGATGGCTCACAGCTTAGAGTCGTCAATAAAGGTCTGAAGCGAATCAAAGTTCAAGGGATGCAAGCTGGCAAACCACTAAGTGGTGATTTAGCGAGCTGTCGCGAAATCAAACATCGTGATTTAGGTCTCAGAATAATATTTCGCAAAAATCCAACTTTTAAACCTGTGATCGATATTATCGGAATCGGAAAACGCGAAGACAAGGTCGTCTATAAATAAACCAAGGATCGAATCAAACACCATGATTCAGCTTCTGATATTGATGAGACTGATTAAGGTGGATCCTGTCAAATCTTGAAAAAGTGCACTAAAAAACCGCATCGGCTGAAATCAGTGATGCAGTTTATTTTTTTAGCTTGATGTGGTCACGCTGTTTTTTGGTTCAAAATAGGTTTTTTCCAAAAGTACAGTGCAGCGATCGAATTGATGATGTAATAGATATATTTTCCAGTATTGGCAAAATTGCCTTGCACGATGGCTTTGAGCAATTGCACGAAATCATAGATGAACCAATATTGCCATTGCACGGTCAGTTTCATTGCGTTCAACACGTTCGCGGTCAGCGACAACGCAAAGGCAACGACGACGATCCAGAAGAGCAGCTGTTTATAGCCATCAGACCAGCCGATCAAGTTCGTTCCAAACGAAAAGGCAAAACTAAGAACGAGGATCGTGACCATCGTGAGCCATTTTTTCTTGCCGGTGAGCGGTCGGCTCGCCTTGTACTTTTCAGTCTTCATCCACTTGTTGATTGCGAACGTGTAAATGATGAACGTCACTGGATACGTGATGATAGCGGCTTTGTTCCCCAGGATATAATCGATCGTCCCAGAAAGGACGACGTTGATGATCCCGATCACGTTTCCAAGATTTTCCATCCGCCCGGTCAGCCGTGTCGAATAGATCGACAAGATCGAATTGATGATCGAAATCACACCGAACGGCACGAAAGCCGTCCATGGACCCCAATGCGTCACGTTCGACAACATTTCCGTCAGATAGCCGCTGCCGATCGAGATCCCGACGACGATCGCAACACCTAATAGGTCAAACCATTTGCTCTGTGCAAGTTTACGCAACATGAACATTATCTCCTCATTGTTTTTATCGGGGCGTTTCGGAAGCAACCCCCGTTATGATTTTTTCGGCCAAAAAATTGGCACTACGGATATAGTTTATCACTTTTGAAACCGCCGGCTGAATGTTTTTTAAAAAGCAGCCGAATCATCATTTTTTGATCTTTTCTGCGACTTCACGATCGATACTGAATTTAGGCTGAAGATGAAGGGATTGGATTCGCTTTTCGCCCCATTGGTACATTTGTTCGATGATCGGCATGAGTGAACGACCGATGTCCGTTATCGCATAACTTACCTGTCGTCGTGGCCCAGGAATGACCGTTCGTGTGATCAGCTGATCTTCTTCCATTTCACGTAATTGATTCGTCAACACTTTATGGGTTACTTTAGGCAGTAATTTCATCAATTGATTGAACCGATAGGCTCCATCTGTCCCCAAATGAAACAGGATCACGATCTTCCACTTGCCACTGAACATCGATAACGTTAATTCTTTGGCACAGCTGTAATCGCCGTTTTCCAACCGTTTTTTGACCTCTTTTCGAATCACGTCCGTCATTTTAGTCTCCCATCAAAAAAACGCACTTCAAAATGCGTGATTGGCAATAACTATTTTTAAGTATAAAATAGATATCATAGTAAGACAAGAAAGGAGTCAAAACAATGCGTAAAATTGCAGTTATCGTGACAAACGATGTTGAAGACGTCGAATACACGTCACCTGTCGAAGCACTCAAAAAAGCAGGACATGAGGTGACCGTCATCGAGAAAAAAGCTGGCAATCAGATTCGTGGCAAGCACGGCGTCGCCATCACAGCTGATAAAGGAATCGACGACGCTTCGCCAGATGATTTCGACGGCCTTTTGATTCCAGGCGGTTTTTCCCCTGATCAATTGCGTGCAGACGAGCGCTTCGTTGACTTCGTGAAGGCCTTTTTGCTCAGCGACAAACCCGTTTTCGCGATTTGCCATGGCCCGCAATTGTTTATTCAAACTGGTTTGGCTAAAGGCCGGACTTTGACGGCTTACACGACTGTCCGTCCAGATTTGTATTATGCAGGTGCGATCGTGAAGGACCAGCCGGTCGTTGTTGACCACAACTTGGTCACCAGCCGGACACCAGATGATTTGGACGCCTTCAACCACGCGATATTGGAAAAACTTGGCAAATAATCAAACAAGATCAAAATAGCCTAGCAGCTGCTAGGCTATTTTTTATTGACTCGTTTTGGCGAAATAAGCTGCCGCATGCGCTTTGATTTCTGTGATCACAGGCCCTTTCGCATCGGCATAATCCTGCCTCGTCGCCCATGATTTTTTCGCTAAGGTTTCTTTGGTTTCTTGGTATTTACGCCTATCAGCCTCATCGATCCGCAACCAATCTCGAAACAACAGCATCTGCTGGGCTTCCGAGTCGCCTTGACTGAAAACGTGGCAATGCAGGCGATGTGCACTGCCGTAAAACATGCGATGCTGATGCCATTCAGGTTCTCTGATCCGCAAACGGTAACCTGCCGCCTCCAATTGCGGCACATAAGCCGCTTCATTCGTCGTGTCGGGAACGATCAATAAAATATCGATGATCGGTTTGGCAGATAGGCCAGCGATCGACGTCGAACCGACATGTTCGACGCAAAGTGCCATCTTGCCTAAAGCTTTGACGATCCGCTGCCGTTCTTCTTCAAAATAAACTGGCCATTCAGGATCGTATGGCACGAGTTTGATTTCAGGATCGGTCTCGATTTTTCCCAACGTCACTTTCCGCAAATATTCCAATGAACTCATGATAGCTGTCCTCCTTTACCCGATCAGCGTCGCAAATTCAAAAAATCATTTTGTGAAAACAGCTTAGTCTTTTTGATCTTTCAAGACAAGCTATGAAGTTTTTACGATCGGCAAAGCGGCTGTTTTCCCCAGTGAGACGCGAATGCCAGAAAGATTTGCTAGACTTTTTCGTCATTTTTGGCTAATTTGAAAGCAATCCAATCGTTAAAGGAAGCGTGAAGTTCATGGACTTAGCCAAGATCTTGATTCAAGAAAGAAAAAAGTTGGAAAAAACGCAGCAGCAAGTGGCAGACGATTTATACGTTTCCCGGCAAACCCTTTCCAACTGGGAAAACGGGAAAAATTTTCCTGACGTCCCCACTTTGATCAAACTGAGCAATTATTACGATTTTTCACTCGATATCATGAAAGGCGATCAAAACCTGATGAAAAAAGTCGAAGCCGATTATCGGCTGATCAACGTCAAAAGAGCCAACAAAAAATATGCCTGGATGTTTTCAATCTTAACGATCTTGTTGATCGTTGCCGCGTCAGCAACGCGATTCATCCGTCACGACCCCACTATGGTCAAAGCTCTGACGCTTTTTATCTGCCTGCTGGCTTTCCGCACTGCTTGCATCGACTGAAAACTTTTTAAAACTCATCTATCGCGAATATCGAGATTATCCCAACAAGGCTGATATTCCGCTGTTCGTGCCCAAAGGATTCGGCTATGGCGTCACCATCAATCCTTACCACCTTGTTGGCAAACTCATCTTCGCGTTTTTGCTTCTTGCAACTGTGGTAACCTTTTTAACCACTGCTGTTTCTTTCTTCATTTGAATTTGAAAAGTGGTTCATTCTTTTCTGAATCTCAATACGGCGAGTGCAAATTCAAGCAAAAAAATAGCCGTTGGCTTTTAACAAGTCAGCGGTTATTTTAATGAGTATCTATGCGCGTTACTCATTTAAATGGCGGCCAGATCCCAACTCAAAATGATATTTCAAAAGGCCTCTTTCAATCATGGCAAATGAACCAGGCGCTACCGTTAGCTTAGGCTTCCCATCATTGAATGCAAAATGAAATTTTTGCCGGTTCATCGCCGTTGGTGCCAAAAGTGCGGCTTCGATTCCCTGCTTGTACCATTCGGGGTAACTCTTCTGTTGATAATCACTGACGTCTGAGAGCGACTTTGAACGATGCGGTGCGCCACTCGTTTGACCGTGACCGATCACGACGATGCTTCTAACAACGAGGTGTTCCGCCTGTCCCAGTTTGTGATTATAAGTCCCACCGATGAACCATGAATTCAACCCGATACTTTGCACATAAAGCATGAGATCCGCCGCAGCATAGCCCAATGCTTCGTCAGCTTCGTCACTTTTTTGCTTGCTTGCCAAAATGATATAATTTGTCGCGTTTTTAGACATAAAATGTTTAGCCAAACTGCTGAGGCCATTGTCATCATTGACTTTTAAACTCATCGACAAGTTGAATTTCTGGTTCAAGTCATCGATCCGCTTTGAAACTTCTTGTTGCGCTTCCGGGCTCAAATCTTGATCTGTGTACTTTTTGACGACATGTCTTTGACTCATCATTTCTTTTAACGTCATGTGATCTTTGCCTCCTCAACACATTCAACACATTCGTATTCCTTCTAAAACTTATCATAAAGCAAATCCGAACGATATGCGCACTTTAACGACTGCTTTATTTGATCGACTTCAATAGCGTCAGCCACTACGCTATTCAAGCGTATCTTCAGCGACGCTAATTCACATCACTACTAAACCTCAGCCGACGTTTTGACGGGGAGTTGGGCGCGGCTATAAATTCTAAGTTTCAACGACAGGGGGTATTGGTTCTAAATTATTTCAGAAAGTTCAATCGAAGGAAATTGACTTACTACGACTGAATACAGGGCTCGAACGAACTAGCACACACCCTTTATAGTTCTGTGGGATTCAAAGAAGAAAAGATACAGGCAAAGTTGATAAAGCGACTAAGTGAAGTAGACAAAAAGACGACCTAATGGCCGCCTCTTGCCTGTTTCTGTGATCCCCGAAACTATATTAAGAAAAACGCCAGTTTCGAAAATTCCGAAAACTGACGCTTACAAACATTGGAACATCTCTATATTTTAAGTGAATTCAACTTTGATTTTTTTCCCCAGTGCAAAGGCAATCTTGCTCATCGTGTCAAAGCTGGTGTTCTGGCCACGCTCAATCCGTGCAATCGTTGATTGCGGAACATTTGCCCGCTCTGCTAGTTCTCGTTGAGTCAAACCAGCGCGCTCACGCTCGTTCATCAACGCCACCGCACTCTCAAGTTTGGCAGATTCGGCATCAAAGCCTGCCTTGAATTCAGGGTCTTTAAGTTGTTCAGCGAGATAATCGTCAAAAAGAATATTCTTTGCCATGTTACTTACCTCCCAAATTATCGTAATATTCTGTCCTGAGTTCTTTGGCATGATTAAGCTCAGACAACGGCGTCTTCTGGGTCTTCTTCGTGAAGCCATGCGTGATCACATAATGTGGCCCTTCAACAGTAAGAATCACAATAATATAGTCCGATTCAACGAGATTATTTTCCATAAACAGTGGTAAGTCATCTCCAATTTCTAGATCACGATCATCAATGACAACATGAATTCCGCTTTCTTCCAATAATTGAATAAGACGGTCAAGTTTTTCGTCATTTGCTTCTGAGCGCAAATATGAGATGGAAACTGCTTTCATACAACTTTCTATTATGATTTTATCCAAGATTAGCTCTCTAAATTTTACCACGAACAATAGCTATTCCGATTATAAAAGTCAGACCAGATTCACTCCGAACTGGTTCTTTTTTGTCGGTAGAATCTGGGCAGGGAACCAAGCAATTTCTACCCATTTTAACTCGTTTTACTTCGTCTGAAACGCCGTCAAATCAAGCTTTTCACTTCAATCACCACCTGCGCATTATCCCATTCCATAAAAAAAGACTGACCACTTTCGGTCAGCCTCTCTTTGAAAAAGGACATCTAAATTTTTTGTTAGTGCGTATTTTTTAATTTTTACAGTTTCTTCAACAAATCGCTGAATGCAGGTTGGTCAGTCTCACTGAGGGCATATTGCTTGCGGTATTGACTGATCGTTGCAGCGTCGAAGTTTTCTGGATCGATAGGCATGAAGCTCGTGTCGACTGGATCGACGTTCTTGATCTTAGCATCGATCACGATCGGTAATTGGTTGCCTTTACGTTGTAATTCGGCGATTTCATGGAATGCCTGCTTCAATTCTTTGAGGTTAGTGACCTTAAAGCCGATACCGCCCATGTCCTCAGCAACCTTGGCCGAATCGGCACCTAGCAAGTCGATGCCATATAATGCCTGATTGGCAACGATCTTTTCGTGCTGAATGAAGCCAAACGACTTGTTTTCCAAGACAACGTTGATGACTGGCAAGTGGTACTTCACCTCAGTCAACAGGTCTGGCATCACCATCGCATAACCGCCATCACCTGAGATGCTCCAAACTTGCTGCTTTGGATAATCCAGTTTTGCGGCTAATCCTGCTGGCAAGCCAAAGCCCATCGTGCCATACCAAGCCGACATCGTGAAAGTCTGTTTCTTGTTCAGCGGCAATTGGCGGATAGCCCATTCTGTATTGTTGCCGACGTCTAGACCAAAGACAGCATCATCTGTTGCATTCTCTTTGATGCCTTGAATGACGCCTTCTGCGCTCAAGCCGTCTTTATCATCAGCTGCAAGTGACTTCAACCACTTGTCCCAATTTTTCTTGTCGATTTGTGCTGCCTTCAAGAACTTGGTTGGTTCGATCGTCAAATCAGACTTCAACAGTTCTTGGAAAAAACGCTTGGCATCTGCCAAAACCGTGATATCTGCATCATGCTGCTTTCCCAAATCAGCCAGATTGTTGTTGACCTGGATGAACTCGATGCCTTGCGGCAGATACCGTGCAAACGGGAAATTCGTTCCGACGAACAGCACCAAGTCTGCAGCCTGTGAGACTTCGAATGCCGGCTTAGTCCCTAAACGGCCACGAGAGCCCATGAAGTTAGGATGATCTGTTGGCATGATTCCTGTTGCAGGTGCTGTCGACAAAACCGGCATGCTGAATTTTTCAGAAACATCGATGACTTCTTGCCGTGCATCACGAGCGCCTTTTCCGATCCACAAAACAGGATGCTTGGCTTTTCGAAGGGCAGCGACCACACGTGTCACGTCTTCGACTTTTGGTTCAACGACTTGAGAAACTGACTTGATTGGCTTCGTCTTGAAACCGTCAAACGTGATTTCTTGTCCAGAAAGATCATCCGGAATGATCACGACTGAAACGGACCGTGTGGCATAAGCAGAACGAATCGCTTCGTCGACGACATGCGGGATCTGCTCTGCTGTCGTCACTTGTTTGTGGAATTCAGCAACGTCGGCGAAAATCGGATCTTGATTCAATTCCTGAAAGAAATTAGTATTCATGATCGATGTTGCAGTCTGCCCGACCAAAGCCAAAACGGGCACGTGATCCATCTTAGCATCATACAAACCATTCAAAAGATGAACACCGCCAGGGCCGGCAGAGCCAAAGCTGACACCGATCTTTCCTGTTAGTTTAGCGTCAGCAGCGGCCGCAAGCGCGCCCACCTCTTCATGCCGAACTTGAATGTACTTCAATCGATCTTTCTCTTGGTAAAAACCATCAACGGTATTGTTGATCGAATCTGCCGTGATGCCATAAACATGATCGATGTCCCAATCGATCAATACGCGTGCTAATGCTTGTCCTGCTGTAATCTTACTCATCTTGCATACTCCTTTTTCATGATGTTACTTTTTTTATCACATCATAATGCTAAATAAAAACCTGATCTTCATCAAGTTTTGGTTCTAATTCGTTCTTTGTTGAATCGCACTGCCTTGCATGACTTGGGGATTGCTCAAGTCCTTGAAGCCTGATGATTGAACAGTCAAAAGATTACGTTCAGTCACGACTGCAACATGTATGATCTCGTCAGATGAACAGACTAGTGTTGGTCTGGCAATATCTTTGATCGACATCAACTGTGTCGGCATCGAATCATCCCCTTTCGTTATGCTGTGATTATTTATATCACATCATAATGACGACGTCAAACTTTTTTTAAAATTTACAGCTATTCTTTTTTAACCGAACAACGATCTAAAGTGGTTGAACTTTATGACTCAAGCTGATTTAAATCACGCAATAATTGGCTTTTCGCTTCCGCTGGCATCAAATCGATCGTCTCGATTTTCCCCAGTGCGACCCATGCAGGCTGGTATCGATTAGTGCGCCCTGAGCGTGCGACTTCTTCCCCGTGAATCACAGGTGTCTTCGAAAATTGCGTTTCTGTCCAAAAGACGACTTGCTTTTCGTCTTCATCGATCGCGAACATAGGCGTCATCTTATCAGCCATGAGCGTCAAATCCAGTTCTTCTTTGATTTCCCGCTGTGCCGTTTGAATCGGTGTTTCGCTGCCTTGCGCGCCGCCACCGGGAATCACCCAATAGTCCCGATCATTTTTATTGCGATGGATCAACAAAAGCGCACCAAGTGTTGGATTGTAGATCAGTACTCTTGCCCGCATGATTGCTTTTTCCTCCTCAGTTCAGATAAGTTTTGATATGACCACAGTGTACCTGAATGGCAGCAAAAAAGCATGACCTCGATCATTCGATCAGGATCATGCTCCAAGACGTTCGTCAGCAAACCATCAAGATGATAATTTTCATCATCTATCAGAAAATTTGGGACGTCACGATTTTAAGTCACCGATTAAGCAAAGAGTTCTTCGACGTCGATCACGACGACTGTACCGCTCTTCTTGCCAGATTCAGCACGTTGCTTGTCAGCAAAGTCGCCATCTTCTTGAATATGAGGGGTGCCGATAGCTCTCAAAGCGGTGTGGCTAGGCACATCGGCAACGACTACAGCAACTTTGCTGCCAGCCTTGATGTTGTCAAAAGCATGTGCAAAGGTCACTTCAACGTATACCAAGTGGCTCTCGTCCAAAACGTGTAATGATCCCTTAGGACCAACTTGTGGATTACCTTCACTATCAACGGTTGAAATGTAAGCCAATTTATCGTTGAAAAACTTTTGTTGATCTGCAGTTAATTTGTTGCTATCTAATTTCTTCATAATCTCAAAATCCCTTTCATTCTGGTTAGATTTGAATCTAACTAAACTTTATTTAGTACTCTTTCATTCTAAAGGGCGACCTAGTGATTTTGCAAAATTTTTGCTTGTTCAATCAAACTTTTTTATTAAAGTATGTCCACGAATAGTATAATAAGTAAAAGAAGCTGTGTTACATCAACGATTTAGCGCCCAACAAGACTAAAACGACACCGATGATCGGTTTCATGTAATACTCAAATTGAGTTTTCATCAAATAAGCTGCTAACCTCGGCGCGATCAAGGCACCAACGGTCGCACCAACCATCAAAGGAATCCCTGCCTGCCAGTCGACTGATCCGCCAGCGATGTGAAACAACATCCCGACCGCTGACATGAAGACCAAAACGTAAGTCGATGTCGCTGTCGCATCAAAAGCCTTCAAGCCCAACAGGAAAAGCCCTGCTGTGATGACGTTGCCGCCGCTCATCCCGGCAACACCGACCATCAGTCCCGCCAAAACCCCGCAAAGGTTCGCTTTCAACCGATCGTTTTGTGGTGTTTTTTTAACTTTCGATGCCTTTTTAAACAGCATGTTGAATCCTAAAGCAAGCAAGATCAAGCCGATCAGCCATTTGTAGATCATCGCTGGAATGTCTCCTGAAACCAGAGCACCAACGATAACAGACGGGATCGCCGTGATGAGCATTTGATTGCCGATCTTGACGTCGATCTTTTTTTGGCGATAATAGCTCCATGCGCCTATCATTAGAGGTGGCAGGCTCGTGACAAGCGAAGTCGACGCGGCACTGGCCGTCTTCAAGCCGACGACACCAGTCAAAATGCCAAGATAGATGCCGCCGCCACCGCCACCCATCAAGATGGTCAGCATCCCGATCACGATCCCTAATAATCCTAATAACGCAATATTCACGTGATAACCTTCTTTCATGATCACGAAATCGATGAAGCAATCGTTTTTAGCTTAATTACGGTTTGTAGTATATAATTACATGTTGTAAATGTCAATAAAATAGCGGAGGTCTTCTATGCAGCGTCAGCACTTAACGAAAGACAAAATCGTCCAAGCCAGTATCGAAATGATCGAAAAAGGAGAGCCTTTGACGTTCTCCACCATCGCACGGCATCTTGCCACGAGTTCGCAGGCGCTGTACAACTATTTCGGCAATTTAAAAGACCTGCGCTATGCGATCGTCGCAAAATCAGTCAATAATGCGGTGACATACGTACAATCAGAAGCTTTCGGACATGCGGGACTTGAAGGTTTGCTGAGTTTCACGATGGCCTTGCGGAAATTGTGCTTCAAGAACCAGGCACTCAGTCAGTTCGTCGTCACGACACCACGGTCAAAAGATTATCCCGACGTCACTGCCGCGTTCGACCGCCTGAAAAAGCTTTTGGATCAGATGCTGGCCACGCACTTCACCGATGAACACCAGCGGCTGCTCGCCAGCCGTTTCATCCGCGATTTGACCGTCGGCGACGTCATGAACATTTGGATGGGCTGGTTCGCCGATCCGTCCTTCAACGTCGACGACAGTTTCACGACGATGCTGGCTTTAGCACTCAAAATGCTGGATGAACCTAAAAAATAAGTTATGCTGAGATTGAAGCAAAAAATCGCCTCCCATCGTTAAGTTCAACGATGAGAAGCGATTCAAAAACGCTTGATTCTATTCATATTCAATACACAATATTGCACATAACAGTCGTATAATAGAAAGCAATCATATCATCGATCAAAGTAGCAAATGTATTAAGGAGGCAAGCGACTGATGAAATTAAATTCACACATCCGAAACCTCTTGATCGGCATCCTGCTTCTCTTATTGGCAGGCATCGCAGTGACTGTTTTTTGGAAATCGACACCAGTTCCTCCAAGTTCACAAGCGGCATCTGCTGTTTCACCGCACACGAAGAAAAAGGCTGTACGACACAAGAAAAAATCTGTGATGCGCCAACCGATCGATTGGCGCAAATCGTCAGAGACGAAACCTTATCCTAAAGTCAAAAAAGGAATGTGGCTGCACGTATCGCTCAAAAAGCAGCGCGTTTACGTGATGAGCGCCGATCAACACGTCCTTTACACGATGTACGCGTCGACAGGCGTTGAAACGCCTGAGCGCAAAACACCAAAAGGCACGTATCACATTCAAGCGGAAAGAGGCCGTTATTTCTACAGTCCCAGTGAACAAGAAGGTGCCTATTATTGGGGCTCATGGCTGCACCATGGCGAATACCTCTTTCACTCGACACCAACAGATGTGAACAAAAAGTTCATCCAGTCAGACGCCAAAGATCTGGGTAAAAAGCCGTCTTCACACGGTTGTGTCCACTTGAGCGTTGCCGATGCCAAATGGGTTTACGAAAACATCCCTTATGGGATGAAAGTCGTGATCGACTGATCCATACCAAAAAGATCAATCGTTGATATTGCGGGCTGGCACGTTTTTGACCGCGCCACTATATCGACCAAAGGAACAAATAAAAAAGCCGCCC
>DICX01000030.1:5619-9691 GCA_002417825.1 Lactobacillus sp. UBA5815 | reverse complement strand
CTTTGGCGAGTTACGGGACGACCTTGATGTCGTAATGTAATATGCCACCGCCCTTGAAGCGGCTTGCATGGGAAGTCTTGTTAGCGCAAGGCTTTCTTTTTTATATTCAGGCCGCTTTGTCACCCAGCCTTTTATGCAAGCTATGCGCATGCCTAAGAGATAAGAGCTCTTTTTTGACTTTATAAAAAATTATGCCATTGTTTTCGTAATGAAAAAGTAAGGAGTGATACTTGTGAGTACAAATAATGTCACTAAAGTTAGTTCAAAGATCACTAGTAAGCATCAAGTCACAATTCCCAAAATAGTTCGCGATCTTTTAGAAGTTGATTCTACCGATAATATTGAATGGCAAATTGAGCCAAATGGTAAAGTCACGATCGTACGCAGTAACCCTGATCTATGGCAACTGGTTGATGAACAAGAAAAAAAGTTCGGCAATCTCAGTACAACAGAAGTCGATTGGAGTAAGGATGTAGAAAGTGAAGACTTTGATTAATGAGATTAAAGCAAGGCGCTATTTTATGGATCAACTTAGATTCAGCTAAGGGCACTGAAACTAAGAAAAAACGCTCACGCTTAGTTGTGAGCACTGATCACTATAATCGCTATTTTAATACGGCACTGGTTGTCCCAATCAATACATCTGATAAATATCGCACCCTAGAAAAGTATGTTAAATCGCCGTTATTTATTAGAATAGACAAGGGAGAAATCCAGGGTACAGCGTTATTACAACATGTCTGTGCTGTCGACCCAACAGAACGATCAAACGGAAAAGTTGTGGTCATTTTATCCCAGCAAGAAATCAGTACAATTAGGACAGCAGTCCAACAATTTTTCTAAAAAACAGATGACATTTAGTAATAAAAGCAGTAAATAGTTCACAATATCTAAATTACAAATATTTTTTTCGAGGAGCATTTTAGCAACATTCTCGAGAGACGATTTACAAGTACAGCCCATTAAAAAAGTTATTGTTATCCATTAATGCCTACGCTATAAGCAAAAGAATCCGCTAACATTTATATCGTTAAAACAATCCAAATTATTAACATCTGAATTGAATATTGCATAATTCATAGGCCGATCATTGTATTTGCTATTAATGTCTTTATAAATTGTGGCATCATATATAATTCCATCATAATGACTATTCAACACAATTTTACCAATTAAATTAGATAAAACATATTGTTGCTTATATTTTTTGGAATCTTTTTTATTAACTCGATTAGTAAGCCTACTATATAATTTTGATTGATCTGTAAGCAATGAAATAGGCATAAGTAAACGTGTTTTGTTAGTTTCTAAATTAAATATAACTACTTTTTTATCAGAATTTTCGGCTTCAATTTCTCTTGGTAACTGATTACACTTATCAGAAGCATACAAAGTCGTCGGCTTACCACCAAAGTTCCATCTACCTTGAGAGGGTACTCCCACAGGAGGGGTTAATGCGTTATTTTTAAGTGAATTTTTCTCACATTTATTCAATATTTTAATGTCACTATTATCCATCAGTCTAGCACGGTAAAGCTTTTTATCATTAACAGTTACCCCATAATTATTGTTGTATAATCTCAGGAATACATCTCTTAATTTTTGGTAGGTTTCGTTATGATCTAAATACTTATCATTGAGTTCATCGTTTTCCAAGCGAGTTAATTGCTCATCACTAATTGTATAAACGTATGATACTAAGTTATCTATTGTAGATGTAATTTCAGCAGGATCCAATCCGTAAAAATTTCTACTAGTAAAATCTTTACTTCCAGCAGTTAATACGTTTGTATTATTATCAGCAGGATATTCATGGTCAAGATCAATTTTTAAGATATTCTCATTAAGATAAGACAATATAGCTGGCTTAATATAGGATATCAAACAAGGAACGAAATCTAAGCGTTCGTCCATTAAATCACCAATTGTTATTGGACTTGCTACAGCATTTTGCAATACTTCTGGATGTTCTCCAAGTTCGGAAAAGTAGTGACCAATATCACAAGACAAATTATCTTCATCACTACCATCATATAATCTTAAATCTAAAAATGTTTTTGCAGTGATGTTTCCTAATTTATTAAATAGTTCACTTTCATTTTCATAAAAATATTCTTTGGGACTCAATTTACTTCCACAAGAATCACAAACTTGTTTACCTAAACGTAGATAACTATTTTGTATATCAAAAAATTCAGTTCCAAGATTATTGTCAATGAGATATCTACCTAGACAATTTATTTCGCTATCTAACTCACAATATTCACAAATCAATTTGTCCACTCCAATTCATTTTGTTTTCCGAAAATGCCACCAACTTTTATGTATGATTTTTTTACAAAATATTTTGTCAAATTTGCAGATAACAAATCAATTACAGTACATTTTCTACAATTATAAATAAAATGTTTTCTTGCTTAAGCATATATAATAATACTGTTTTAAAGCATTTATTATCGCAATAAAAAATCAGCTGATATTATTCAGCATACTTCAGACTTTCCTTTTTGCGATATACATTGTCTAGAAATTCAGCTACTTCCGTATTATTATTTTCCTAATCAACGTTAAAACTCCGCACGAATTGTAAATCATTCCATCCAGTATCTTCGGTTGAATTACTGTCAATTGAGTTCATCTCTGAAATGCTGAGTCCATGATGATACACTTTGCCGTCCTTGTCTTCAGCTATGCCAACCGCCTGCTCCCAATGGCTGTCATCCGCAAAGTCAATGATTCTGGCGATATATACATAGTGATTGTTTACTTTGAATACATATGTTTTTGAGCTTGTATTTTTTAATAAAATAATGTTTGGCTTTTGCTTACTGGCTTGAACTGCATCTCTTCCTTGAGTTAGACCTTGATCAAGTGCTCCATAGGCTGACAAGGTATAAATATTATGGTCATTCTTATAGCACCATCCCATTACTGTCTCTGGATCAGACTCTCCCCTAGGTATCCACGGTTTAAAAATGAACAACAGGCCCAAGACTACCACTAGAAAAAAAAGCCACATATTACCGTGATGATTCTTCAATGACTTAGATTGTTCTGACACATGTCGAGTTGGCATCTCATTGAGCTTTTTAGCTTTCTGTGGCTTAATATTATCGTAATGTTGCTTAATATTTGTGTTTCCTTGTTTCGTCGGTTCTTGTGCCTTAGATTTCTGTTCATATACAGAATTCTGTTGCTGTGTTATCTCCAGCTTTGCCCCGCAATGATTGCAAAAATTTTCTCCAACTACAACTGAATTGCCGCACCTTGGACAATATTTTACCCTAGATTCTCCGTTCATCCTAACTCCCTCATTAATTAAACCGTATTTTTTGACTTCATAACTAATATTACCACCGTTAGTATCTATATACGATTCTCGTAAGCTTAATTGTTTGGGCAAATCATCACTAACCGACATCATCAAATTTGCCTGGTTAAGCCATTTTTCTGGACCATAATACGTAGATTCCGGTTTCTTTACAAAATGATTTTATTATCGATTCATTCACCCAGTTAAAACAAAAATCTCCAGATTGGGCCAAAATCCAACTGGAGGTTTTCTTTAAAATGCTGGCGATGAGTTTGAAGCGCTTATATCATTTAGTCGCTTTATACAATTTTTTAAGTCTTTCTCAGCACCACTCTTGATGTAAACGTGCCACTCGACCTTACTCATTTTCTACTTCTGTCATTGCTTTATCAATGTCGATTTCGTCATCATTTAGTCTATCCACAGTATTTCGCAGCTGTCCGTTCTTAAACAGTTCAAGCGTTTCCTGTATCGATTCACAATCTGCCTTGCTCAACATAACGGTACTTTTGTCAGGAGTAGTCCCCTCAATAGCAACAGGTTGAGAGTCCCGGTTCACATTTTTGATGAGCTGAGACAAATTTTTTCTTGCAGTCGTTGGATTCACAATCGTATCCATAATATTTTCTTCCTATGTATAAGTTCCTGTACATATTTTTCACACTTATTTTTTGAGCACTTGGTCGTGAAGTAAATTGCCTGTATAATAGACTGAGCAAGAAGTTTTAAGGGCGGTGGCTGTCTTTTCCCTTGCGAGGT
>DICX01000030.1:0-5531 GCA_002417825.1 Lactobacillus sp. UBA5815 | reverse complement strand
GCTGTCTTTTCCCTTGCGAGGTGAGGTCTATGGGAACATGGCATAATCTTCAGAAAGGTTTCACAGTCAATGAGCGTCTTCCAGACACTCTCGTTGATATTGCTGTTTGGCACGTTTTTAATTGCACTACTCAGCTATATCGACCATCACAAATAAAAAAGCCGCCCTGCGTAACTTTGGTCGGTTACAGGGCGACAATGTAGTTTTGTAATCTAGGCCACCGTCTTTGAAGCGGCTTGCATGGGAAGTCTTGTTAGCGCAAGTCTTCCTTTTTACGTTTATATTATAGCATGATTATTGTTCGCTTTCGACTGTTTTAAACCAGATTCCTGGCAGCTTCAGCGAACATGTGTCGCCATTTTATGCAAGCGATGAAGCGTCATACTCGAAATATGCTATCTTTTCGAAAAAATTTCAAATGCTCTTTTTAGCAGTTCGTCTAAAACTGCTGGGGATACGTGACCGACGATTTTTCCGTGGCGTGACACAAAATCAAAATTTCGCATTTGCCAAGTGATAATACTCCCTTTAATTCCGCTTTTCACATCTACGAATGGAAGATATAAGATTTTATTATTGCGGTTTTTAGAGGTTATCGGCATTGAGATTGTTAGTCCAGTTTTAGCATTATAAGCATTAGACGATATGACAACTTCCGGTCGCTGAATGTTGCCATTTATAGAGTCGTGCCCACCTTCTTCTCTACCAGAATGAGGTTCAGCATCGATAAAAATGATGTCGCCTTGTTTAGGTGCTGCCATATTACCAATCTACTTTCTCTCTACCAATATCTTTACCATATCTTTCGTCAGGAGTACCAACGATTCTCAGTTCTTCATCAAAATCAACATCATCCAGTTCTCCGTTGGTCCAAGGATTGGTATTGGCCTTTTCATAGATGAGTTTATCATTGTCTACTGTAAGGTTGTAAACATCTCCAACAGATACTCCAGCCTTTTTAGGAGCAGTCAAAGCAATTGAGTTTCCTGCTTTTCTTGCTTTCACTTTTCCGACAAATTTTTTATCTCTAATGATAGCCATAATGTCATCTCCTTTGATACCAAGTATACACTGCGTAAGTACAAAGTCACAAACTAAAAGAGCTGAACTTAATCAGCTCTTTTTTTGTCTTATTTTTTAAACAATTTTTGCAATTTTCGATAACTGAGTTTCATTGACGGCGACTGTCTTTTACCAGGTGAGGTCCATGGGAACATGGCATGATCTTCAGGAAGGTTTGTCAATGAGCATCTTCCAGACACTCTCGTTGATGCTGCGGTTTGGCACGTTTTTGATCGTGCTGCTCAGTTATATCGACAAGCACCACAAATAAAAAAGCCGCCTTGCGTAACTTTGGTCGGTTACAGAGCGACAATATCGTTTAATTAACTAATTTCACTGCCTTTGAAGCAGCTTACATGGGAAGTCTTGTTAGCGCAAGGCTTCCTTTATCTATTAGACTTTTACTTTATTAGCCATAAACGTGACCATGGTCTTTTTTAGCTTGTGCAAACACGTTCACCGTATATTCTTAGACTGCTTGTTTTTTACTATATGTACAAGTAATAATTCAATCACCCCAGTTAGTATAGCTACTATAGGAAATAAAGCTGATAGGCTATATATTCGGTCAGTATATGGGTCTCCTTTAGTTATGGGGAATATTATTTTCATAATCAGCAAAATAAAAGGTATATATAAGCATATTCTGCCAATTGGATTTGCTCTTTTAATATAGTAAATTGGTAATTTACCATGGTTATTTTTCTGTATAATATCATGAAATATGACAAGGGCATCAGCTGAAACAATTACTGCCGCACTTAGTGCTAGAAATTTGCTATCAGTAATATACGCATCAATTATAATATACGCATTAGTCATAGTATACATGTTCTGAATCTTGCAACCCCCAATTTATATCTTGGCAGATTTTTGAATGCCTGTGTAAGTTATTGAAACTTACCAAGCTGCTTTGCCAATTTGAACACATCCATTTAATTAAATTATTCATGATTTTCACTTATTTCCAAATAAAGTGTTAATCTTGTCACACATATTATAAAATGATTACATAGTATTTACAATAAGTTTTTAAGAATATGATTAGGGAAAAATATTTTAATAATATTGCAAGCAAAACAAAACCCCCAGATTGGACCAAAATCCAACTGAAGGTTTTTTTATATCTAAATTTTATCATCACGTGAACCGTTCAATCAACGTTCAGTGCCTTCGGAGCTTTCAAGATCAGCGAGCCCAACAGCGACACGACCAAAAAAGCCAAGGCGACCAGGCAGACACCCGTCCAACCGGCACGACTCCAAGCCCAAGTCGCAGATAGCGTTCCGATCGAGCCACCCATGAAGTAGCCGAACATGAAGACGGAATTGTTCCGACTGCTCAGTTCCCGGCTCAAAGATTGTACAATCGCTTGATTCGAGACTTGACTGAACTGTGTCCCAAGGTCGAGCAGGATGATCCCGATGATCAGTCCGAACAGCCAATGACCGATCAGCCAGAAAATCAAGAATGCGACTGACGAAAAACCGATCGACAGCCCGATCGTCAAGCGCGGCGACCGATGATCGACCATGTCCCCGATATAAGGCGCCGCCAAGACACCGGCGATCCCCAGCAACCCCAATAACCCTGCGACACTGCTGCCATAATGATATTGCGAAGCCAGATAAAACGCTAACGTCGACCACATCACGTTGGAGACGCCGAACATACAAAAGCCGTTCAGTGCTGCCCCTTGCAAAGGTTTTTGTGTCACGAGCAATCTTGGCAGCGACCGAATGACGCTGAAATAGTTCAAATACCGATGACCACGCGGATCTCTCGGCAGATCACGGTGCACGACGATCAGCAAGATCGCATCGATGATCGCGGCGATCAAGTAGATCTGTTGCCAAGGCATGATGCTGCCGAGCAGTCCGCTGAAAGACCGAGACAGCAAGATTCCTGTCAAAAGTCCACTGAGCACGGTTCCTAACACTCGACCACGCTGCAATGCTGGGGCCAAAAAGCCCGCATACGGGATGATGAGCTGCGGGGCAACCGACGTGATGCCGATCAGAGCCGCCGCAACCGCGAACATGCCAGCGTTGGGCGACAAGAAGGCTAACAGCATCGCAACGATCGACATCACCATCATGAACTGGATCAGCTTGTAGCGATCGAAGATATCCCCCAACGGGACGATGAGCAGAGCAGCCCAAACGCATAACCCAATTGCGTCAGCATGGCCAAAACGCCGACTGATGCTTTCGAGATGTTGAAGTCGTTGGCAATCAACCCTTCGATCGGCTGAATGAAGTTCAAGTTGGCGACGACGACACCCGTCGTGAAGGCCATCATGAGCACCGTTTTAGGTGACAATGTGTTTTTCTCTTCCATGGTAACCTCCTGTTTTGCTGGATTTGGCACGGCCGTGCTTGAATCAAAGCCGATTTTTTTAAAAAAAGCATTATCATGCCAAATCCACGTTTTTGATCAGCCGCTTTGCTGACCTAGCCAATCCTGAGTCAAAAAAAACGCGGCGTCTGTCGCATCGCTTTTCTGACTTTTCGAACTGCTTGTTTTCATGATAAAACAGCCTATGAAAATTTTCATGTTCGAGCTTCCGACAAACGCACATCTTTATCCGGTGCCATCAAAAAACGTCCCTCAGTGGACGTTTTTTTCAGTTTTGACGAGCTTTCGAGCCATGAAATCAAAATTTTAACGCAAGCTTTACACCGATCCTGAAACCTTTACACCGTTTTAACACGCCTTCCATTAACATGAATCACGAAAAGTTGAAAAGCCTGATCGTCATCACGAAAACAAGATGTCTCGCTTAGGCTTTCCAAATCAAGCCTTTTCCAAGTCGAATCTGAAAATGGAAGTGATCAAAATGATTTTGATATTAGGAACGCTCTTGACGATCTTTTTGTTAGCTTACTTGATTTATGTCTTAGTGAAAGGAAAATCCTGACATGCCAATTTGGATACAATACTTACCTTATCTCATCGTTCCAGCCCTTTTAGCGATCCCGATCGGGAAATACCTCAGCAGGCTCATCGACGATCGCGACAATTTCATGACGCGGATCATCAAGCCAATCGAAAAAAGAGTCTATCGCTGGCTGCATCTCTCTGAAAAAGAGATGGACTGGAAAAATTATTTGAAAAACGTGTTGATGTTCTCTCTCGTCAGTTTCATCGTTTTGTTCTTGATCTTGAAGTTTCAAAACATCTTGCCTGGCAACCCTGAACATTTTGCCGGCCTTTCTTGGTCATTGGCGTTCAACACCGCGGTCAGTTTCGTGACAAACACCAACTGGCAGGCTTATTCTGGCGAATCAGCCCTGTCCAACTTCTCGCAAGTCATGGGTTTGACGGTGCAAAACTTTGCTTCTGCAGCGGTCGGACTCGCCGTCTTATTCGCTGTGATCAGAGGCTTGAAACGGACAGATGCCAAACATATCGGCAACTTTTGGCGCGACTTGACCAAAATCCTCTTGTACGTGCTGCTGCCGATGAGCTTCGTCATCTCGATCATGCTGATGGCTAGCGGCGTCCCGCAAACAACGAACGGTTACAAGACAGCCCAACTCGTTGAACCGGTCGCCATAGATCATCACGATCAGCTGATCTATGGGGCTTCCGTGAACGTCAAGACGAACACGGTCACGCTGAACGGTCATCGCGTCAAAGACGCCAAGATCGTGACGAAAGAAACCCTGCCGCTCTTCCCGCAGGCTTCTCAAGTCGCGATCAAACAGCTCGGAACGAACGGTGGCGGGGTTTTAGGTGCCAACTCAGCGAATCCATACGAAAACCCGACACCGCTGACCAACCTCATTGAAGCCACCGCGATGCTCCTGTTGCCGATGGCTGCTTGCTTCAGTTTCGGCGAAACGCTGAAAAAGCGTAAAGAAGGCTGGGCGATCTTCTCCGCGATGGCGATCTTGTTCATCATCGCAGTCGTCGTCGAAGGCTTTGCCGAACAACATGGCACCCCGTTAGCTCATGTTGGGAATCTTGCCATGGAAGGCAAAGAGACGCGGATCGGAATTCCAGGTTCTTCGGTCTGGAGCATCATCACGACGGCAACGTCTTCTGGCGCGACCAATGCTTCTCTAGACAGTTTCAGCGCCTTGGGCGGCCTTTTGCCGATGGCGTTCATGCAGTTGAGCGAAGTCGTCTTCGGCGGCGTCGGTTCAGGGCTTTATGGAATGCTCGGTTTCATCTTGCTGACCGTCTTCATCGCCAGTTTGATGGTCGGCAGGACACCAGAATACTTAGGCAAAAAAATCGGGCCATACGAGATGCGGATGGCCGTGATCGCCTGTCTGGCGACTCCTGTAGCGATCCTGGCATCCAGCGCTGTCCCGGCGATGATGAAAGGCACTTTGACCCGTTTGACCAACAGCGGTGCGCATGGTTTTTCAGAGTTTCTCTACGCCTTCTCGTCTGCAGGTGCCAACAACGGTTCCAGTTTTGGCGGATTCAGCGCGAACACGACGTGCTTGAACGTATTG
>DICX01000045.1 GCA_002417825.1 Lactobacillus sp. UBA5815 | reverse complement strand
CGATGATGGCATCTGCTAATGTTCCAGAAATCAAACGAATCGCACGAATCGCGTCATCATTAGCTGGGATGATGACATCGATCGGACTTGGATCCGTGTTCGTATCAACCATCGCAACAACTGGAATGTTCAAGATGTTGGCTTCGTGAACTGCAATTTTTTCCTTTTTAGGGTCAACGACGAACAAAACATCTGGAATTCTAGGCATATCTTCGATCCCGCCTAAGAATTTTTGAAGTTTGTCTTTTTCTTTAGTCAACAATGCAACTTCCTTCTTAGGAAGAACATCGAAAGTCCCATCTTCTGCCATCGTCTTTAGTTGCTTCAGGCGCTTAACGCGGCTTTGAATCGTTTTCCAGTTTGTCAGCGTACCGCCCAACCAACGTTGATCGACATAATATTGACCAGCGCGAGCTGCTTCTTCAGCAATTGAATCTTGAGCTTGTTTCTTTGTTCCAACGAATAAGAAAACGCCACCGTCTGCCGCAACAGCCTTAACGTAATTATAAGCATCGTCCAACATCTTGATCGTCTTTTGCAAGTCGATGATATAAATACCGTTACGTTGCGTAAAAATATACGGCTTCATCTTCGGATCCCATCTTCTTGTTTGATGGCCGAAATGAACGCCGGCTTCCAATAATTGTTTCATTGTAACAACAGACATAAATATGTCCTCCTTTGGTTATTCTTTTCAAGCGGTCATTTTAGTGCTCCACCCGTTCGGCACCAAAGCACTAATCGCTCTTGATGTAAGTTGATGTGCAAAAACACACTTATTTACTATACTAAAAAAAGTCTTATCTTGCAATCCTTTTAGATCGATTCAAACTCAATTTTATGTGCTTTCAAAAAAGTTTCTTTCCAAGCACGTGTATGATGCTTAAACCAATATTCACGCTTCAATGCCTCTTGTTTTGTCGTAAAACGTTCATGATAGATCAAGCGAACCGGACGCCGCGTTTTCGTATATTTGGCGCCTTTCCCCTGATTATGCATCTTAACGCGATGCGATAAATCTGTTGTGAAGCCGCCATAAAAACTGCCATCATGACACTGAAGCACATAAAAATAGTATGCCGCCGTTGGTTCTCGATCTGTTTTTGTTTCACGAATCATTTTCATGATACGCGGCGTATAATGCCCCTGTTCGTCGTGAACTAAAATGGCATCTTGAAGAACTAAGCCGTCATCAGAGCCGTTTCGTACTGCTTCAACGACGATCAACTGACTTGGCTCTCCTCTTTTCGAAACGAATGGCTGAATCATTTTGACACTAAGTTGATTTTCAGCACAACACGTGATAATTTCGGGCAAACGTTCTGGCCGATGAACGATAAAAAAATGACCTTTCATCTTCAAAAGCTGGCTCGAAACAGAGATGATCTGCGCAAGATTGATTAAGATTTCATGACGTGCGATTGCTTTTTTTCGATCCGGATTCAGCAAATGACCATCAGAAACTTTAAAATAAGGTGGATTGACGACGACGGTGTCAAAACGATCTTTTCCCAATAAAACCGCAGCTTGTTTGGCGTCTGCTTGATGCACTTGTATACGCTGTTCTAAGTGATTCAACGCAACAGAACGAGCAGCTTGATCCGCAATTTCGGGTTGAACTTCAACTGCATCATAACGTGCCTGATTAAAGTATGACATGTAAAGACTAGCTGCACCATTGCCAGCACAAAGATCGACCACCCGATCTCGATCATGGATCTTTTCTTTTGCAAATGCAGAAAGCAGCAATGTATCTAATGAAAAGGCAAAAGCTTGTTTATCTTGCACGACTTTTAAATGATCACTATAAATATAATCGATTCGTTCGGTACCTTTAATGATCGTCATTCATACTCACTTCTTTCAAATGCTTTGTTATAATAACGAAAAAGACGGGAGGAAATTTTATGTTTTATCGATTCATTCGTGTCGTTGCACGATTCATCGTTTGGCTGTTAAATGGTCATTTACATGTTCATCATCGCGAAAGACTGCCAAAAGGAAATTACATCTTAGTTGCGCCACATCGTACCTGGTGGGAACCCATTTTGTTTGCACTTGGCGCTAGTCCTACAGAATTCATGTTTATGGCAAAAATAGAACTTTTCAAGAATCCTATTTTACGCTTCATTTTGAATCATGCACATGCTTTTCCAGTCAACCGAGCTCATCCGGGTCCTAGCGTTCTTAAGATTCCAGTGCAAGGCTTGCGAAAAGACCAATTCTCACTGATCATGTTTCCTTCTGGAACAAGGCATTCCAGTCAGCTCAAAAGTGGTGCGCTCGTCATTGCGCGTCTTTCAGGAAAGCCCCTCGTCCCAGTCGTCTACCAAGGACCCCTTCGTTTCAGAGGACTTCTCAAACGTCAGCCATTGGAAGTCTGCTTTGGCTCACCCATCACCATACCCAGAAAATGCAAGATCGATCAAGAAACAACACCTGTTTTATATCAGAAATTAGAAAAAGCATGGGATGATCTTGATAAAGAACAAAATCCTGACTTTCACTACATTGCGAAATGATTTTGAAGCTAATCTCACCAGTAGCCAACCGACTTTTTTAGTTTCTTTTGACAAAGGGGTGTAAAATAAAACACGTTGATGTATCGAAAGAGGTAAGAAAATCATGTTAGAAAAACAGTTTTATCGCTTTTTTTTAAGTCACTCATTTGATTTCCCAATTCAAGTGACTTTTTGGGATGGTAGTACGACCGTTTTAGGAAATGGCGCACCTCAGGCAAGTTTGATCTTTCATCAAAAAATCGCAATCAAGGACATTGAGCAAAACGCATCACTTGCACTCGGTGAAGCTTACATGGATAAGCGGCTTGAAATCAAGGGTGATCTTCAAAGATTGATTGCATCAGCATATCACAGTAGTGAAAGCTTCATACGTTCCAATCGTTTTCGAAAATTTCTACCCAAACAAAAGCATACTGAAAAACAAAGTGCTCACGATGTTCAGAGCCATTACGATTTAGGTAACGATTTCTACCGATTATGGTTAGATAAGACGCTGACTTATTCTTGTGCTTATTTTACCAGCCCTGATCAAAATGATTTGACGCAAGCTCAAATCGCTAAAGTTCATCATATCCTGCAAAAGTTGAATCCTCAAAAGGGAAGAACATTGCTTGACATTGGTTGTGGTTGGGGAACATTGATGTTAACCGCAGCCAAAGAATACGGGCTTAAAGTGACGGGGGTCACACTAAGCCAAGAACAGTATAAATTCGTCCAGCAAAAAATCGAAACACAGCACTTGGAAAAGCAAGCTCAAGTCCTCTTAACAG
>DICX01000033.1 GCA_002417825.1 Lactobacillus sp. UBA5815 | reverse complement strand
CTTCATCATCTGGCATCGTAAACGGATGATGTGCAGCAATCCATTCATTAGTGCCTTCGTCAAATTCAAACAATGGCCAATCAATCACCCATGTATAAGCAAAACTTGATGAGTCGATCATTCCCATTTCTTGTGCAACCGTCTCACGTAGCCAACCTAATGAATCAACACAAACCTTCCATGTATCTGCAACGAATAAGATTAATTCATCGCCTTTTAAGAAAAGTCGATGGCGTAAGCGTATCTGCGTCTTTTCATCTAAAAATCTGGCAATTGGACCACTAAACTGACCATCTTCAAATTTAAGCCAAGCCAAGCCCTTTGCATGAAATCGTTTGATATAGTCTTCTTTGGCTGAAATCTTTTTGCGTGAGTATGCTTTACTACCATTGGGAACAACGATTGCCTTAACACAACCACCATCTAAAACTGCTTGATGAAAGACTTTGAACGGTGAATCTTTAAAAAGCGTCGTCAAATCTTGAATCTTCATTTCAAATCGCATATCTGGCTTATCACTACCATAAAAATTCATGGCATCATCCCAAGTGATACGCGGAAGTGGCAACGTTAACTCACGATGAAGCACATCTTTCATCACTTTTTTCAACAATCGCTCCGTGATCTCTTGAACTTGAACTTCATCTAAGAAAGAAGTTTCCATGTCAATCTGTGTGAATTCAGGCTGCCGATCACCACGAAGGTCTTCATCACGAAAACAACGTGCGATTTGATAATAGCGATCAAAGCCTGCCCCCATCAATAATTGTTTGAACAACTGTGGTGACTGAGGTAATGCATAAAAACTACCTGGATAAATCCGTGAAGGAACTAAATAGTCACGAGCACCTTCAGGGGTTGATTTTCCAAGATCAGGCGTTTCAATATTGATGAAACCTTCATGATCGAAAAAGGCATGCGTTGCACTTAAAATTTTAGCTCGCGTCATGATTGCTTTTTGAAGGGTACGACGGCGTAAATCCAGATAGCGATATTTCAATCGTGTTTGTTCACTTGCATCCAGGTCGTCTTTGATTTCAAAAGGCGGATTCTTTGCTTTGTTTAAAACAATGATTTCTTGTGCGTCAACTTCCACTTGACCAGTCTTCATTTCAGAGTTGATGCTTGACCGCTTGACCACATGTCCTTTAACTTCTATCACGAATTCACTATGCAGTTCTGATGCAGTTTGCATTAAGTCTTTTCCAGAATCTGCATCGACGACTACTTGAACAATACCTTCGCGATCGCGTAAATCGATAAAAATCAATTGACCCAAATTTCGAACACGTTGAACCCAACCATATAAAGTCACCTTTTGATCTAAATAGGCTGTCGTGATATTACCGCAATAATCTGTTCGTTTATCCATCTTACCCCTCTATCCTTGTAATGTTTGATTGATTTTTTCAGCATCAGAGATATCATCCCAAGAAAGCTGAAAAGTCTTGCCGTCCTGCAATCGACGAATTGAAAGTGATTGTGTCGAAAGTTCCTTTTCACCTAATGTGATGACAAAACGTGCGTTGACACGATCCGCTTTTCGAAACTGCGCTTTCAGTTTACGCTGTTCAACATCATATTGTGTCTTAAATCCTTCGCGGCGCAACTGACGAGCCAGTTTAACCGTTGCCAAAGCCGTTTGATCACCAATATTGGTAATGAAGAAATCAATGCCTTTATCTTTAAAAAGTGATGGATTTTGTGCCTGCAAAACCATCATCAGTCTCTCTTCACCGATACCAAAACCAACAGCAGGTGTTTGTGGCCCCCCAAATTCTTCAACTAATCGATCATAACGACCACCGCCTAAAATCGTTGTTTTATTCTGCCACAAACGCGGATCATCCACCATGAATTCAAAAATGATGCCCGTATAATAATCCAAGCCACGAACAAGGTCATTATCCAAAACATAGTCAATATTGAGATGCCTCAGCATTGCTGTAATTTGATCAAAATCTTGTTTCGATGATTCATCCAAATAGTCGATAATTTTAGGTGCATTTAATAAAAGTACCTGATCTTGAGATTCTTTTGAATCCAAAATACGTAAAGGATTCGTCTTTAATCGTCTTTTAGAATCTTCAGAAAGCTGGTTCACAAGTGGTGTAAAATACGCCACTAGTGCATCCCGATAAGCTTTTCGGACCGCATCATTTCCAAGCGAGTTGAGATGCAATTCATATTTTTGAACCCCTAATTCAGCCAAAAGATCATGCGCTAAAACAATTGTTTCAACATCAGTCAAAGCATTATCAGCACCAAAACTCTCTACCCCAATCTGATGAAATTCACGTTGACGCCCGGCTTGTGGTCTTTCGTACCGGAACATGGGTGCAATGTAGTAAACATTGAACGGTTTTACATAGTTTGGCCCATAAATTTTATTTTCAACATAGGCACGAACGACACCTGCCGTTCCTTCTGGACGCAATGCCAAATGACGCCCACCTTTATCCTCAAAATCGTACATTTCTTTTTCAACGACATCTGAACTTTCACCGCTTGATCTAGCAAACAAGTCATAATTTTCAAAAATCGGTGTACGAATTTCATGATAATTTGCACGAGAAAAGAAATGACGAGCAACTTGCTCTACTTTTTCCCACTGACCAGAAACGTCCGGCATGATATCGACGGTTCCCTTAGGTTTTTGTACTTTCATCAAAATTCTTCTCCTTTTGAGAAAACAAACAGCGCCCCTGAATAGATTCAAGGGCGCTGGAATTGGCAGCACGGTACCACCTTTTATTTGCTACGATTAACGCTCGCCAAACGAATCATTATCTGTTAAAGGTGTCACGATTTGCGCTTCCACATTCTTTCAGCTAACGAATGCTCTCTTAAGTACCACTGCCAAATCTCAATCTCCGTCATCAATAATTCTTATTTAGAATAATGTTTTCACCAGACAATGTCAATAGCTTTTAATCTGTTGCTTTTATATGAAGCAAAATCGTGAAAGGACCATCATTTGTGAGTTCAATTTGCATATGTGCACCAAATTGACCAGATGAAACTTGAATTCCTTCCAAGCGCAGATTGCGGTTAAAGCGCTCAAACAATTCGTTAGCAGGCTTGGGTGGCATCGCTTCAATAAAACTAGGTCGATTTCCTTTGTCAGTTTTTGCTAATAGCGTAAATTGACTGACACTTAATATTTCGCCATTGACAGCTTTCAAATTTAAATTTG
>DICX01000032.1 GCA_002417825.1 Lactobacillus sp. UBA5815 | reverse complement strand
ACAGCTTTCAAATTTAAATTTGTTTTATCATAGTCATCCTCAAAGAGGCGCAATTTGACAACTTTTTCAGCCGCCCGACGAACGACTGCCGCTGTATCTGATTTTTCAATCCCTACTAACAGAAGATAACCTTTTTTAATTACTGCAATTGTTTTATTTTCAACGGTCACCTGAGCTGAAGAAACTCTTTGAATCACGATTCTCATTAATTATCAGACCTCTTTGCCTCATAAACATTGGGAATATCTTTCAGTCTGCCTAAAATGCGATCAAGATGCTTAGCATTTCTGACGCTTGCCATCACATAAATACGAACCATATTGTTATTGTCAACTTTTCCAGAAACATTCTTGATATTCTTGGATTGTGCATTCAAAACATTCAGCACATCTGTCAGCAATCCTGAGCGGTTATAACCATAAACTTCAAGATAAGCATCGTAATCTTGTTCCTGCTCTTGTGTTCCGACATTTTCCCAAGCAACATCGATCAAACGACCATCCTTTTTAGCCTGCATCGTGATGTTGCGGCAATCAGCGCGATGAACTGTCACACCACGCCCTTTTGTTACGTAACCAACGATTTCATCTCCAGGAACCGGGTTGCAACACTTGGCCAGACGCAACATTAAATCAGTCACACCTTGAATGACGATGCCATTGTCATGCTTAACTTTCAGGGTTTCATGTCCTCCCTGATTAGGCTCCGAATCTGGAGGCGTTGCAGCACGTTGCTGACCCGCATTCATGATTTTTTCAGTCAGTTGACGCTTCTTTTCATCTTCTTGCTGACGGCGCAAGTCTTCTGTCAAGCGATTCGTGACATTTTGAGGTGAGAGCTCACCAAAGCCAACTGCTGCGAACAATTCATCAGAATTATGATAGTTGAAGTGATCCAAAACTTTCTGAACGTGTATTTTGTCCATATAAAGTTTAGGACTGAGATCATTTTGGGTCAAAAGTCCTTCAATAAGATCTTTCCCCTTTTCAATATTCTCGCTACGGTCTGCATTTCGGAAAAATCTTCTGATTTTGTTGCGTGCACGTGATGTTTTCACGATATTGATCCAGTCACGAGAAGGTCGTGAACTAGACTGGGTCAACATCTCGACGACATCACCATTTTTAAGTTGATAATCAAGTGGGACTAGCTTTCCATTTACTCTTGCACCAACAGAATGTGCTCCCACCTCCGAATGAATCAAATAAGCAAAATCTAATGGGATGCTCCCCTTAGGCAATTCATAAACTTCGCCTTTAGGTGTAAAAACATAAACACGGTCTGAAAAGATGTCGGTTTGAACGCTTTGCATGAATTCATCAGCATCTTTTGTTTCTTCCTGCAATTCAAGGATTTCACGGAACATATCCAATTTCTGGCCGGCATCTGACTGCTTGACAGCATCTTTAACGCCTTCCTTGTAGGCCCAGTGTGCAGCAACACCATATTCAGCAATTTGATGCATCTGTTCCGTCCGGATTTGGATTTCAAGTGGTTTGCCACCAGGTCCGATAATCGTCGTATGTAAAGATTGGTAGCCATTTTCTTTGGGAACTGCGATGTAATCTTTGAACCTGCCAGGCATCGGCTTCCATTTTGTATGGACGACACCTAAAACCGCATAACAGTCACGAACCGTTTTAACGATGACCCTGACAGCCAACAAATCATAAATTTCGCTGAATTGTTTGTGCTTGTCTCTCATCTTTTTGTAGATCGAATAAATATGTTTCGGGCGACCATAAATTTCATAAGTAACCCCTAAAGTATCCAAGTTTTTCTTTAAAATCGTAATGGCATCTGCGATGTATTTTTCACGTTCGCTTCGTTTCGATTGCATCAAATTGACGATTCGGTAATATTGTTGTGGATTCAGATAGTGCAAACTCATATCTTCTAGTTCCCACTTGATCGTTCCGATACCTAAACGATCTGCAAGTGGCGCATAAATATCAAGCGTTTCTGCAGAAATCCGACGCTGCTTGTCTGGTCGCAAGTGACTCAACGTATGCATATTATGAAGCCGATCTGCAAGTTTCACCATGATGACACGCAAATCTTTTGCCATGGCGATCAGCATCTTGCGATGATTTTCGGCTAAAAATTCTTCATGAGATTTATACTTATACTTATTTAATTTCGTAACACCATCAACGATAAACGCAACATCCGAACCAAATTTTTGTTTAATGTCATCATTTGTGACAGGTGTGTCTTCAACCGTATCATGTAAAAAACCAGCTGCAACCGTATCTGGATCTAATCTCAGTTTAGCAAGCGTTCCAGCAACTTGTGTCGGATGAATAATATACGGCTGTCCAGAAGCACGTATTTGTTCATGATGCGCCTTTTCTGCAAACTCATAGGCTGACTCGACAAAAGTCAAATGCTTTTGATTCATGTACTTCGCACACTCAGACATGACTTCTTCATGAGTCATTTCAACATACTTTGACATCATTTCACCCTTTTTTCGCGATAAAATTCATTTTGCCATAATCCCAAAAAACTGATGGCTAAATACATTAAACTCAATAAATAATTATACTTTGCATAATGCAAAACAACGGCAATCGAAAAAACAACAGGAAAAACCAGTAACCACCATTGACGTAACTGCCTTTTCTTGACGATCCTTCCAATCTGGTAAGCCACAACACTGTTTAAAATCAAAAATACTAATCCAATACGCCACTCCTTGTTCAAATGAAATAATGAAAATAGCGTCCAGACGATAACACTGAAAAGTGTCAATTCAAGTATTGGCATAAAAGCTTTTTTATTGATAACCCGCCAGCCATTGACGATCACCTTTAAAAAACGAGTATCTTTAAGTTTTTTCATATTGATTTCCCTTTTTTTCATTAGTTTAGCACTAATCATGAACTGGTGTGATGAGCAACGCGATCCAATGAGACTGTTTCATCATTAATTCAACCATAAAATGATGTTTTTTAAGCACCGACTCAAGACGCGGCAGCTGTTTTTGATCGATACCTGATAAGATCACATGTCCTTGCTCATTCAAATGGTCATGCAGTTGTGGAATCAGTGGTATTAAAAATTCAGCGAGCATATTTGCCATGACCAAATCAAACTTTCCCTCAATATCGTCAAGAAGGCTCGTTTTCTTCAATTCTATTTGTGAAACTTGATTTAACCTGATATTTTCATGACTTGCTCTTATTGCTTCTTCTGCAACATCTGTTGCCATAACTTTGGGCGCACCTAATTTAGCGGCTGCGATGGCTAAAATTCCTGATCCCGTTCCTACATCGATCACCGTCAACGGTTTTGACATCGTTTTTTCAAGAAGCAACAACGCCAATTGCGTCGTCACATGATCGCCCGTACCAAAAGAAAGTTTAGGATTCAATTTGATTGAAATTTGATCGGGAAAAGCAGGCCGAAAAGTTTCCCACTTGGGAACAGTAGCCAAATGACGTGAAAACAAATTTTGATGATAATACTTTTCCCAGTTCAACTGCCAATCCTGATCGGCCAAAAAACTCGTTTTGATTCGTTGAGAACCTGTTCTTAAATGAAAGGTTTTCAATTGCTCAAATTTGGCTTTCAATGCATCATCTATCGTTTCAACACGAGTTTTTGGTGAAAAATAAGCAGTCAATTCAAGATCTTCCGGTATCTTTTTTAGAGCATTTTCGGTTAAATCTGCTTTAGCATCACTTTTTTTAAGAAGTTCAGTCCGACTGCGGCTTTCAATGCCCAGAGCACCTAAATCCGTTTTCAAGAATTCGGTCAAAGCTTCTTCGGCTTCGTGGCTCGTTTCAATTGTAACAACAAGTAATGACATATTAACTCCTTTGACATGGGTTTCTGTTGGTGTTTATATAAAAAGGGTGATAATTGAATGACTAAGAAAAAAGACAAACTCAAAAAAACATTAGTTGAAAAATTTCTTGACCAGCAACAAATCGCATACAAACCATTAAAATTTTCTACGGTCAAGAAAGGCGGTATTGCAAGAATGGATACTTCTGTTTTAAAGCAAGATGAACATCTTGTTTATAAAACGCTAGTTTGTACTGGAAACCTTACTGGTCCTATCGTTGGTGTGGTCCCCGTTACGGAACATCTGGCTTTAAAAAAATTGGCGCGTGTTTCGGGAAACAAAAAATGTGAGATGCTGCCATTAAAAAAATTAGTTGCAACGACCGGTTATGTTCATGGTGCGAATACACCAATTGGAATTTACGAAAAGCATCATTTTCCCATCTTTTTAGATCTTTCAATGAAGAACGAACTCCAAATTGCAGTTTCCAGTGGTGAAGTCGGCCGAAGCATCTTTCTAAATCCCAATGAGCTGCAAAAAGTTACTCATGGTACTTTTGCAGATTTGTTGGAATGAAAATCAAAATCAACCATTTTTAATCTTCATTTTATTATTATAGCGTCATTTTGATGCCAAACAAAAATCAAAATCAACGTTTCTTTTAAAAAGAGAGCATAATCATACCCGATCATGCTCTCTTTTTGGTACCAATAAAATTAATCTAATCAGTCTACTTTACGCCAAATTTTATCCGTTAAAATACGTGCCGTAATCAATCCTAAAGGCAATGCCAAAATGATCATCAATGTCTTGGCCGCCCACATCGCACCATTCGCAATTGAATTCAGTCCAAAATTGAACATCATCTCGTACATATATAATCCTGGAACCATGATTACGATAGCAGGAACCGTGATGCCAATACGAGGATACCCAACTTTACGTCCAACGATCGAGGCCAAAAGTCCTGCAGTCAGTGCACCCAAAAAGGCAGCTCCCCCAGCAGGAAAAAGATACCAAGAAATCAAGCTCAGTCGCAGCGTATTGGCTATCGCACCTACTAATCCTGCAGTCAACGCCATTCTAACAGTCGAATTGAACATAATTGAAAAGCCAAAGACACCGCAAAAACTAGCCACTAATCGAAACAAAAACAAGACGGATGGCGCCAAATGCAAAACTGCAAAACTATGCGGATGCATGTTTAAAAGCAATGCAACACACCAACCAGAATAAGTCGCGACTAAAATGATCAATAAGGCATACGCTAGCCGTTCCAATCCAGAACGAAGATCTGATTTAGAAAAATCAAGCCCCGCTGTGATAAAAGGAAAACCTGGAATCACAAAAAGCATCGCACCGATATAGCCATCTTCATGGACCCAGCTCACATGTCCGAATTGACTTAAAAGTTGAAAAGCCAAAAAATAGACCAAACAAGCTAAACTAACTGAAACCACGATTTTAGCTAATAAAGTCAACTGATGCTTTCCCATCTTGGCACGAACAAAATTACCAAAACCAGCACCAAAAAATGAACAAATCATTTCTGGCCAAGAACCACCGAGTAAAAAAATAAAGGCTGAACAGGCCAGACCAGCGGCTAATCCCAAATGAATCGGCTGATATTTTGAAGGTTGACGATTCATCGCCAGTAATCGTTTATGAATTTCGCCAATCGTCCACTCGCCATTAGATTCAGCGAATTCATCTACAAATCGTTCCAATCGGTCAAGTTTAGCCATATTGACGTTCGTACTTGGCAAACTCAAGACTTGCGTACAACTTTGCTCCCCAGTATCAAAACAAGTATATTGTAAAGAAACAAGGCCGATATCCGCCGAGCAAGTCATGTCCAAACTACGTGCGATCTTATTCATTGAGTCACGAACCCGCCAAGCACCAGTTCCGCAACTGAGCAGCAATAATCCAATTTGACCAACTAAACTAGTTCGTTCAACGATTGTCCCCTCTCGTGCAATGGTTGAGAATCGCTGATCAAAAAATTCATTCCAATGAATGTGCATGTGATGATGTCTTGAGAGATGATGATACTCTGGTGTCTTTTCAGACATGAAAAACTTCCTTTCAAATAATTTGGCGTCTGATACCGATAAAAATCGTCAATATCAATAAATCCGCACACCCTCCCAAACTATAATGATGTGACAAGCAATATTGATCGAAGCGCTTTAAGAATTGACGGCCTGCTTCACTTTGACTTCCTCCCAAAGCTAAATATCTTTCTGCTTCCTGATGAAGCCACGTTACAATTTTAGGGTCATGCGCACGTTTAATCAAACTAGAATCATCTGCACGTGTCGCAATTTTCATCAACGTATCCAAAAGGCGCTCGTTTAAATTTCCCTTAGCGTCTCGCAAAAAAGGCAGTGCGACTTCAGCAACAATTGGGTAACCTGCTTGTGCTTGTCCACGACTTCCTGTTAAACCATAACGATAGTATTGCTTTTCTCCAGCAGTCACTGGAGGTTTAGCCATTAGTTTCTTTTTAAAATCTCTAGTAACGAGATGATCAGTCATATGCCGAACGATCGAAAAAACATCCGATTCACGATGACATAAACGATAACTTTCTGCACAGACTAAAATCCCTAAAGAAAAAATAGCCCCTTTATGGGTGTTCACCCCATTTGTTGCCGTAAACATGGTGATTTCTGCTTTTTGTCCGGCACGTCGCAAAATTTGGAACATTTCAGTCAAATCTGTCCCTTCGAATTGTTTGCCAATTTTTTCTGCAGTTTCAAAATAACTCCGCAAAGCAAGACTACTGTCAATAAAAAGATAAACATCCATATCAGGATGAGGACCTGAACTTATAGGATCTACTAACCCTGGTTTGGGACAAGTGACGACTTCATAAAGAAGGGCACGCTGCGCATCATCCGCTAATGTCATTTAGCGTGAACCTCCTTGAAATACAGATCAGAAATAAATTTTTGAAGATCTTCGACTGAATGCCGACGTGATCGTGAACAAAATTTAGCAGGTCGCTGGCATATAAAACAACGGCGTACTGGCAGTCCGAGCTGTCGACGTGAAATTGCTTCCGGTTGTTTTGCTATTAAAACATCCGCATCAACCAGACGTCCTAAATTGAAA
>DICX01000059.1:29222-35026 GCA_002417825.1 Lactobacillus sp. UBA5815 | reverse complement strand
AAACAATACGATGATTTCTTTTTGTAGCGAAGACGGAAGCGTCATGCAAGCCAATCCTCTGATTGCCAAAGTCAACCATTCAAAAATCAAAACATAACTAAATCGAGCTGGATACCAGATGGGGTACTGTCCCATATGCCATAATAAGACAAAAGGGTTAATACTCGTTGATAGGATCAAGAAAACAACGAGTATCGCATGACCTATTTTTTCACGGCGTGGAATTTGTGGCTGGAACCAAAATAAAAAGCCTGAAAGTAGCAATGGTGTCGTCAAAAAGAGATTTGCACTGCCAGCTTGCATTTCATGAAAGCTATAACTACCAGAAATTAATTTTCCTAGGAGTTCATCTAACGGATATTGCCAATTCAAATTGAGATTGTTCCAAAGGCTGGTAGAAGCAGTTTTGCCTTGTGTCAGCTCTAAAATCGTTGGCAAAAGGGCGAAGGCACAGATAAAAAGCGCTGTCAGCATGGTTTTTAAGTAACGTTTCAAAAAAGCGCGCCACAATTTTTTAGACTTGTGGCTAAGCTTGATGATAAAAACCCCACTTCCGTAAAGCAATGCCATATATCCGGTATAAAAATTCGTGAGCCATAACATGACAGTCCAAAATAGCAAATGAGTTTGCCGTTCGCCTAGCATCATTCGATCCAAGCTGGCACACCAAAATGGCAAGCAGATCAAAGAGTCCAGCCACATCAAATTGAGATTGTAGGCAATAACGTAGCCGCTTAACGCGTAGGCAATGGCGGCACTCAGCGCAAAAGCCTGATGCTTTTGATCAAAAAAGCAACGCCAATAGGTGTATCCTGCAAGACCGATCGTACCAACTTTTAAACTGATCTCGATCATGATTGCGATAGGAAGCCAATTTTGTGGGAAGAGAAACAAAATGATGTTGAATGGACTGAACAAATAGTAAACGTCCGTCCCAATCATCGATCCGCCAAGTCCTTTGCTGAAACTATAAATCAAGTTAAACGGATGTGTGAACAGATTGGCTCTCAAAAAAGCTAAGAAATCAACATATTGTTGTCCCAGGTCGACTGTAAGGATTTGGTTGTTGTGAAAGGCAAAATAGATGAAAAAGACAAGAAACGGCAGCATAAAGGCCAGGACAGCATATCCCCAACGGGTAATGCCGTCAGATACAGAACTTCTTTTAAAATAAGTTTTTGCAATAGTTTTTATTTTTTTCATATTCGTTAACTTTTCAGTAATACCTTTAGACAAAATAGAATTACGCACGCTTTTTTGTTAGAATAAACCTAAGTTTAGTGAGGCTGATAGTTTGAAATTCGTTAAGAAATATCATTTTAACCAAAAGAAGAAAGACGCTTCAACACCAATCAGGATGCGAATCATTTTAGGCATCATCTTGGTCCTTTTTAGTATGTTGATTATTCAATTAGCTTATCTGCAATTGGGTTATGGGTCACGTTTTGAAGCCGAGGTTCAGAAAACAGATGAAAATATCGTCTCGACTAATGTGCCAAGAGGTGTGATGTATGATAGTAGAGGCCGTGTCCTTGTTGGCAATCAAGCTAAGAATGCGATCACTTACACGAAAGACACTTCGGTAACGAGTCAAAAGACTTATACGATTTCTAATCGTTTGAGTCAGTATATATCGCTTGATAACGAAAAACCAACTTCACGGCAATTGTATGACTATTATCTCGCAAATCCGAAAAATTTACAGAAAGAGACAGACCGGCTTACTCATCGCCAAAGGTATGATAAGAGTGGTGATGCGTTGCCAACCGCAACGATTTATCAAAATCTTTTGAAGCAAGTCTCACGTGAAAAAAAGCATTTCACGCAACGTGAAAAAACGGCTGCCTTGATTTATAACAAAATCTCTGGTGCTTATACGTTGTCGACGATATACATCAAAAATGAAGATTTGACAGACAAAGAAATCGCTGTCGTCGGCGAACATTTGGCAGAACTTCCTGGCGTTGGAATTGGAACAGACTGGACACGAGATTATCCAAATGGGAAATCGATTCAAAGTATCATCGGTTCTGTTTCGACGGAAAAAGCTGGGTTACCAGATGATAATCTGCAGTATTATCTGACTCAAGGTTATTCACGCAACGATCGTGTTGGCACGAGTTATTTAGAGCAAGAGTATGAATCTATTTTAAAGGGATCCAAAGCCAAATCTCAAGTCAGCGTTAAAAATGATAACGTTGAGCAGACCAAAACGATTTATCCAGGTAAGACAGGGGCAAGCTTGATTTTGACTTTAGATGCCAAATACCAGCAAGAGGTTGAGGCTGCGTTAAAGAAGGTTTATGCGCAGGCGGAAGCTGATGGTGCAGCGACTTATTCAAGCGGTGCTTACGCCGTTGCAATGAATCCAAATACTGGTGCGGTACTTGCTATTTCTGGCATTAATCATGATCCTAAAACAAATCAAAACACAGACGATGCTTTAGGCGTCATCAATCGTTCATTTGTCATGGGATCTGCAGTCAAAGGTGCAACAGTCGCGGGTGGTTTGATGAGTGGCGCCATTACACCGTCGGATTCTACTTTGCCGGATACACCGATTTATTTGCCGAGCACGCCAGTTAAGAAATCAGTGTACCCAATTGGAACGTTCAGTGCATTGGATGCGCAAACTGCTTTGGAAGTGTCCAGTAACATTTACATGATGCATTTGGCGATGCGTTGGGTCAAAGCCAGTTATGTGCCACATAAATACATCAGTATGCCCGATGATTCTTTTGATATTTTACGTCGGAATTTTTCAATGTTCGGACTGGGTCAAAAAACGGGTGTTGACTTGCCTGGAGAATCCTCAGGAATCAAAGGCCGCTCCTTCAATGATCAGCATCAGATTCTTTCAGGTTCACTTCTTGACTTAGCTTACGGTAACTATGATGCGTATACACCAATTCAGATGGTGCAATATATTTCTACTATTGCAAACGGTGGTTATCGAATGCGTCCGTATCTCGTCAAGTCAATTGGTGAGACGAGTAAGAGCGGTAAGCGTGTATCGATTTATTACAATACCCCTTCTGATGTGCAGTTGAGTATTCCATGGACAAATGCACAATTAGCCGTAATCAAAGAAGGGATGTATCGTGTCGTTCATGGCACGAATGCTTGGGGAACTGCACATGCTTTAAAAGATGTTAAACCATCTATTTCTGGTAAGACGGGGACTGCTGAAACGTTTTATTATGATCCAGATCATCCTGGCAACAAAAATGCACCAGAATTGATCAACTCAACTTTTGTTGGTTTTTCTCCATCTGATAATCCCAAAATTGCAGTGGCAATCATTTTTCCAGGACTTGATCCGGAAAAAGAAGGGCATTATGCACTTGATGTTGCTAAAGCAATGTTTACAGATTATTTCAATTTGAACAAATAAAATCACTAGTCAAACCAATTGAAAAATGATATGATAACTGAGTTAATGTGATATAGAGGTGGTGGAAGAAATGGCAGAGAACATCCTTCTTGAATGTACGGAATGTGGCGACAGATCTTACCTGTCAAAGAAGAATAAGCGTAAGCATCCAGACCGCTTAACTTTGAAGAAGTATTGCCCAGTTGAAAAACGAGTAACACTTCACCGCGAAACGAAGTAATTAAAAAGCAACAGGAAGTTCCTGTTGCTTTTTTATTGATTTTGCTGACTAATACGTTTTATGACGAATATGTTAAAATAATCAGTAATGATTAATTCTTTTTGATTGCGCGATATGGATTCAAAGATGGGGCAGATATAATGGAAAAAAAGAAACTGAGGCAACAGCAGATTTCACGCTTAAAAGTTTTTGCTGATAGCGATCAGAAGCGCCAGGAAGATCGGCGTCTACTGATGAAGCTTTTGAAATCGCCGCTTATCCGGCAGGCACAGACGATCGGCGTCACTTCGTCGCTGCCTTTTGAAGTAGACACTGCTGAATTGATCGCAGTGTTGTGGGATGAGGGCAAGTCTGTCTTCTTAGCGCGTGTTAATCCTAATATCGGCTTGGAATTTGCTGCTTATACGTATCATTCGCAGTTGAAACGATCCTCTTTTGGAATTGAAGAAGTAGCAGATCCACAGGCATCTTTGGAAAAAAATCCAGATTTACTGATTGTTCCCGGCTTGGCTTTTGCGCAAGATACTGGTGCTCGTCTTGGTTTTGGTGGCGGTTATTATGATCGCTTTTTGTCAACTCATCACTGTCGGACGATTTCTTTGGTCAATACGGTAATGTGCTTTAAAAAAGCAACATGGCCGATAGAAGCTCATGATGTCGCTATCGATCATTTGATCACGGTTTAATTATGTTTACAAATCTAACTCGAAAATATGACGATCAGCCATTCGTCACAAACGGGCTTTTAATTCTTCTTTTCGTCATTTTTTTCATTGAACAGTTTTTAGGCGGTTCACAGAATACTGCAACACTCATTAAAATGGGTGCACAATATAATCCATTGATCGTGATCGCACATCAATGGTGGCGCTTGTTTACGGCGCAATTTCTGCATATCGGTTTCTTGCATGTTGCTTCAAATGCAGTCATGATTTACTATATGGGTAACTATTTGGAACGGTTGATGGGGCATTGGCGCTTTTTGGCTTTATATCTGCTTTCAGGAATTGGCGGTAATTTGCTCAGTTTCGCTTTTGGCAGCGACAATGCGATTAGTGCGGGCGCTTCAACGGCATTGTTTGGCCTATTTGGCGCAATGATTGCAATCGGTGCTTCCAATCGGCAATTGGGACTCAAAAATTTGGCCATGCAATCGCTGGTTTTAGCTGTCGTAAATTTGATTTTAGATTTGTTTGTTCCTTCAATTGATATTTTAGGTCATCTTGGCGGCTTGATTTCGGGGGTTCTGCTCAGTTTGATCTTGGGACTACCAAGACGAACTTATTGGGTACGATTACAACTGAAATGGCGAATCTTGATGAGCGTCATCTTAGTGATTTACTTCGTCTTTACGGTACGCCAAGGGATGGTTATTCATTACTGACAGGTGATCAAGTGAAAACGTTGTATGATGTTCAACAATTATTGGAAAAATTCGGAATTCTAGTTCACATTGGCAAGCGAAAATGGGATATCGAGATGATGGCAATCGAATTAGATAAACTGCATGAATCTGGTGTTATTCCGCAAAAACAGTTCATATCGGCGAAGGTCGTTTTGAATCACGAGTATAATCTTGAAGTCGCAGCTGAACATGACGAAAAAGACTAGTTTAAATTCCTGAAGTAGTTTAAAATAATTTTTTGAAAGCAAAAAGAGGGAGCAATCAAAAGTGAATCAATTTTTTCTGATTTTAAATATCGTTTTAGTCGTTATTTTGTTAGCTTTTTTGATCAATTGGGCGTGGGTCAAAATTTTAACCAAAAAAATTGGCGGTAAGCTGTCTAACGACGAATTTGAAAAAACGATGCGCAAAGCTCAAATCATTGATTTACGCTCTAAAGAAGCTTTTCATAAAAAGCATATTTTAGGTGCAAGAAGTCTACCATACACCATGTTTAAGTATCAATATCAAGAAATTCGTCCAGACTTACCCGTTTATCTGTACTCAGATGCGCAAACCATGACGTTGCGTGCAGCACGTTTTTTAAAGAAAAAAGGTTATCAAAAAATTTGTTGGCTTGCGGATGGTTTTGATCAGTGGCAAGGAAAAACGAAACAGTCAAAATATTGAGTTGAAATTCAGGGCTTGTCTTGCAGTTATCATGCAGGCAAGCCTTTTTGAATTGTAAAAGCCAAGTTGTGAGGGAAAAAGAATATGAAAAAATTGCTTTGTCTCGTTGGACCGAC
>DICX01000059.1:2509-29139 GCA_002417825.1 Lactobacillus sp. UBA5815 | reverse complement strand
TCCTATTCTGTCAAAGATTTTGTCAATGAGGCGACGACGGCCATCACAAAAATTTACCAAGATGATCATTTTCCTTTTGTTGTCGGTGGGACGGGATTTTATTTATATGCATTGATCAACCAACTCAAGTTAGGTGAAACAGGGGATCAGAAAGATAATGTCTCGAAAAAATGGCAAGACTATCTGGCACATTATGGTGCAGAACGCTTATGGCAAGAGCTTGATCATTCCGATCCTGTTGCAGCGGCTAAGATTCCTTGGCAAAATGAACGCCGTGTCTTGCGAGCTTTGACCGTGATGACAAGGACACATCATAAATTCTCAGATCAGCAAGTTCAGATTTTGCCACGCTATGACACGCTGATCATTGGTCTTAATAGTGAGCGTCAACGTGTGTATGAGCGAATCAATCGACGTGTGGATCTCATGATGGCAAAGGGACTTTTAAAGGAGGCAGCTTTCATTTACAGCAATCGCGAAAAAGAGCATCAAGTGCTTCAGGCAATCGGTTATAAAGAATTCTTTCCATATTTTGAAGGCCAAGCTTCGTTAGATGCTTGTGTAGCGGAATTAAAAAAAGCATCTCGTCATTATGCCAAACGACAGTTGACATATTTTCGACATCAACTGCCTATTGTCTGGTTTGATCCTTTGAACGATAATCATTGTGAAGAAAAAATTTTAAATGAAATCAGGAGATGGCAAAATGCATGAATTAGCACCAGAATTAAAAAAGATCGTCGCACAAGTCGATCAAGAGATCACGCCACGGCTAGCTCAGATTGATGAACAAGTTTTATACAACCAAGCCAAAGTCTTAAAAGCTTTTCAAGATCAGCATGTCGCCGAAAGTGATTTGACAGGATCGACAGGGTATGGTCACAACGACGAAGGTCGGCAAAAGTTAGATGCGATTTACGCGCAAGTCTTTAAGACTGAAGCAGCATTAGTCCGTTCCCAATTCGTTTCAGGAACCCATACTTTAGCTGTTGCTTTGGCAGGTAATCTGCATTATGGCGATCATTTGACCTATTTGACAGGTGAACCTTATGACACGATGCAAGAAGTGATCGGCATCGCAGGAAATCAAAAGGGGTCCTTGCGTGAAGCAGGAGTTAGCTTTTCATACGTACCACTGACACCATCTGGCGAAGTCGATGATGTACAAGCTGAGATTGTTTTGAAACGCGATCATCCTAAGATAATTGTGATTCAGCGCTCTCGTGGTTATGCAACGCGCCCAAGCTTTACTGTAGCTAAGATCCAAAGGATGATCACACTCATCAAAAAGGTATCACCTGAAAGTTTGATTTTTATTGACAACTGCTATGGCGAATTTTCTGAATGTCATGAACCCACAGAATATGGCGCTGATTTTATGGCAGGCTCTTTGATCAAAAATGCCGGCGGTGGCATTGCCAAAACTGGTGGTTACATCGTTGGCCGAAAGGATTTGGTCGAAAATGCCGCTTACCGATTGACGGCAGCTGGCATTGGCGACAGTGAAGGGGCTTCTTTGGCAAATAACCATGAGTTCTATCAAGGCTTTTTTGAAGCTCCTGAAGTCACTGGAAATGCGATCAAGGGCGCAATTTACAGTGCGGCGCTTTTGCAGAAAATGGGGCTTAAAGTCAGCCCGACTTGGGATGAGCCAAGGACTGATTTGATTCAAACCATTATTTTCAATGATCGTCAGAATATGATCAAATTTACTCAGCAAATTCAGGCCAATTCGCCGGTTGATTCATTCGTAGAGCCAATTCCAAGCAAAATGCCAGGTTATGAAGACGAGATCATCATGGCAGCTGGCAGCTTTGTACAAGGGGCAACAATGGAATTTTCTGCCGATGGTCCGTTGCGCCCACCCTATGCGTTGTATATGCAAGGCGGGTTGACCTATGCACATGTTAAGCTGGCAATCACGCAAGCCGTTCAAGCTACTTTTTTTGCGGATAAAGAATAATTTTCTTACAATACCAATTGACTAAAAAAAGAAGTTCTGCTATTGTAATGACTAGTGCGAGAGCACTGATAAATATTCTTTAGGACTATACCAATTTAAGAGAATTGGCTGTTTTGTATGATGATAGGTGATCTCATGACGAAGCAATATACGAAAGATAAAATCAAAAAAATCGTCAAAGACGAAAACGTACGTTTTTTGCGCTTAGCCTTTACAGATATCAACGGAACGCTCAAAAACGTTGAAGTTCCCAAGAGTCAACTTGACAAAGTTTTAGATAATGAAATCCGTTTTGATGGTTCATCTATCGATGGCTTTGTTCGAATTGAAGAAAGCGACATGGTCTTATATCCTGATTTGTCGACGTGGGTCGTATTACCTTGGAGTGATCATGAAGGTGGTAAGATTGGACGCTTGATTTGCAGTGTTCACAACACAGATGGCACGCCTTTTGCCGGGGATCCGCGTAACAACTTGAAGCGTGTCATCAAAGAAATGAAGACGATGGGCTTTTCTAATTTTGAAATCGGTTTTGAAGCTGAGTTTTTCCTGCTCAAGGAAGATGAAGACGGCAATTGGACGACGAATCTTAGCGATAAAGGCTCATATTTTGACATGGCCGCTGAAGATGAGGGCGCTAAATGCCGCCGTGATATCGTTGAAACTTTGGAAAAGATCGGCTTTGAAGTCGAAGCAGCCCACCATGAAGTAGGCGATGGTCAACAAGAGATCGACTTTAGATTTGATGATGCAGTTTCTAGTGCGGACAATGTTCAGACTTTCAAAATGGTCGTCAAAGCGATTGCTGAAAAGCATCATCTGCGAGCAACTTTCATGGCTAAACCACTTGAAGGCGAACCTGGTAGTGGGATGCACACCAATATGTCACTGTTCAAAGATGGTAAAAATATTTTTTACGATAAAGATGACGAATATCATCTTTCCAAGACAGCTTTATACTTCTTGAATGGTATTTTGACACATGCGCGTGCATTGACCTGTGTTGGTGATCCAACAGTCAATTCTTACAAACGATTGATTCCGGGGTTTGAAGCACCTGTCTATATTTCATGGGCAAATAAGAACCGTTCACCGCTTGTAAGAGTTCCGGATGCAGAAGAGATCAACACAAGATTTGAAATGCGTTCTGCTGATCCAACAGCTAATCCATACTTGTTGCTTGCAGCTGCATTAAAAGCGGGCTTAGATGGTATTAAGATGGGCAAAAAGCCGATTGCACCGGTTACTTCCAACTTGTACCAAATGTCAGACAAGGAAAAGGAAGAAGCAGGTATCGTTTCTTTGCCATCAACTTTGCATAATGCGTTAAAAGCCTTTAAAGCTGATCCACTGATTCAAGAAGCATTGGGTGAACATCTGACAAGTTCATTTATTGAATCTAAAGAATTAGAATGGACGCAATATTCACAAAGCGTTTCAGATTGGGAACGCCAACGTTATATCAATTATTGATGTGATTTTTTCCTTTTTCTAGTTTTATCGTGTGAATCAAAAAACCTCCTGATAACAGGAGGTTTTTTGATTATGATCATAAGCTGCAAATGGATGTGTGTATCAATGAATAAAAATTTTTATTTTTGATAAAAGGTTAATTGGCAATCAGATAGATCGAAAGTGTATTTTTCTTCTTCCAAAGGCCGTTTGGTCATTCCTTGATCGGTTGAATAAAGAATCAATCCTAATTTGGTTTCTGCAGGGATTTGATAATAAGTTGGTTGTAAGAAAAAGCTGAGTTCATAAAATTCGTCAGCATTGATCGTCCGTGCTTTTTTCATATCAGCGTAGTTTTGCAGGTTCATATGTCCCTTGGTAATCAATTTGAATTCATTCATCTTATCGGGAACGAATTCTTTTAAATCTTCATAACCGAAACGATAACCTAACTTTTGGCTTCTTGCCATCAATGTACGAGGTATCGGTGTCAGGCGACGACGTTTACCCAATTCGATAAGTGCGACAGAAAGTTGCCCTTTTGGCAACGAAGCTTTAACCCGTAACTTGATTTTAGGCCGCCCAACGATCGTTATCGGATGGCTAAATGGTTCACTGATGAAACGAAGCTGACTGTCAAGCCAGTTGGCTTTTCCTTTCAAAAATTCATTTTGCCATTCCGCTTCGCTGATAGCGGCTGATTTGAATTTCTTACCACCAAAATCAAGAAATTCTTTTTGACCTTCTCCAGGATCAGTCGAAGTGAGTTCGCCAGCGGAATTGAGCTGATAATTCCTTTTTTGTCCCAAAGCCGTGTTCCAAGTCTTTTCAGCATGCCAGCAGTCTGCTTTCAGATTGTCTTGGATCATAACCGTTGGCCATTGTTCTGGTGCGTGATTATCGAGTTGTAAAAGCTCATGGCAGAACCAAAGGTTCATCAGATCAGTAAAATCGATCGAAACAAGATTGTTCATATTATAGTGAGGACCTTGATGTAAGAAGAGCTTATGTGGTATCGGCAGTGTGTCTAATTTTTGCCAAAGTTTGTAGACGTTTTTGGGTTTAACGTTCCAGTCGTTCAAGCCATGAACAGAGATAAACGAGCATTTGATGCCATCGGTGTGATGGCGGTAGTTTCGTGTTTCCCAAAACGACGAATATTGACCAGTGACGCGATCTTCGTTTTTTAGCAATTCTTTTTGATTTTGTTCATAAGCAGGCTTGCGTTTCAAATAGTCGCCACCGTCCCAAAGATTCGACTGGCAAGTCTCACTCAAAAGATCAGTGTCTTCTCCTTGACAAGCTTCTGGTGCGATGACGAGGCCGTGTTCGCGGTAATAATCGTACCAACTAGAGATAGCGGCTTCTGAGACGACTGTTTTAAGACCTGCGACGCCTGTCGTCGCAACGGCGATTTGCAGTGTTCCAAGATAAGAACGTCCAGTCATTCCAATAGATTGGTTGCACCAGCTGGCCTTAGTTTGTGTTTTCCGACTTCTATCTGTGTAAGCGACACGATCGCCATGAAGCCATTCAATGATTTCGCGTGCACAGATCGTTTCTTCAGGAGCACCACAGATTCGAATGCCATCTGATCCACGTGTTCCGATACCGCCGGCGTAGACGTTCGCAAAACCACGGGCTAATAAATATTCATTGAGTGAGTAAGGCGATGATTCAACGGCACTTTCGGTAGCAGGATGATCTTCTTGCGACGGCTTGGCAGCAGGGTGGTGTGGAAAGACTTTTTGATCAGGATGATCATCTTGGACAGCGTCGGTAAGGTTTTCATCGACATCGTGATTTCTTTTAACGTTGTCGATGATTCCCCCAAAATATGGATCTGCCGTATATAATGCAGGCACTTTCAAACCATGATCAGACTCCTGAGGACGCATGATAGAAACTTGAAGAAGATCATTTTGACCATCTTCATCGGTATCTAAATCACTTTCAACGTAAACGACTTCGCGAATGATTTTTTGAGTATCGAAAACTGGCAAGCTTTTGCCGTTGAAGAAGAGAAATTTGTTTTGACCAAAAAAGGGATTAAAGTATCCATTTGCCGCCATAGTGTCCAAAAGTAATTGACCATTTTTAGCACGTGTGTTGAGTAAGCGGTAAAAGGCTGAAATCAAGGCTTCACGGCTGTTTATCGGCTTTTCTGGCAATGGTAACTGCTGGTGTTTTGAAAGGTCTTCAGGATGACTTAAAGTGTAGTCGCCGTAGGGATGGTAGCCTAAAAGCTGCCAAGCGACATTGGCAAATTCTTGAACAGTCAAGGTTTCAGGCTTATTACGCAAGAAGTCAGTTAGATTTTCGTGATCGCTGACGGCAAATGTTGCTAATTTTGCTTTTTTTGCCTCATCTGTTTTTGCTTCTGCGCAAATTTCACCGACAAATCGTGCCAAGAGTTGACTGAAAGAAATCTCTGACCACGCTTCTGGTAAAAAGTGAATAGCCTTGAGTTCTTTTATTTGGGTTTGCAGTGAACATGATAGATAAGCATATTGATTATATTTCATCATGGAACTCCTTTTAAATTAAACGATTGTTTATAGTATAATTGATTTTTCACTGCTTTGAAATTTTTGAAACAATAGATTTAGTATTTTGATCATGATTCAGCTATAATAAATTTTAAATGAGTTTAATTTTAAAAACGAGGAGAAAAACATGTCAGAAACCGCACGATTATTGACAGCTTTCATTCCAGAGCATTATGAGCTCTATTTCGATATCGATCGAGCTGAAAAAAGAATTAAAGGAAAGACGACGATCGTTGGCGTCGCTAAAGAAAAAAACATCAGCCTTAATCAAAAAGGGCTAAAAGTCATTCATGTTGAATCAAATGGTGAGAAAGTTGCTTTTGATTTAGACGATAAAGCAGAACAAGTCCATTTGGCCCTTCCAGCAGATGGAAAAACAACCATCGTCATCACTTATGAAACAAAATTAACAGATTCAATGATGGGCATTTACCCTTCTTATTACACGGTAGATGGCGTCAAAAAACAATTGGTAGGGACACAATTTGAGACGACCGCAGCACGCCAAGCGTTCCCTTGTGTGGATGAGCCTTCTGCAAAAGCTATTTTTTCTTTAGCTATTAAATTTGATGAACATCCTGGAGAAACAGTGATCGCCAATATGCCAGAAGCACGTTGCGAGAACGGGATTCATTACTTTGAACCTACTTTGAAAATGTCGACGTACCTAATTGCGTTTACTTTTGGTGAACTTCAGGGAAAATACACAAAAACAAAAAGCAATGTTGAAATCGGTGTTTTTTCGACAAAAGCACATGATTCAAAAGAATTGGATTTTGCATTGGATATTGCGAAACGATCTATCGAATTCTTTGAATCATATTATCAAACGCCATATCCATTACCACATTCTTATCAAGTCGCACTTCCCGATTTCTCAGCTGGTGCCATGGAAAATTGGGGATTAGTGACTTATCGTGAAGCTTACCTGTTGTTAGACCCAGATAATACGTCGCTTGAAATGAAACAACTCGTTGCGACTGTCATTGCACATGAATTGGCGCACCAATGGTTTGGCGATCTCGTCACGATGGCATGGTGGGATGACATTTGGTTGAACGAAAGCTTCGCCAATATGATGGAATATGTTGCGGTTGAGGCATTGGAGCCGACTTGGAAGATTTGGGAAACCTTCCAAACCTCTGAAGTGCCAGCAGCTTTGCAGCGTGATGCAACCGACGGCGTTCAATCTGTTCATGTTCAAGTCGATCATCCTGCAGATATTGATTCATTGTTCGACAGTGCGATTGTTTATGCAAAAGGCGCACGTCTTTTAGTGATGGTAAGGGCGTTGATTGGTGATGAAGCACTGCGTAAAGGCTTAAAGTATTACTTTGATCAGCATCAGTATGGCAATGCTAAAGGCGATGATTTGTGGCAAGCACTGGGTCAAGCTAGTGGTTTGGATCTGGGCCAAGTCATGCATTCATGGTTAGATCAGCCAGGGTATCCTGTTGTATCAGTTCAAATCAAAGATGGTAATTTGACACTGAAACAAACGCAGTTCTTTATCGGTGAAGGTCAAGAAAAAGGGCGAAAATGGCAAATACCTTTACGTACGAATGATCAAAAATCACCAAAATTGATGACAGAAGAAAAAATCGCTTTAGGTGATTACCAAACGTTGCGCGACCACGCAAAGGCACCTTTCCGTTTAAATGTTGGCAACACTTCTCACTTCATCGTGAAATATGAGCCAGCACTTTTAAAGGACATCTTGAGTACGTCGGAACAACTCGATGCGATCACCCAACTTCAGCTTCTTCAAGATCTTCGCTTACTTGCGGAAGGCCGACAAACGCCATATCACGAGCTTGTCCCACTTTTGATTAAATTTGCTTCAAGTCATTTTGCAATCGTTAATGCTTCATTGTATCGAATCGCTAACAATTTGAAGCGGTTCGTTAAACCTAAGTCGCCTGAAGAAAAAGAATTAAAAGCGTTCTTCAATCAACTTAGCAGGGAAGCTTTTCAACGGTTAGGCTGGAAAGCGAAGAAAGATGAATCAAATGACGACCAGCTGACACGTCCATATATTCTGAGCGCTGCGCTATATGGGGAAAATCAGACTGCCATCGCACAAGCGCATGATTTGTTCGTTTCACATCGAAATGATCTGCAACATTTGAATGCAGCGATTCGTCTATTCGTTTTGAGAAACGAAGTCATTCACAATGGCACACCCAAATTGATAGCTGATTTATTGCAAACTTATCGTACGAGTTCAGATGCAGCCTACCAAGCAGATATTTGTGCGGCGCTAACCTCGAGTCCTGATCGTGCTGCTTTGACCAAATTGATTGATTGCTTCAAAGATTCAGAAACGATCAAGCCACAAGATTTACGATCATGGTATCGGAATGTTTTGAATAATNNATGGAGTTTACGACGTATATCACCGTAACAGCTGGAGCCTTTCATACCCCTGAGCGGTTAGCTGAATTCAAAGCTTTCTTCCTACCGAAAGTTGAGATACCTGGTTTAGGTCGCGAAATTCAAATGGATACCAAGGTAATTACGAGCCGTACCGAATTGATTCAGGCTGAAAAGGATCGTGTCATCAAAGCAATTTCAGATTGTTTGCCTCGGTGATAGCAAAAAAGAAGACTGCTGAAAACAGTCTTCTTTTTTATGACTTCTTTAAAAAATGTGATGGTTGACGTAAATCATTTTTCAACTTAGTGTCGTGGTTGTACAAATCCTGTTATATTACTAAGGGAGCGTTGCTCATTTATAACTTGGTAAAAAAGGACTAGCAGTCATGAAAATTTTAGTGATGACGAAGAACAAGCAATTTAAACAAGCAATTTTGGATCAGCTGACTGCAGAGCAGTTTGTTTTCACGACGATTCCAACGCAGCTTATGATGGGTTACTCAGATTGCTCAGCAATTTTATGGGATTTAGACACGATTGATGTAGATACCAGTTTAGCGACGATGGAACTGATCAAGATGGCTTCACCAATCCCAATCATTGTGGCTTGCCGAAAAGGGAAGGATTATCCTTTTCAGAAACTTTTTGATTTAGATGTTGATTATATTGTCGAACAAGATTTTTTGACTTTTTTATCACCGTTATTGCGACATCTAACGCAAATTAAAAAGAAAAAAGAGCCTGATCAGGCAGAACGCAAACCTAATCGTTTTCGTGCAGGTGATTTACTGATCGACTTTGAACAATTTGAGGTCCGTAAAGCTGATCATTTGATTCATTTGACACCTAAAGAATTTCAGCTTTTGCGCTTTTTTGCTGAAAATCATGATCAAGTGTTGAGTCGAAGTCAGCTCTTGACTGGAATTTGGCAATTTGGCTTTTTGAAAGATTCGCGGATGATTGACATGCAAGTCAAGAATTTGCGTGCTAAGATTGAAGATAATCCACATACGCCAAAGTATATTGATACGATTCGTGGGTTCGGCTATCGTTTCAATAGTCAAGTGTGAAATCAGTTTAAGTCAAGCATGACAAGGTGTGAAATATGGAAGTTAAACAGATCAAAGCCTTTTTTATGGAAATGGGTATCGATGTTAGTGAGCAGATTTATCAGTCTTCAATTGCTTTCTTAGATCAGGATTATGATTTAGCACATCAAATCATTGATGGTGACGTTAAGATCAATGCAGAAGAAGTTCAATTGGAAAAAATGGTTTTTAAAACGCTTCATTTTCAAAAAACAGACGAAGCAGATTTTAGACTTTTGATGAGTGTGCTGAAAGCAAGCTCTGATTTGGAGCGAATGGGTGATTATGCCGTTCATATTGCGAAGCAGGCCTTGCGGCTTCGCGATAAGCCACATGTTGAGGAAGCGGAAAAAATCATCGTTGCCATGACAGCTAAAGTTCGCAGCATGTTAGAGGGAATCTTAGATGCTTACTTAAATGAAGATGCACAAAGTGCTTATCGAATCGCAGGCGAAGATCTTGAGGTGGATCGCTTTTATCTCAAGATGCATCGACTGACTTTTTCAAGGTTGGCAGATGATCTGCTTGAATTGAAGGCTAATGATTCATACATGATGGTTAGTCGGATGCTTGAACGTGTTGGTGATCATATCGTTAATTTGGCAGAATGGATCGTGTATAGCCGTACAGGTCGAATCGTCGAATTGAATCCGGGAAAAACAGATCCTGCTTTAGTTCGAAAGGGATGATTGCTTCATTAAGAGTGCTATCGTTACTTAGATTTAGAGACATGGCTACTGTGAAAAATAATGACTTTCACGAAATGTTTATGGATGACACTCTGTTTTAGGGAAGGAAGCTCTTGTAATAAATCCCTGTTTTAGTATAATTAAAGATAATTGAATATACCGCGCTGGGAGAATCCGTAAACCGGATTGAGATATACGTAGACGTATAGATCCCTTGAACCTGATTAAGTTGATACTTACGAAGGAAAGTGCAAATTAAGTCAAATTCGACAATTCTCTTTCCGTTAACCTTTTCAGGCTAGCGGATTTTTTAGTTTCAGGAGGATTTAGATGGACTTATCATTGCTTGATCGTTTAAGAAAAGAAAACCCAGTTGTCTTGACTGTGGCAAATCTGGTAACACCGATGGATGTTGCAACAGGTGCTAACTTAATTGGCGCGTCGCCAATTATGTCCGCTGCTAAAGAAGAAGCCAGCGACATGGTTAAACTGGCTAATGCAGTCACGATCAACTTAGGGACAGTGTCGCCAAGTCAATTTGCTGAGATGCGGGCAGTCATGGATGCGGCTAATGCCAGTCAGACGCCGGCAGTTTTTGACCCGATTGCCTGCAATGCCAGCAGCTATCGAATGGACTGTGCCCAAGAACTCTTAGGTGCTTATGACTGGACAGTGATTCGCGGTAATGCCGGTGAAATTGCAGCTTTAGCGGGAGCTGATTGGGAGAGTCGCGGGATTGATGCTGGTCAAGGAGACGGCGATATCGTCGAGATTACTAAAAAGTGTGCTAAAAAGTATCACGTTATCGCTGTCGCCACTGGTGAAATCGATGTGATTTCTGATGGTGAAAATGTCGCTCAAATACCGTTTGGCTCACCATTGTTTACCGTTCATGTTGGGACTGGAGACATGCTGTCAACGATTATTGCGGCTTTTACTGGCATAACGAATGACTTTTTTACAGCTGCTAAGACGGCGTGTTTAACTTTTGCCTTGGCTGGTCAAAAAGCAGCAAGTCACAATGCGAGTCCAAGACAATGGGACCAGCGATTCTTCGATAACTTGTACATCGCCAATGCTCAGACGGTTAATGCTTGGCTAAAAACGGTTGATGCTTAGGAGAAAAATAAAAAATGGTTAATGAATTTCCGCAGGCTTTGTCGATCGCTGGATCAGATTCTGGCGGTGGCGCCGGAATGCAAGCCGATCTGAAGACAATGCAAATGCGACATATTTTTGCCGCGACCGTCTTAGTGGCGATTACTGCTCAAAACACGCTAGGCGTGCAAAAGTCGCTGACCTTGCCTCCCGAGATGATTACTGCACAGTTTGCCTCACTTGATGCTGATTTACAGATTCGGGCATGTAAAACTGGCATGCTCGGGGATGTCGCAACTGTTAAGACGGTTGTTAAGAACTTACAGCAATACGATTTTGGCTTTTTGACCGTTGACCCAGTGATGATTGCTAAAGGCGGAGCTTCATTACTGACTGAAGAAGCAATTGAGACAGTTAAGAATGAACTGTTGCCACTGGCAGATTTAGTAACACCAAATTTGCCGGAAGCTGTTAAGCTAACTGGTCGCAATATTGCCAGTCAAGAGGACATGTTAAGAGCGGCTGAGGATCTGCAAAGGTTAGGCGCAAAAAATGTCCTCATCAAAGGTGGGCATCTTGATGCTAGTCAAGCTGCTACTGACTTGGTTTTACTTGAAGATGGCAAGACTTTCTGGATGAGTGGCCCACGTTTTGATACTGTGCGAACCCATGGCACTGGAGATACGATTTCTGCCTGCATCACGGCGGAACTGGCTAAAGGCGTTTCCTTAGAAAATGCTCTAAGAATTGGCAAAGCTTATGTGACAGCGACCATTCGTGACGAAATTGCTGTCGGCCATGGCCACGGTCCACTGAATCATTGGGCCGTTTAAAGGAGAAACGAATGAAATTTAAACCAGAAATGCTACACTGCTACTTGATCGGAGGCAGTCAAGACTGTCACCAATCACCTGAAGAATTGGTTATGAAGGTGAAGCAAGCGTTGAAAGCTGGCATCACTGCTTTTCAATATCGAGAAAAGGGAAGCAGTCAGTTAAATTACCAGGAAAAAATTCAGCTTGGCTTTTCACTTAAAAACTTGTGTCATACTTATCGAGTCCCTTTTTTTGTCGATGATGATTTTCAGCTGGCTACCAAACTTCAAGCTGATGGCATTCATGTCGGACAAAAAGATCAGCCGATCAAAACCATCATTGCTGCTGCAAACTCAGAAATGATGGTTGGTTACTCTTGTCATACAATCGCACAAGTTAAGCAGGCTAATAGTCTGGCAGTTGATTATCTTGGCAGCGGTCCTATCTTTCCAACCCATTCTAAAGACGATGCCGATGAAGCGATTGGGATTACTGGTTTAAGGGAATTAACAGCCGTTAGCCAGCATCCGATTGTTGCTATTGGCGGAATCACTGAAAAAAATGTGGATGAGATTCTATCAACTGACGTTGCTGGCTGTTCAATGATTTCAATGATCCTGCAAAGTTCTGACATCACGAGTACGGTCCAAACGGTCCGTCGTCTAACAGATAAGAGGAAATGAAAAAAATGACTTTTACTGACCGATTACACCAAGAAACGCAAGCTATTTGGCAGGCAAGTCTAAACCATCCTTTTATTCAAGGACTGGCAGCTGGAACATTGCCCGTTAGCACTTTTCGTTATTATTTAATTCAAGATACTCAATATTTGCGAGCATTCAGCCATTTACACGAATTAGTCGCTGAACGCTTGCCCCAAGCAGATGGTGAGCGTCTGCTAAAATTAGCAGCTAGTGCTGGAGAGGATACCCATCGCAACGAAATTTTAGCTGATCTTAACTTAACATCTGAAGAAATAGCAGCATCAGAAATGGCGCCGAATAATTATAGCTACATTACTCATATGGAACATCAACTCTTGGTGAGTACACCCGCATCGGTAACTGGCTTAGTCCCGTGTTATTGGCTTTATGCTGAAATTGCTCAGAACTGGCAAGGGCAGACAAGTCCCAATCCAATTTATCAGAAATTTTTTGACGGCTATGCGGGTTCTGACTTTACAACTAGTACGAAAGCTCTGCTAGAACTCGTCAACCAACTAGCAGAAATATCTAGCTTGGAGGAGCAAGAACAAATGAGGACAGCTTTCATGAGAAGCAGTCAATTCGAACTTGCTTTTTGGCAAATGGCTTACACTAATCAAACTTGGGCTGATTTAGGTAAAAGGTAAAATAAATTTATAAAGAAAAAGCAACCTAAGCCCTGTGGTAACAGGATTTAGGCTGCTTTCTATAAAGAACTACAAAATTTGTAAAGTTCAAACTATGATTCGGGTGAGATTCGAACCCACGACCCACGGTTTAGAAGACCGTTGCTCTATCCAGCTGAGCTACCGAACCAGAACGTTCTTTATTATAGTGAGAATTGAAGTGACTTGTCAATCAATTTTTGAAATTTAGTATGATCTTGATTGCCGTGATAAGCAAAGCATGTTAAACTAAAGAAGTTGTATTTGTGCAGGACTCACATCTGCAACCGCACATCAAAGGCTTAGAAGCAAAAGAAATTTTGCACCTTTGTTGGCGAGTCTGAGTTTTTTTGGAGGTGTACAAATGTACGCAGTAATTAAGACCGGTGGCAAGCAATATAAAGTTGCCAAAGGTGACAGCATTTTTGTTGAAAAACTTGAAGCTGAAGTCGGTAAAGAAGTAACTTTTGATCAAGTTGTTTTGATCAGCGATGATCAAAAGGTTAAGGTAGGCACGCCTCTTGTCAAAGGTGCAAAGGTTGTCGCTAAAGTCGACAAACAAGGCAAGGAAAAGAAAGTCGTTACTTTCAAGTACAAGCCTAAAAAGCATTCACATTCGAAATATGGTCACCGTCAACCTTATACTAAGGTAACGGTTGAAAACATCGAAGCTTGATCAGAGGTGAAAAAATGATGATGAATTCTCTTGAAGTCTTTAAATTATTTGCCCACCATAAAGGTGGCGGTTCTACTGCTAACGGCCGTGATTCTGCAGGTCGGCGTTTAGGCGCTAAACGTGGTGATGGTCAGGCAGTTAACGCAGGTACCATTATTTTCCGTCAACGTGGCACTAAGATTCATCCGGGTAAGAACGTTGGCATCGGTGGCGACGATACGTTATTTGCTAAAGTAACCGGCGTTGTTAAGTTCGAACGTCTTGGCAGAGACCGCAAGCAGGTATCTGTTTACCCAGTTGAAGAAGCAAAATAGTTTTTTCAAAGACTGAATGGTGCAAGCCGTTCAGTCTTTTTTGTTTGAGGATGAGGCATTCTCATGGATCAATCTAATCAATTACTCACGCTTTTAGAAAAACGCATCGNNGTTTTAGATAAACTTGCTTTAAAGAACGTTTTAATTGAAGGAGACGCTGTTTCGGCAATTTCATATCAAGAATTGTGTCAAGCTTGTCCAACGATTCACTTTGAATTAGCGGAACAATTGGTTGAACGCGTTCGGAATGTGAAAGATGAATTGGAATTGAGAGCACTGAAACGTGCGATTGAAATTTCGATGACAAGTTTCAAACAATTGTTGGATCAAATTAAACCGGGAGTCAAAGAAAGAGATTTAGCTGCCAAACTTGATTATTCGTTTAAAATCAATGGTGGGGATGGTCCTTCTTTTGATACGATTATTGCGTCAGGGTATCGGTCTAGTTGGGCACATGGCGTTGCTAGTGATAAAAAGATCGGTCATGGTGAACTTGTCGTGATTGATTTCGGCAGCTTTTATCATGGCTATACCGCTGATATCACGCGAACGATTGCAGTGGGTGAGGTTTCGCCTGAATTGCAGAAGATCTATCGTATCGTTCATGAAGCTCAAAGACGTGGAATTGAAGCTGCAACGGTTGGGCATAAAGGTGCAGACGTTGATCGTGCCGCACGTCAATATATTTCCGAAATGGGATATGGTCAATATTTTGGTCATGGTATCGGTCATGGTATCGGTCTTGAAATTCATGAACTGTGTATGCCTGCATTGCCATTTCGAAGCATGTCGTTGAAAAACGATATGGTGACAACAGTTGAGCCTGGGATTTATTTACCAGGAAAAGGCGGCGTTCGGATTGAGGATGATATTTTGATTCATGATCAAGATCCAATCACGTTGTCGAATTTACCTAAAGATGATTTACTTGTTTTGTAAGAATAATTTTGGAAAAAGTTGTCAATCAGATTTGAAAATTGATAATATGAGTATAATAGAAATGAAGGGGTAGAATGATTTCAGTAAACGATTTCAAAAATGGCTTAACGATCGAGTATGATCATGATTTGTGGCGGATCATTGAATTTCAACACGTTAAGCCAGGCAAGGGAAGTGCTTTTGTTCGCTCAAAGCTGAAAAATTTGCGTACTGGTGCTGTTCAAGAAAAAACTTTTCGAGCAACTGAAAAAGTTGAACAAGCTGATATCCAGAACAAAGAAATGCAATACCTTTATAATGATGGTGCTAATTATGTGTTCATGGATAATACGACTTACGAGCAGCTTGAGATTCCTAATGATGAAGTTGGTGACAATGCCAAATTCTTAAAAGAAAATATGTCTGTGAGTGTCATCATGCATGGACCAGAAACTTTAGGAATCGAATTGCCGAATACGGTTGATTTAGTCGTTAAAGAAACCGAACCGGGAATTCGTGGCGATACTTCTTCAGGTGGTGGCAAACCAGCGACGATGGAAACGGGACTAGTGGTCAATGTTCCTTTCTTCATCAACAAAGGTGATGTTTTGACGATTAATACAACGGATGGTTCTTATGTCTCACGTGCAAACAAATAATAAAAGTGAGGTAACGAAAATGGCTGATGGTTCAACGATTCTTTTATCAAGCAATCAATCTGGCGATCAAATCAAAATAGATTTACGTGTATTAGAGATTATTTTAGGTATTGCGGCAAACCAAATTGATGGTGTTAGTGCAATGCGGGGTGGCTTGCGTTCAAATTGGAATGATTTTTTAGGACGAAATGACCATGGACGTGGCGTCTTTTTGCATGAAAAAGACGGTCATTTGACCGCAGATGTTTATGCCTCATTTGATTATGGCGTCAAAGTACCTGATGTTGCAGTTGCACTTCAAAAGAAGTTACGAGCCCAATTAACTCAGATGACTGGCTTAAATCTCGATCAGATCAATATTCATGTTGGAAGCCTTGTTTTTGAAAAATCTGAATCATCAGCGCCTAAAAAAGAACTTTTTGAAGAAGATAACCAAGGCGAGGAAAACGATTAGATGAAACAAATGACGCAGCATGAAATGAGAAAGATTGCGATGCAAGCCGTTTATATGGCAAATCAAGATCAAAACTTGACGCCTCAGGCTGCTTTAGAAAGTGTTTGTCTAACCTTTGAGATTAAAGAGATCCCTCAATATTCACAAACGATTGTTTCGGGAGTTTTAAGTGAACGGACTGCTTTAGATGAAAAATTGAGTCAAAAACTCAAGTCAGGTTGGCAATTGTCACGACTGGATCAGATCGATCGTGCAATTCTTGAAATTGGCCTGTATGAGATTGAGAGCAGTCAGATCATTCAGCCAGTATCGGCTGTAAATGAAGCTTTGAATTTGTGTGATGAATTCAGCGAACCCAAATCCAAGCAATTCGTCAACGGGGTTTTAGCTAACTTTGTTCCGAAAGATTGAATATATTGTTTGAGCCGGCGTTTTCGTCGGCTTTTTTACGAGGAAGGTTAGATGATGCGACTTTTAAAAGGGAAAACTGTTGTTAATCATGAAATACCTGAGTTGAAGGCTCAAGTTTCTCGTTTAAGAGCTGACGATGTTGAGCCAACATTAGCCGTTATTATGGCAGGTAAAGATCCTGCTAGTGAGCTGTATCTAAAAGCTCAGAAAAAGATGGCAGTTCGAATTGGTATTCGACAGCAAAATTATTTTTTACCAAGCAATGCCTCACAAGAAAGTTTTCTTTCACTGATTAGAGAGCTGAACCAAGATTCCAAAATTCATGCCATTTTAGTTGAACTGCCCTTACCAGCGCATCTTGATGAAAATCTCGTGACACAGACCATTTCAGCTGATAAAGACGTGGATGGCATGACAGATGTCAATATTGGTCGCCTTTGGCGAGGAACCAGCGTGATTGCACCGGCAACCGCTGCAGGTATCATGACGCTTCTTCATGCTTATCGGATTCAAATTTCAGGTCATTTTGTCGTGATCGTGGGTCGCAGTCAAATCGTTGGCAGGCCGCTGTCAGCTTTAATGTTGCGTGAAAATGCAACGGTCGTCATCGCACATTCGCATACACATGATTTAAAGGACTTGACACGACAAGCAGATATCCTTATTACGGATATAGGCATCCCTAAATTGATTACTTCTGATATGGTTAAAAAAGAGAGTGTCATCGTTGATGTGGGGATTAATCGTGCACGAGGCCGCTTATGTGGTGACGTTGATTTTGAGCGTGTCGCGCCCCTAGTTCATGCTATCACGCCTGTTCCTGGTGGTGTTGGTCCTGTAACCGTGATCAGCTTAATGCAGCAAGTCATTGATTTGGCAAGGAGACAATATGGTCGATAAAAGTCTTTATTTATCTGTTTCTGACTTGAATTATTACATCATGCAAAAATTCAAAAACGATCCATATTTACATAAGGTGTTTTTAAAAGGTGAATTATCTAATTTTCGTTATCGTCGACAGTCGCATCAATATTTTTCGCTAAAAGATGAAAAAGCCAAGATTAATGTCGTCATGTTCCGTAATAGCTTTGAGAAACTTCAGTTTGAGCCTAAAGAGGGCATGAAAGTATACGTGACAGGCTATGTCAGTGTTTATGCGCCTCAAGGCTCATATCAGTTTTATGCACAGACGATGGAGCCAGCCGGGATCGGATTGTTGTACGAACAGCTACAGCAATTGAAGGCAAAGCTGGCTAAGGAAGGACTGTTCGATCAGGAGCGCAAAAAAACTTTGCCCCGTTTTCCGGACCATATTGCAGTGGTCACTTCGGCTTCAGGTGCTGTCATTCATGATATTATGGTAACCGTCAATCGTCGCTTCCCACATGCTGCCATCGATTTATATCCTGCGCAAGTTCAGGGAGATACCGCTAAAGAAAGTTTGGTGGCTGCGATGAATCAGATTGAAGCGCAAGGTTCAAAATATGATGTCATGATTATTGGACGAGGTGGCGGTTCACTAGAAGATCTGTGGCCTTTCAATGAAGAACGTGTCGTTCGTCAAGTGGCGGCAATGTCGATGCCCGTGATCAGTTCGGTAGGGCATGAAACAGATACAACGTTATGTGACCTTGCTGCTGATGCCCGTGCTGCAACGCCAACTGCAGCTGCCGAGCTGGTGACGCCAAATTTATCAGATGAATTGATTCATCTGCATCAATTGCAGACACAGCTTTTGACTCGGATGCAAACGATCCTTCATGAAAAAAAGCGCCAATTTGTGCAGATCATGAATTCAATCATCATGAGAGAGCCAATTCGACTTTATGATCAGCAGGCACAAACACTTGATCTTTTGACACAACGTTTGCAAAATGCAATGAAAAACCAATTGAGCCAAAAGCATCAAGCTTATCGTTTGGTTGATCAGAAATTGATGACAGCAACACCGCAAAAGCAGTTATATCAAGTACAACAGAATTGCCGGTTTTTAACGCAGCGCTTACAAAGTGTGATTCAGCGCCTTATGCAAGAAAAAAAGCACACGGCGGGCCAATTGATCCAGCAGCTTGATGATATCAGTCCATTGCGAACGCTGGCTCGAGGCTTCACGTACACTAGTGATGAAAAGGGAAAAATGGTCACGAGTACGAAGCAATTAACGACGCAAATGCCGCTTAACTTGCACTTTAAAGATGGTCAAGCATGGACCAGAGTTGAGAAAATCAGGAGCAATCAAAATGACAAAAACAAGTGAAAAGAACAATTTTGAACAGCAACTCAGTGAGCTTGAAAAAATCGTGACGAATTTGGAAAATGGCAATGTGCCATTAGCAGATGCTTTGGCACAGTTTCAGACTGGTGTGGCATTGTCGAAAGATTTGGAAAAACAATTGACCAAAGCTGAACAGACTGTCGCCAACTTGATTGATCATGATGGTCAATCGCATCCGTTAGATCCGACAAACGCAAAGTCACCCGAGGAGTAATATGACAGATTTTAAATTATTTTATAAAAAATACGTTCCCCAAGTTGATCATTTTTTAGAAACGAATTTAGCAGAAAAAGTTGAAGATAAAAAAATCAGTCAGATCATGTCTTACTCTGTGATGGCAGGAGGCAAACGCTTAAGACCATTGCTTTTTCTATCTGTCTTAAAGACTTTTCAGATTCCTATCGATCAGCACATGCTGCAAACTGCTTCTGGTATCGAATTGATTCATACCTATTCTTTGATTCATGATGATTTGCCTGCGATGGATAACGATGATTATCGTCGTGGCAAATTAACCTCACACAAAAAATGGGGTGAAGCTGAAGCAATTTTGGCAGGAGATGCCTTACTTCCTATGGGAATTCAATGGATTGCCGAAGGCAGTGAGAAAATCGATTTAGTCAAAGTCATTTCAGAAGCAGTTGGACCAAACGGCATGGTTGGCGGCCAATATTTGGATATTGATTCAACGAACAATGCGAGTCGGTCACAAGATGACGATTTCATTAATCGAATGGAGTGGCTGAAGACAGGCTGTCTGATTCAAGCCAGTTTACGCATGGGCGGTATCCAAGCAAAAATCAGTTCTGATGATATGCAGCATCTGATGGGCTTTTCACGTGCTTTTGGACGTGCCTATCAAATTTACGATGATCTTGTCGATGTCGTACAAACGAGTCAAGAAGCAGGCAAAGCCACACATAAAGATCAAGCAGAGGGTAAAAACAATACATTGACGCTTTTGGGGCTTAATCAAAGTCGTCAAGAATTAAAAACTTTAATTGAACGTGCCAATCGCGAAGCCGACTTTTTACCAGATCCTTTGTTGAAGGGCTTTTTAACGTTGTATCAAAAGGTTTTGTGATGACTAAAAAAAGAGCAGATATCTTATTGTTTGAACAAGGCATATTCTATTCAAGAACTCAGGCACAACGTGCCATCATGGCAGGGCTTGTCAGTGACCATAATCATCAAAGAATTGATAAGCCAGGTGAAAAATTTATCGAAACAGAAACTTTTTTTGTGAAAGCAGATCATAAAAAATATGTTTCTCGTGGCGGTTTTAAATTGGCTAAGGCACTTCAAGTTTTTAACATTGACTTGAAAGATAAGACATGTTTAGACATTGGTGCGTCGACTGGCGGTTTTACGGATGTTGCTTTGCAAAGTGGCGCGAAAAAGGTTTATGCACTTGATGTCGGCTATAATCAATTAGCTTGGCAACTGCGGGATGATCCGCGAGTTATCGTCATGGAACGTCAAAATTTCCGCTATAACCAGCCACAGGATTTCACGCAAGGCCTTCCGGATTTTGCTATGACAGATGTTTCTTTTATTTCATTGGATCTCATTATGCCGCCAATGTATCAAATTTTAAAAGATGGTTGTGACGCTGTATGCTTGATCAAGCCTCAGTTTGAAGCAGGCCGCGAAAGCGTTGGCAAGAATGGTATCATTCGTAATCATGCTACGCATGAACGTGTGCTTATTCATACGATCGATCAGGCTAGAAAAATCGGTTTCAACGTTTTAGGATTGGATTTTTCACCGATAAAAGGTGGAAAAGGAAATATTGAATTTTTGATTCATTTGAGTAAGGATACTGCCCATCCTTCTGAATTATTGTGGTCGGGCGATATCAAACAAGTCATTCAGGCTGCGTCTGAACTTTAAGGAGGATGCTATGCTCATTGAACTTGATATCAAGAATTTTGCAACGATTAAAACCTTAACCATTCATTTTAAAGATCAGATGACTGTTTTGCTCGGCGAAACCGGTGCAGGAAAGTCGATTTTAGTTGATGCCCTTTCGTTGCTTCTTGGCCATCGTGCTCAGGCTGAAATGATTCGTACGGGTGAGCAAAAAGCAACGGTTACGGGCCTTTTTGCTCTAGGTAAAGAGAAAAGACCCATCGCACAGGTATGTGATGATTATGGCCTGCCACTTGACGATGATCAGCTAGTGATCAGTCGTGCGATTTCGATTCGTGGTCGAAATTTGATCCGTGTCAATGGACAATTGACAACGATGGCGGCTTTACGATCACTGGGCGTTTACTTAGTTGATATGCATGGTCAAGACGATCATCAATTGATGATGCGTCAGGACCAATTACAGTTACTCGATCGTTTTGCGGGTTCGATGCTGCAGAAACCTTTGAAAGCTTATCGAGAAAATTACGAGCAATGGTATAAATTGACCCAGCAATTAACGAAACTTCAAAAGAATGCACAAGCACTTGCTCAAAAGCAAGACGTTTTACGTTTCCAAAATGAGGAATTGCAGGAAGCTCACCTTCAAGATTCTCATGAAGATGAACGCCTCTCGCTGGAATATCAAAAACTAAAGAATTTTCAAAAAATTGCAGATACTGTAAATTTATTGATTCAGTTATTTGATGATGATGAACAGGGAATTGCAACGCTTTTGGGAACAGCACAACAAAATGCTGATGAATTGGTTTCTTACGGTACAGAATTTAAAAATATGGTTCAATCACTTTCTGATGGGATTTATTCGCTTAATGATTTTCGAAGTCAGCTGGGTAGTATCGTTGATGATTTGGATTTTGACGATGCTCATTTTCAGGAAGTTTATCAGCGATTAGAAACACTGAATCAACTCAAGAAGAAATATGGACCGACCTTGAAAGATGTTTTAAATTTTTCAGAAAAAGTCAAAAAAACACTCAATCAATTTGATGCAGGCAGTTTTGATGAAGATCAAATCAAAGCCCAGCTCACGACGTTGACGACAGTCATGACGCAACAAGCACATGCTTTGCATGATCTGCGGCAAAAAACGGCGATAAAACTTGAACAGGCGGTTAAGCAGGAATTGGCTGATTTATATATGAATCGTGCACGATTTTCAATTCGCTTCAATCACTCAACTTCCTTTTTGCCCAATGGCCATGATCAAGCTTCTTTTTATATTGCAACGAACCCAGGCGAGGATTTGATGCCATTGGTTAAAGTCATTTCTGGCGGTGAACAATCTCGTCTCGTTCTCGCACTCAAAGTGATCTTTAGTCATGAAGAACCAGTAAAAACAATGATTTTTGATGAAATCGATACAGGTGTATCTGGGCGGGTCGCGGCAGCTATTGGACAAAAGATGCAAAATTTAGCAGGAACGAAACAGGTAATCGTGATCACGCATTCACCTCAAGTGGCAGCTGCAGGTGATCATTATCAAAAGGTTGATAAAGTGATTGAGAATCGTGAAACGTTCACACGTGTCAAAGCACTTCGCTCCGATGAAGCGATTCGTGTGATTGCCCAAATGATTTCTGGGAAAGCCGTAACTGAAGTCGCGGAAAAAAGTGCTGAAAACTTGTGGCAGCAATCACAGCGACAAAAAAAATGATGCCTTTAAAGGCATCATTTTTATTAACATTAGCCAAGATCGACACGAAATACTTTATTTATGTCAGTGATAGTTAAAACCTTCTGATTGTAACTGCGAAAAACGAAGCTTTCAGCTGATAAGCGACGTATCACTTGACCAATTTCGCTTGTGCCATCATCGAACGTTAATAAGACGAAAGAGCGATTTAAAAGTGCATAGCTGAGTAAGCCTGCCATTTTTAAAGATGCCTGTCCGGTCGTTGTTCTTTTTTGTGTATCGTAAGTAAAAAGATAATGATAAATTTTATGAAATTGTGTTTTGATGTGTTGTGTGACAGTCATTACCATAAGATTCCCCGCTTATCGAACATTTGTTTGCTTGACTTTATTATACGAACAAACGTTCTTTTAAGCAACTACTTGCCATATGAAAAATCAAAAATAATTTGTAATCAAGCTGGCATCTTAGCCGAGACTTGAAAAGTATTCAGCTTTAGTGCATGATAGATATAATAAATTAGCTAGTAAAAGGGAGTAATCATGGCTAATAAAGGATTATTACTAGTACTCTCAGGCCCCTCTGGTGTTGGCAAAGGAACTGTCAAGAGTGCTATCGTGAAGACGAAAGCTTTTCCATTTGAGTATTCAGTTTCGATGACGACCCGCCATCCACGTCCTGGCGAAATCGATGGCAAAGATTATTATTTCGTGTCACCACAACGTTTTCAACAGGCGATTGAAAATCATGAGCTGCTTGAATACAACGAATATGTTGGTCATTACTATGGAACACCATTAGGCCCTTTGAAAAAAATGCTTGCAGATGGGCATGATGTTTTACTTGAAATCGATGTTAATGGCGCAAAACAGGTGAGAAAACAATTTCAAGATGGTGTTTTCATTTTTTTGACACCACCAGACCTGCATGAACTCAAACACCGTATCGAGCATCGTGGAACAGATGATGAAGCGGTCATTCTTGAAAGAATGAAGCAGGCAAAAAAAGAAATTTTGATGATGGCAGATTACGATTATGCAGTCGTCAATGACACGGTTGCAAATGCTGTCGAACACATCAAAGATATCGTGAGTGCTGAACACGTCAGTGTTAAGCGGGTTATTGACGAATATCGAAAAATGGTCAAGGAGGATTAATATGAAAATCGTTTATCCATCGATTGACAAATTATTATCACAGGTTGATTCACGCTATTCATTAGCAGTTTTGGCTTCTAAGCGTGCACATGAATTAGAATCAGGATCACCTGCCGCATTGGATCATTTTAAGTCGCAAAAAGCCGTTGGCCAAGCTTTAGAGGAAATTGCGGCGGGAAAAGTGGTTATCGATGAAAATCATCGTATTTAGTAAGACAAGCAGGTATTTGATGCTTTTTTGGTATCGGCCTTCATCTCTCATGATGGAGGCTTTTTTGACAGGTGAAAAATGATTGCACAGGTCATCGTAGACGTAGCAGCCAAACAAACTGATCGCCCCTTTGAATATGAGGTTCCCTCTGAATTTGATGATTTATCGATTGGATCACGTGTCATTGTGCCCTTTGGACATCGTCGCGTGCAAGGATTCGTCGTTAAATTAAGTGATCATCAAGCTTTTGAAGGAAAGTTAAAAAAACTTTTAGTCGTTGTCGATGAACAGCCACCGTTAACACCAGAACTGGTTGCTTTATCGGCTGTGCTGGCAGATCAGATTTTTTCTTATCGAATCACGATTTTGCAAACGATGCTTCCTTATATGATGCGAGCCAACTACCGAAAGCGTTTAGTTCCTGTTTCGAAAACTGATTCAAGTATTGAGCCGGTTGACTTTGATCGATTGACGAGCATCAAACAACTCGTGTGGGCAAAAGACTTGTTGAAAAAAGGGAAAGCACGCATCGAATACGTCGTTGAGAATCGTGCTAGAGCTAAGCTAGAAATTCAATATGATTTGCCGAAACCTGTTCCTGATTATCATCAGCTTGAAAAGCATTTAAGGAAGAATGCCAAAAATCAGCAACAGCTTTTGCAATTTTTACGTGACCATATGGATGACTTTCCAATGATGACCCAGAAATTGATGCATGATTCAGGTCTTCCGATATCAACGTTGAAAGCTGCAGTAACTAAAAATTGGTTGTGTACTAAAGAAGTTGAAGTTTATCGTGATCCGCTAAAAAGTAGCGAGGTGAAGCCCTCTAAACCATTGAAATTGAATTCAGAGCAAGCATCAGCTTTACAGAAAATCGTTGAACAGGTTCAGGCAAAGAAGGCGCGTACGTTTCTACTAGAAGGAGTCACTGGAAGCGGTAAAACGGAAGTTTACTTGCAAGCCATCGATCAGGCGCTGTCCATAGGTCGCAATGCATTGATGCTTGTGCCGGAAATTGCTTTGACCCCACAAATGGTTCGCCAAGTTAAAAGTCGTTTTGGAACAGATGTTGCCGTTTTACACAGCAGTTTGTCTGCTGGAGAACGCTATGATGAATGGCGGCGTATTCGACGTGGTGAGGCACGTGTCGTTGTAGGGGCTAGGAGCGCTGTTTTCGCACCGATCGCTAACTTGGGTTTGATCGTGATGGATGAAGAGCATGAGGCCAGCTACAAACAAGAAGATACCCCGCGTTATCATGCACGTGACGTTGCACGCTGGCGTAGTGCTTATCATCATTGTCCGTTGATTTTAGGCAGTGCAACGCCAGATTTGACCAGTCGTGCACGTGCACAAAAGGATGTCTATCAACTTTTACGGTTAACGAAACGGGCCAACCATCATGCATTACCGCAAGTGGAACTTATTGATTTGAAAAAGACTAAATTTGTTCAAGATCAATTTGATTTATCAGCTGAGCTGGTGACCGCAATCAAAACACGATTAAAGCAAAAAGAGCAAGTGATTCTGATGCTGAATCGACGTGGTTTCGCAAATTTTATGCTCTGCAGAAATTGTGGGTTCGTGCTTCGCTGTCCTAATTGTGATGTTTCGCTGACACTGCATCAGGATACTCAGCGCATGCAGTGCCACTACTGTGGGTATCATATGCCTGTCCCGAAGTGCTGCCCTAATTGCCAAAGTCGTGAGATTCGTTTTTTGGGAACAGGGACACAAAAAGTAGAGGCTGAATTGCAGAAATTGGTTCCTGAAGCTCGACTTTTACGAATGGATGTTGACACGACGCGCCGCAAAAATAGTTATAAAAAGATATTAGATCAATTTGCACAGCAAAAAGCGGATATTCTTTTAGGAACACAGATGGTCGCGAAGGGATTGGATTTTCCCAATGTGACACTGGTTGGGGTGATCAATGCGGATACGACGCTTTGGCTGCCCAATTATAATGCTTCGGAACGAACGTTTGATCTTTTGACACAAGTTGCAGGACGTGCAGGGCGTGCTCAGAAGACAGGGCACGTGTTGATTCAAACGTACAATCCTGAGCACTATGCCATCAAATTGGCACAAACACAAGATTATGAACGTTTCTATCAACATGAATTAGCTGTTCGCTATCAAGGAAATTACCCGCCCTTTTTTTATACGATTTTGATTTCAGTTGCTAGCGAGAATTCACAAGATGCTGCTAAAGAAGCTTTTAATATTAAAAGACAGCTGATGCAGCAGCTGCATTTACCAACGATCGTTTTGGGACCAACGCCGAGTGCGATTTCTCGCTTAAAGAAGCAATACTACTATCAAATACTGGTAAAATATAAAAAAGAGCCAAAATTGAAGGCTTTGCTTCATCAAGTTCAAGATTCTGCTCAAGTCGTTAAGAAAAAGGGACTCAATGTCTATATTGATCTTGAGCCACAAAAAATAATGTAATAAAGAAAAGAGAAAGTCATGGCTTCAGTTATTTTTATGGGAACACCAGCTTTTGGCATTCCGATTTTAGAAGGCCTTTTATCGGCTGGTTATCAGATTTTAGGTGTCGTGACACAACCAGACCAAAAAGT
>DICX01000059.1:0-2141 GCA_002417825.1 Lactobacillus sp. UBA5815 | reverse complement strand
GAGACCGGCATCACGATTATGGAAATGGTCAAAAAAATGGATGCGGGCGATATTTTTGCACAACAAACTTTGCCGATCCTGCCTGAAGATAATGCAAAAACGCTGTTTGATAAACTTTCGCTTTTAGGCCGCGATCTGCTTTTGAAGACGTTGCCTAAAATTGCAGATGGTACCGTTAGTCGACGGGTACAAAATGAAAAAGAAGTCGTCTTCTCGCCAAATATTCCTAAGTCGAAAGCGCAATTGACGAAAACGATGACAGCACTTCAAGCTTCTCGATTGGTTCGTGCTTTGAATCCAGATCCAGGCGCTTATTTGATGATACAAGGGAAACGTCTTAAAGTTTGGCAGGCAAATGTGGCTGAAGATCATACGAGCTTGCCGGCAGGCTGTTTGGTATCGAATAAAAAACGTTTTGCGCTAAGTTTTGCGGATGCAACGGTTTTGAATTTAACTGAAGTACAGCCCATGGGTAAAAGAAGGCTGTCTGCCAGCGATTTTTTGAATGGACAAGGTTCCCATTACCCTTTAGGAGAAACGATAATCGATGATTAATGCTCGTCAAGCTGCCTTAGAAACATTGATGCGGGTTTTGAATCAACAGAGCTATTCTAACTTAGCATTGAACCAAACATTGCAAAAACATTCACTTTCTCAAAAAGATCAAAGTCTTGCAACGCGGCTGGTTTATGGGACGATTCAATATCAGCTGTATTTGGATTACCAATTGAAAGACCTGATTCATACAAAACTCAAAGAGGCTTATTTGCGGCCGCTTTTGTTGATGTCTGCTTACCAGATTTTCTTTTTAACCAAAATTCCTGATCGTGCGGTTTTAGATGAAGCCAACAAACTTGCCAAACGCTACGGTCGTCAGCATTCCAATGGCTATCGCATTGTTAATGGCATACTGCATGCACTGCTACGGCGTGGGGAAGTGCTCCCTGACCCACAAAATCGTTTGGAGTACTTAAGCGTGCATGAAAGCATGCCACTTTGGTTGCTTAAGTATTTTCAAAAAAATTTTGGTTGGGAAAAAACAAAAGCGATTGCGATCAGTTGCAATCAACCTGCATATGACAGTGTGAGACTGACTGTTCCTGAGGATAAAGTGATGCCTGTGCTGACAGAACTTGGTTATCATAGTCGGCCATCTTTGCTTTCTGAACATAATCTGCTGCTTGATCATGGTGGTATCGCACAAACCGCTTTGTTTGAAGATGGTTGGCTGACAATTCAGGACGAATCTGCAAGCTTGGCGGTCGATTGTTTTGACTTTTCTGGGAATGACTGTGTTTTAGATGCTTGCAGTGCACCAGGGGGCAAGACAGCTCAAATTGCCGAAAAGTTGACCAACGGTTCGGTTTGGGCTTTGGATCTACACCCTAAAAAATTGCGGTTAGTCCAGCAGAATGCACGTCGTTTGCACGTTGCCGCTCGTGTTCATGTCAAAGCAATGGATGCGCGTAAATGTCAATCGTATTTTTCTGAACAACAATTTGATAAAATATTAGTGGATGCACCCTGTTCCGGTTTGGGGCTATTACGGCGTAAGCCGGAGATTCGTTACCTCAAGCGAAAAGAAGATATTTTAAGACTCGCTCAGGTTCAAAACGATATTTTGGAAGCAGTAGCACCACTGCTCAAAAAAAATGGGCAACTGATCTATTCAACATGTACCTTAGCACCTGAAGAAAACGATCAAGTCGTTCAACATTTTTTGAAAAAACATCCTCAATTTGAGTTAGTGCCGATTCGATTGCCAAAGATTCGGTCAGAAGGAACTTTGCAGATTTTTCCGGATACTGCGGGAAGTGATGGCTTTTTTATCGCCAAATTAAGTTTAAGAGGTTGATCATTTTGATTGAAACAGCTTTTGCATCAAGTATCGGTAGAGTTCGTGAAACAAATCAAGATTTCGTCAAAGTCTTTAAGAATCAAAAAGATGTGATTTTGGCGATTGTTTGTGACGGAATGGGTGGCCATCAAGGCGGTGATGTTGCGTCAGCTATGGCTGTCAATCACTTAGGTCACCATTTTTTGACGACTGATTTTATGACTTCAGAAAAGGCAGAGAATTGGTTGAACGTTCAGCTCAAGCTTGAGAATGAGACACTTCTGAAAACAGGCGATCGATTTCC
>DICX01000007.1 GCA_002417825.1 Lactobacillus sp. UBA5815 | reverse complement strand
GTATAATTTTAAATGTGCTTAATGTAGACGTTTACATTTCAAACATTTAAATTTTCTGGAAAGTGAGCAAAAATTATGGGTTACGTTAAATGGTCTTATAAAACGTTAAATCAATTTTGCAGTGATGTTTTTGAAAAATTCGGTTTTGATCAAACCGACAGCAATACCATCAAAGATGTCCTCTTATCAGCCGATCTTTTGGGGATCGAAAGTCACGGCATGCAACGGATGGTTCGATACTACAAAGGTATCGAAAAAGGTATCATTCATCCTAAAGAAAAACCAGAAGTCGTTTTTGAAACACCGATTTCTGCTGTTGTCGATGGTCATGCTGGAATGGGACAATTGATTGCTGCCTTCTCAATGAAAAAAGCAATTGAAAAAGCCAAAAAAGTTGGTGTGGGTATCGTTTCTGTTCGAAATTCAAATCACTTTGGCATTGCAGGTTACTATGCCAAAATGGCAAGCGATGAAGGATTGATTGGGCTTTCTTGCACAAACTCTGAAGCTATCATGGTCCCAACTTACGGGCGCAAGGCAATGATTGGATCTAATCCTATTGCGATTGCCGCACCAGCTGAACCTTATCCATTTTTGTTTGATGCTTCAACGACGGTCGTCACACGTGGCAAACTTGAAATGTATAACAAATCTGGTAAACCGCTTCCAGATAATTGGGCGTTAGACGAAAACGGTCGTCCTTCAAACGATGCACCTCATGTTTTAGCCAATATTGCCGGAAAACTTGGTGGTGGTATTATGCCATTGGGCGGCGCTTCAATGGTGACTGGTTCTCATAAAGGCTACGGTTGGGGAATGGTTGCTGAGCTTTTCAGTTCAATGCTTTCATTAGGAACGCCAAGTGATGAAACGTGTACGTTCCCAGATAAAACAGGAATTTGTCATGGATTTATTGCAATTAATCCTAAATTCTTTGGCGATGAAGCTGATTTCAAGTCACATCTTTCTGAATTTTTGAAACGCTTGCGAGAAAGTCCTAAAGCTGACGGACAAGACAAAATTTATACACATGGTGAAAAGGAAGTCTTTGCACGCAAAGACCGTCTTGAAAATGGTATTCCAGTGAACGATAACACAATGGTCGAATTAAAAGATCTTTGTGATTATCTACACCTTGATTTTGCCCATTACTTTAAAGGCTATCAAATTCATAAAGACCCTAAATTCTTCGATTCCAACTATTAAACCACTCATAGTTTAAAAACAATAAAAACCTAAAACCTAAAAAAACAGCTAATCGCTGTTTTTTTTTATACCTGATTTTTAGTAGCATCAATTTACGAATGATTTCGCTGCATTGATCCCTGCTAAACGTCCAAAAGTGATCGCATGTCCACAGGTCAAGCCAGGAATACGATCAGGATAGGCACCCCAGAAAAAGCCTCCAGAGCAATTTCCAGCAGCATACAAACCAGGAATAGGATCATAGTTTCTATCAACTACTTGCATATCAGTATTGATTTTAAGGCCATCCAACGTTGCAAGAAGATTGCCACCAACAGTCACAGCATAAAACGGGCCTTTGCTGACAGAAATGAGTTTAGAAGCTTCTTTACCGAACTGTGAATCTTTCCCTACTCCACATGCTTGGTTATAAGTTTGAACCGTTTTAGTAAATTCTTTTACCGGAAGGTGCATTTCCTTGGCCAACGCTTCAATCGTATCAGCTTTGTGAACGGTGCCAGCTTCAATACCCGATTCGATGATTTTCTTTTGCAATGCCGTATCTGCAATTCCGGGCCATCCTAAACGTGCACACCCCAGTGTATGAAAATCAGCTAAATGTTCTAATGTGTTTTCATCCCACACCACGACTTCCAAATTTCCCGGTTGGTGAAGAAGACTGTTCATCGAAAATTGATAAGGTGCCGATTCATTGAAGAAACGTTGACCTTTAAGATTAACTTTCAACAACGGGTATGATGCTAAAACAAATTGAGGAACATTCCACATCTTAATGTAAGTATCTAAAACATTGGTTCCTACTGGAACCTGCCCTCTGTCAAAAATAATTGATGCCGGTTCATCATCTTTTTGGGCCCCCACTTCCAAACCTGCCACGATTCCTGAACCATCATCGCGTGGGCTTTGTGTATAGACACATTTTTTCAAAAGTGTTGGTGCCCACTTTTCAATCAAAGCTTCATTTGCACCATATCCGCCAGTACAAAGAATGACATTTTTAGCAGCAATCTCAATAATTTCATTGGATTCCGTATTTCTAAGAATCGTTCCGACAATACGTCCGTTCTTTTTGATTAAATGCTCCAACTTGGTGTTATAAGCAATGTCTACACCATTTTTTTGCGCATAGTCTAAAACATATTTCCCCCAATTAAGATCTGAAGATTTATCATCTCGGGTCACATGTTGTTCAGTAGGAAAGGCAGTATTGATCAAAGTATCCGTGTCAGCATCTGTTTCAACGTAAATATGATCGCCATGTTGCGATAAAATCTTTTCGTCAAGCCAGTCAATTGTCGCACCACTTTTTTCAACCCATTTTTGTAGTAAACTCTGATCATTATTATCTTGGGCAAACGCCGATAAAAACTCGATCAATTTATTTTGATCGATGTTGATTCCTGCTTCTTTTTGTGCCTTGGAATTAACACTACCCAACCAATGGCGAAACAGATTTGCTGAATTAGCGTGAGAATCGATCAGCAGCGTCTTGGCGCCATTCTCGGCAGCTGCGCAAGCCGCAAATCCACCCGCATTGCTAGCACCGACAACGATAACATCATAACTTGTTTTCATTTTTTTACCTCTTATTCAATAGGATTTGATTTGTTAGCACTTTCAATTTCTATTATAATTTAGTAAACTTCGTTTAAATCATCTCAAAGCGAACATTAAATTTCCAATAATGAACTTTCAATTGAACGACACACATTTACGCTGCTTCTTATCATTAAGCAATACCGCCAGCTTTTCTAAAACAGCCGATGATTTATTCATCTCTCATTCAGCAGTACCTAAAAATATTAAAACTCTCGAAACCGAACTAGGAGTTGAACTCTTTTCCCTA
>DICX01000005.1 GCA_002417825.1 Lactobacillus sp. UBA5815 | reverse complement strand
CAACCCAAATTTGGTAGGGGCGCTTTCGTCTAAGGAATCCAACTAAAGGCGAGGTCATAATTTATGAAGATAGATGATCGCTGAAAGCAAGAGGCCCAACTCTTACTGGAACAGAACGTGGCTTATAGAAGTTTGCATTGGGCAGGTTGAGCTTTAAAGCTCAACCTTTTTTATTGTGATTAATGGAGCGTAAAAATGACGACATATCAATTATATGCCACAATGGGCGTTGGCTTTGAAAGCGTTGTGGCTAAAGAACTCAAAAGATTGGGTTATCAAACTAAAACCGAAAATGGGAGAGTCTTCTTTTCAGGAACAGATTTAGATATCGCGAAAACAAATATTTTTTTGCGAAGTGCAGACCGTATCAAAATTTTACTAAAGGAATTCAAGTCACTTGATTTTGATACGTTATACAATGAAACGTTTGCCTTAGACTGGGCTCAGCTGTTACCTGTAGATGCACGTTTCCCCGTTAAAGGACAATCTGTCCGCTCCAAGCTGCATTCAGAGCCCGGTATTCAATCAATTGTCAAAAAAGCAATTGTAGATAAGCTTTGCAAACAATATCACCGTAGGGGCTTTTTACCAGAAACAGGTCGACTTTTTCCGCTTGATATCCGATTGGACAAAGATCAAGCGAGAGTATCACTCGATACAACGGGATCAAGCTTGTTCAAACGTGGCTACCGTATTGAACATGGCGGTGCGCCTTTGAAAGAAAACTTCGCTGCTGGCTTACTTGAATTAACGCCTTATAATGGCACGCATCCCATTATCGATCCAATGACTGGATCAGGAACAATAGCTATTGAAGCAGCTTTGATAGCACGACATATCGCGCCTGGAATGAATCGTCAATTTGCCTTCGACTCTTTTGATTGGATGAATCCAAAATGGCATCAAATGGCTTTGGAAGAAGCCAAGTCGGAAGTCAAAAGCGGTGATGAACATGCGCCGATTTGGGCAAGTGATCTAGATCAATCTATTCTTGCTGTCGCAAAGGTGAATGCCAATAATGCAGGTGTTTTACAAGATATTTCGTTTAAGCAACTTGCTGTGAAAGATTTTGCCACTGATTTAGAAAATGGTATCATCATTGCCAACCCGCCTTACGGCAAACGATTACGTGATGAAGAAAGTGCTGAACAACTTTATCGACAGATGGGAACCGTTTTTAGACCAATGACGTCTTTCAGTCAGTATTATTTAACTGCAGACCTTGAATTTGAAAAGTTTTTTGGTAAACGTGCAACTAAAAAGCGCAAATTATATAATGGTAATCTGCGGACTGATTTTTATCAATATTGGGCAAACCGACATTAAACAAAAAAGACGATACTGTGTATCGTCTTTTTTCGTTTCACATTCACATTTAAGATTTGAAATAATCATCCAAATCACGACTCCAAATAATTGCCATCGTTCCTTGTCCAACATGAACACCAACGACTGGTCCAATGATGCTTTCTAAAATCTTGACATTGGGAAAACTTTTTGCAAAGTCATCATGCCATTCTTTTTTTGCCTGTGGATTCATCGCATCAAAAATAGTGACTTGAATTGGATATGACTTATCTCGAATCAGTCTCGAAAAATCTCGTTTAATATGATCATATGCCCGTTTATTTTGGCGTTCTTTGGCGATTGCAGAGATTTCGCCTTTCTCTTGAACATCCATACCTAAAATCGGCTTAATCTTAAGCAATCCGCCAACGAAGCTGGATGCATTGGATAAGCGGCCAGTACGTCTCAGGTATTGAAGATTATCGACCATAAAGCGAACATCTGTCGTTTGTCTAAGGTTTTCCAAATTTGCTTCGATCTCTTGTGGTTTTGCGCCTTCTTGGACTAACCGTGCTGCCAAAATTACCATTTGTCCTAATCCTGCACAAGTAATTTTTGAGTCGAACGCATGAACATGAAGCCTTGTTTCTGTTTTGGCGTAACTACTCAGTGCATTATAGAAACTTGACAACCCACTTGAAATTGAAATCACGAAAACATCGGTATATCCGTTTTCGACATAGTCATCGATGTAGGCTTTAAGTTCTCCTGCAGAAGGCTGTGATGTGGTTGGCAAAACAGTACTCGTTTTTAATTTTTGATAGAATTCGGATACACTAATATCAACCATATCGCGATAAGTCTTTTCACCCCAAATTAGGGGAATAGGCATCACTTTAATCTGATATTTTTGGCATTGTTCAGCAGTCAAATAAGCTGAGCTATCGGTTAAGACGCCAATTTTCATGATAAACCCCTCTCTAGTTCTCATTAATAAGTTCATTTTAATACATTGGCACCTTTTTAACTAGCTATGTATCGTGAAAAAAGTATTACAAACAAAGTAATGCCATCAATTTAAGGTAAAGTCTTTTCCATGAAATTGAATTGGTAATGGCCAGCCATTAGTTTAAATCGATAATTTGGTATAATACACCAAGAGGTATCGTGAGGTGAAAAGAGTGAAAAAACATTTTATTTTTTTAGGTCGAAGTGGCCTTATTTACTACAGTTGGCTGTTTATTTTGCTTTTCTTAGCTTTTATCATAGGATACGAAAGCAATCAAAAAATAAGTTTTGATGCATTACTGATCGGCACGCTTTTCATTATAGGAGTGATTTACACTTTCTTTTTTTCTTATATTCGGTCGTCTAAAAATAGATTTGAGATTTGTCTGCCATATCGCGGCAAACAAATTTTGATACAACAACCACAACTTTGCTTACAATGGCATTTTTTGGCATTCTATCGTGTCAAACTTTCTAGTCATCAGCAGTTTTGTTATATGACTTTTAATCGAAAGAGGTTATCAAAATGAAAACAGATATTGAAATTGCACAAGAAACAACAGCTTGGCCAATTGACAAAGTTGCCGCACAAATCGGGTTAACGAGTTCTGATATTGAACGATATGGTGATGATAAAGCCAAAATAAAGTGGCCCCCGTTAAGAAAATCACAAAAAAACAACCATTTGGGACATTTGATTCTGGTTACATCAATCAGTCCAACACCTGCAGGTGAGGGAAAATCAACAGTGACGATTGGTTTGGGTGATGCTTTGAGTCAACAGCTTCATCGTAAGACAATTATTGCATTACGTGAACCTTCAATGGGGCCTGTTTTTGGCTTAAAAGGTGGTGCTACAGGTGGCGGCCTTTCTCAAATCATCCCAATGGAAGATATCAATTTGCATTTTACGGGAGATATCGAAGCCTTGACCAGCGCTATCGATACATTGGCTGCACTGGTCGATAATTATATCTATCAAGATAACGTATTGGGATTGGATCCCAATCGTTTGTGCTTGCAACGTGGTTTAGATGTCAATGATAGAACCTTGCGTAACATCACGATTGGACAAGGGTCACGATTCAATGGCATCGAACATCGAACTCATTTTGCAATCACAGTGGCTAACGAATTAATGGCAATATTGTGCTTGGCACAGGATATAGACGATTTAAAACGCCGGATCGGCAACATATTGGTCGGGTATACATTTGATCGTCAACCTGTGTACGTCAGACAACTCAAATTCGAAGGTGCGATTGCAACGATTCTGGCTAATGCGTTAAAGCCAAATTTGGTCCAAACATTGGAGCATACACCCACTCTTGTTCACGGTGGACCATTTGCCAACATTGCACATGGTGCTAATTCTGTCATCGCGACTAATCTAGCTTTGCATTTAAGCGACTATGTGGTTACCGAAGCTGGATTTGGCGCAGATTTGGGTGGCCAAAAATTTATGGATTTTGTTTCAACCCATTTGGATAAGACGCCAGATGCTGCAGTTATTGTTGCTACAGTACGTGCACTAAAATATCAAGCCTTGAAATCAACTAAAGATCTTAAAACAGAAGACTTAAAAGCATTAAAAGCAGGATTTTCTAATTTAAAGCGACACATGATGAATATGCGGCATTATCATATTCCCGTTTTGGTCGTGATTAATCGCTTCGCAAGTGATACCTCTCAAGAATTAAACTTGCTCAAACAACTTGTTCAAGAAGAAGAATTTGATTGTGATATTGTTGATTTTCATGACAGCGGATCAATTGGCGGAGTTGAAGCAGCTAAGAAACTAATCGAATTAGCTGATCAAAAATCATCTGTTCCGGTGATGACTTATGAAAAACAAGATTCTTTAAAATTAAAAATCGAAAAAATTGCGACTAAAATTTATGGTGCTAAAGAAGTCGTTTATTCACCCAAAGCACAAGATCAATTTCAAGAACTGATTGAATTAGGGAAGGACCGCTTGCCTGTTATTATCGCCAAGACACAATACTCTTTTACAGATGACGCTAAAATTTTAGGGGCGCCCAAAGACTTTACCTTACATGTTAGGGGATTAGAAGTTAAAACAGGCGCTGGATTTATCATCGTTGAAACCGGCCATATTTTAAACATGCCAGGATTGCCGAAACATCCGGCTGCTTTAGACATTGACATCGACAATGATGGCAAAATCAGTGGTCTTTTTTAAGGACGGTGGCCATGCAAATTATTTATTTACTCATATCAGTATTGGTCATTGTTGCAGATCAAAGCTTAAAACATGTTGTCGTGATGAATTATTCATTAGGTGAAACTCACACGATTATTCCTGGCGTTATTTCCTTTAATTACTTACGCAATGATGGTGCTGCTTGGAATATTTTTAGCGGGCAGATGTGGTTGTTTTACTTAATTGCGTTAGTTGCAATCATCGCAATATTTTATTTCTTATTCGTTCATCCGAAAAAAAGCCGTTTATTTAATATTGGTTTGTGCCTAACTTTGGGAGGTATCATTGGAAATTTGATCGATCGTATTCATCTAAAATATGTGATCGACATGATTCAACTTGATTTCGTCAACTTTAATATTTTTAATTTAGCAGATTCTGCAATCACTTTAGGAATTCTTTGTATTTTTATTTATCTGATTTTTATTGATAAAGATGAAAAAAACAGGGAAGGATCTCGACTGAAATGACAGATTATCGACTAGACGTTGAAAAAGATTCAAATCGTCTTGATAAATACATCGCACAAAAATTGCCAGACCTAAGCCGAACACGAATCAAAGCGATGCTTTCTAGTCAAACCATCCGTGTCAATGATAAAATTGAAAAAGCGTCTTATAAGGTGAAATCTGGTGATCAAATCAAGATTCATGTACCACCTAAAAAGGCACTGAATTTAGTTGCGGAAAATATTCCTTTAGAAATTGTGTATGAAGATCAAGACGTGATCGTAGTCAATAAACCGCAAGGTATGGTTGTTCATCCTTCAGCAGGGCACCCAGATCATACTTTGGTCAATGCGTTACTTTTTCATACACGTCATTTAGCCGAAAGTCCTGAAGGATTTCGTCCTGGCATCGTGCACCGCATTGATAAAGATACTTCTGGATTGCTCATGATCGCCAAAAACGATCATGCCCGTGACTCCTTGGAAAAACAATTAGCGGCTAAAACCAATCCTCGTTTTTATTTAGCCATCGTACATGGCAACTTTACCGAAAAGAGGGGAACGATTACGGCACCTATTGGCCGCAGTCCATACAATCGTAAGCAAATGGCTGTCGTTCCCAACGGCCGCAGTGCTGTAACACATTTTGAAGTTCTAGAGCAGTTTTCCGGATATACCTTGATACGTTGTCAATTAGAAACTGGTCGAACACATCAAATCAGAGTTCATCTAAAATATATTGGGCATCCGGTCGCCGGCGATCCACTTTATGGGCCGTCGAAAACACTGCATGGACATGGTCAATTTCTTCATGCTGCTGTGCTGGGATTTGTACAACCATCGACTGGCGAAAAAAAGATTTTTCACTGTGATCCGCCTGAAATCTTTCAGCAACAACTAAAAAAGCTTCGTGAGAAAGGGTAAGTCATGAAAAGTTTTTTGATTTTAGAAGATGGTACTTCGTTTTCAGGAGAACGGTTTGGCGCCGAAACAACGGCAACAGGTGAATTGGCAATTCAAACTGGAAACCATGGCTATCAGGAAGCTTTGACCGATCCAACCAATGCAGGAAAAATTCTAGTTTTTACAACGCCAATTATTGGCACAAGCGGTATCAATGCAATCAATTACGAAGCGATAAATCCTAAAGTAAGAGGGATCATTGCCAATGACATTGCATGGCAAATCACAACGCATGAAAATTTTCAGGATTTAGGCCGCTTTTTGGAAGAAAAGAGAGTTCCAGCAATTTGGGGAGTTGATACACGAGCCTTAGTTCATAAATTAGCCCAAAAAAATGTGATTAAGGCATCGATCATGGACACAGATGATCAGCATGCTTTTGATCAAATCAAAGCATTGGTTTTGCCCAAGAACAAGACATCTCAAGTTTCAACTGGTTCTGCTTATGCAGCGCCTAACATTGGACAAACAGTTGCAATCATCGATTTAGGATTGAAGCATTCATTGCTGAGAGCTCTTTCTCTTAGAAAAATAAATTGTTTAGTGATGCCCTATGACACAACTGTTCAAGATATTTATGATCTTCGTCCTGATGGCCTTATCTTGTCTAATGGTCCTGGTTCTGTTTCTGAAGTTAAAACGGCACTAACCGCTATTTTAAAAACTTTTTATGGGAAAATACCTATCATGGGAATCGGATTGGGCTTTTTAATATTGAGTGATTATTTGAATTTTAAATTAACACCACTTAATCCACCTTTTAATGGTAACAATTATCCTGTTATTGAAACAAAAACATCACAAATTTGGCAAACTGCAATGAACATCCAAAAGCTGGTCAGTGGTCCAGATTTAACCGATGATTTAACACAAACTTATTTTGAACTTCATACACATTTGCTAGCTGGGTTTACTTCACAAGAAAATAAACTGATCGCAACTGCGTTCAATCCAGAGGGATCGCCTGGATCTTTTGCGGCACGCGGCATTTATGATCAATTTTTAAAAATGATGGAGATGAGTCGATGATTTCACATCACGATTTAAATAAAATCATGTTGATTGGGGCAGGTCCTAATATTGTTGGGGCAGTGTCTGAGCTTGACTTGATGGCTAAGCAGGCCATAGATGCTTTTCTTGAAGACGAAGTTCAAGTCGTTTTAGTTAACTCAAATCCTGCAACGGTTGCTAGTGACCATCGACCAGGAGTTAAAGTTTATCTTGAACCGATGACGCTTTCTTTTTTAAAGCGAATTTTACGTATGGAGGAACCGGATGCAATCGTTACTGCTTTTGGAAGTACAGTAGGTTTACGCTTAACTCGTGAATTGTTTGATGATGGTATTTTAACCGAAATGGGAATCAAATTATTGACGGTCAACCCCAAAGCATTGCATCTCAATTCTCAAGCACATGAAATGACTTTTTTGAAAGAAGCGGGTCTGCCAATTGCACAATCGTGGCAAGTTGATTCAAAACAAGACACAAGCGAAACTTTACCAAATTTTGATTATCCATTGTTGATTACTAAATATCACCGGTATGTCCGTAACGATCATTTTAGAATTAAAAATGCTTCTGAACTATCACAATTTTGGCAAAAAGAGAAGCAAAAAGAATCGTTTACGATCCAAGATTTTGGGTTTACTGAAGACTTGTCTGATTGGGAAGAAATCATTTTAGATGTTTTACGTGATGATTATGGAAACATTAATTTCGTTTCGCAGACAGCATCTCTGGAAAGCGTTGCAATCAATAGTGGAGATTCTGTTTTAGTAACGCCAATATTGACGTTAAATAATGACGAACTTGAAGCTTTGAAAAAAATTGCAAAGAAAATAATGGTAAAGCTTTCTTTAGTCGGTATTATGAGTGTTCATTTTGCAGTACGACATTTGAATGATCGTTTTATAATTAAAGTTCTAACTTTTAAACCCCGAATTACGCGTAGTGCTTTAATGGGATATCGGGCAGGCGTTTACAGTGTGGGATATATCACTGCCAAAATTGCTTTGGGTTATCGACTCGATGAAATCACTGATCCACAATCTAATTTGAATGCAGCAGTGGAACCTATTTTTGACACAGTTGCAGTTAAAGTACCATTATGGTCTTTTGCAGATTCTGGATATAATCATTATCAATTAAATTCTAGGATGCAATCTGGTGGAGAAGCCATTGGTATCGGTCGCAATTTTGAATCAGCTTTTTTGAAAGCATTACAATCAACAACCTCTTTGACTAATGATGAAAATACTTTCTTGACTGCTTTACATTTACCTGAAGCAAAACTGAATCAAAAATTGAGCCATTTAGATGAAATGCATCTAATTTATTTGCTGGCTGCGCTTTTTAGAGATTATAGCTACGCTAAACTCCATCCATTATTTCATATTCATCCGGTTTATTTTCAAAAGCTTCGACATTTAGCAATTCTAATCAGAAAAATTTATCAAGCGCCAAAACCATTGTCGGCGACGTTGTTGTCTCAAGCAAAACATTTTGGACTTCCAAATGAACTCATTGCTTACTTAAGGCATACAGATGGCAGTGAGATCCAAAACACACTTGAAAAAGCTAACATCAGACCAAGTTATATTAAATTGGACGGCAGTGCAGGACTTTATCCAACCAAAATAGAGGCTTATTATAATGCTTATGGCGTTGCAAATGAAGTTAAGCCAATCAAAGCAAAAAATAAAGTCCTGATTATTGGAATTCAACCTTTTCAAGTCTCTCAAACGAGTGAATTCGACTACATGGTTTATCATGCCACACAAGCATTGAAAGCTTCTGGTATGACGACTATTTTAATCAGCAATAACCCGGAAGCGATATCTGCCGGTTATGATATGGTGGATCGTGTTTACTTTGAACCGATTACGCTCGAAAACATCATCAACGTGGCGCATAAAGAAAATATCACACAAGTCGTGATCCAATTTTCTGGGAAACAAGTTAATCAATATCGTGAGCGGCTGAGCCAATATGGACTTAAAATTTTAGGTGCATCCTACACAAAGTCAGAAAATAAGAAAAACCTAATATCGCTGATCGATCATGCACAGGTTAAACGTGTCCCATCTTTGCAAACAAATGATTTTTCAGAAACCCTTTATTTTGCACATCGCGTCAAATTTCCACTTTTAATCGGCGGTGTCAGCCATCATAAGAAAAACAAATCAGCTGTTGTTTTTGATGTTCCTGCTTTGAAGCGATACATTGATGAAAACGAATTAGAACAAATCAATATTTCAAAATTTATTTCTGGTAGAAAATACGAAGTCACTGCCATTTCAGATGGACACAATGTAACGATTCCAGGAATCATCGAACATTTTGAACAGTCTGGTTCACATGCAAGCGATTCAATTGCAGTTTTTCCAGCTCAAAATTTATCTGCCGAACAAATACGTAT
>DICX01000020.1 GCA_002417825.1 Lactobacillus sp. UBA5815 | reverse complement strand
GTTCTGGTAAAGGTGCACCAGCAGGCTGGGTTGCAGTCGTTAAAAGAGAAAAAATCATGTTTGAAGTCGGCGGCGTTTCAGAAGAAGTTGCTCGTGAAGCTTTAAGACTTGCTTCCACTAAGCTGCCAATCAAATGCAAGTTTGTTAAGAAGACTTCGGAAGTGGGTGGCGAATCTAATGAAGACTAAAGAAATCAGATCATTAACCACTGATCAAATGCTGGAAAAAGAAGCTGAATACAAGAAAGAATTATTCAATCTTCGTTTTCAACAGGCAACGGGTCAATTAGAAAACACCGCGCGCCTGACCAAAGTTCGTAAAAATATTGCGCGTATCAAGACGATCCTCAGTGAAGAAGCCTTGAAACAAAAGTAGTGTGTAGAAAGGAGAGATAATTTTGAGCGAAATTAACGAAAGAAATCATCGGCACGTTTACCAAGGTCACGTTGTTTCTGATAAGATGGACAAGACTATCACTGTTGTCGTTGATACGTATCATAAGCATCCAGTTTACAAAAAGCGGATCAAATATTCTAAGAAATATTACGCACATGATGAAAACAACGAAGCTAAAATTGGTGATGTTGTTCGTATTATGGAAACCCGTCCATTATCCAATCTAAAACACTATCGTTTGGTTTCTATTGTTAAGAAGTCCATTTAATCGTTGGATTTTAGTGAGGGGAGGATAAACTAGTGATTCAACATGAAACCCGTTTAAAAGTTGCTGATAATTCTGGTGCTAGAGAATTGTTAGTCATCAAGATTTTAGGTGGCTCAATGCGCAAGACTGGTAATATTGGTGACATCATTGTTGCGACGGTTAAACAAGCAACACCAGGTGGCGTTGTCAAAAAAGGTGACGTCGTCAAAGCTGTCATCGTTAGAACAAAATCAGGTGCACGTCGTGAGGATGGCTCTTACATCAAGTTTGATGAAAATGCAGCTGTCATCATCAATGCTGACAAGAGCCCTCGTGGGACTCGTATCTTTGGGCCAGTTGCTCGTGAACTTCGTGAGCATGACTTTATGAAGATCGTCTCTCTTGCTCCTGAAGTCTTATAAAATTTTTAGGGAGGTGCACTGATGTTCGTTAAAACAGGTGACAAAGTTAAAGTGATCGCCGGTAAAGAAAAGGGCAAAGAAGGTACGATCCTTTCTGTCAATGCCAAGACTAATCGTGTGGTCGTCAAAGGCTTGAACAAAATCAAAAAACACGTAAAACCTTCACAAACAAATCAAAATGGCGGTGTCGTTGAAGTCGAAGGTACGATTCACGCATCAAACGTGATGGTGATCGATCCTGAATCTAATAAACCGACACGTATCGGCCATTCTGTCGTTGATGGTAAAAAAGTTCGTATCGCTAAAGTCAGCGGTAAGGCAATCGATAAAAAATAGAAGGGAGGATTTTAGATGGTAGATCGTTTAGCAACCAAGTTTAAAGAAGAAATCGCACCAGCATTGACTAAAAAGTTTAATTATGAATCCTCAATGCAAGTACCTAAGATTGAAAAAATCGTTTTAAACATGGGCGTCGGCGATGCCGTTTCAAATGCTAAGAATTTGGATGAAGCGGTTGAAGAATTGACTTTGATTTCTGGTCAAAAGCCACTGGTAACGAAAGCAAAGAAGTCTATCGCCAACTTCCGTTTACGTGCAGGTACAGCCATTGGTGCCAAAGTAACGTTGAGAGGTGCTAGGATGTACGATTTCTTAGACAAACTGATCAACGTTTCACTGCCACGAGTTCGTGACTTCCGAGGCATCAGTTCTAGATCTTTTGATGGCCGAGGTAACTATACTTTAGGAATCAAGGAACAATTGATCTTCCCTGAAATTGATTTCGACAAGGTCAACCGTACAAGAGGTTTGGATGTTGTTATCGTTACTACTGCCAAGACAGATGAAGAAGCTCGTGAGCTTTTGACTCAGTTTGGTATGCCTTTTACAAAGTGATTTTGGAGGACATTAATGGCTAAAACATCGCAAAAAGTTAGAAATCATCGCCCAGCTAAGTTCTCTTCCCGCGAATATACTCGTTGTGAAAGATGCGGCAGACCTCACTCTGTATACCGCAAATTTGGGCTATGCCGAATCTGCTTAAGAGACCTTGCACATAAAGGTCAAATTCCTGGTTTGAAGAAGGCCAGTTGGTAATACACGAGAAAAGGAGGCTAATAAATGGTCATGACAGATCCGATCGCAGATTACTTGACTAGAATTCGTAATGCCAACATGGCAAGACACGATTCTGTCGAGATTCCTGCGTCTAATATCAAAAAATCGATTTCAGAAATCTTAAAGCAAGAAGGCTTTATCCGTGATTACGAAGTCAGTGATGACGGTAAACAAGGAATCATCAAGCTTTTCTTGAAATATGGTTCTAATAATGAACGCGTGATTTCTGGTTTGAAACGAATTTCAAAACCAGGTTTGAGAAATTACGTGAGTGCAGAGAACTTGCCAAAAGTCCTTAATGGCCTTGGCATTGCCATCGTGTCAACTTCTGCTGGTGTCGTTACAGACAAAGAAGCTCGGCAAAAGAATGTTGGCGGCGAAGTCCTCGCCTATGTTTGGTAATTTTGGCAGAAAGGAGAACAATTAATGAGCCGTATTGGTTTAAAAGTCATCAATGTTCCTGATCAAGTCACAGTTACTAAAAAAGGTGACGATATCACGGTTAAGGGACCAAAGGGTGAATTGACAAGACGCTTTGATTCAAAAATCGCTTTCAGCCAAGAAAATGGCGAGATTCGTTTCAGCCGTTCAAATGAAAACGATAAGGCACTTCATGGAACACAAAGAGCTAATCTTGCTTCCATGATTGAAGGTGTCATTAACGGTTATAAAAAGAAATTAACGCTTGTTGGTGTTGGTTACCGTGCACAAGCACAAGGTAAAAAACTAACTTTGAATGTTGGTTATTCACACCCTGTTGAAATGCAAGCACCTGAAGGTATCGAAGTGAAGACACCTTCTGCGACTGAAATCGAGATCGACGGGATCTCAAAACAAGTCGTAGGTCAATTCGCAGCTGAGATTCGTGCTGTGAGATCACCTGAACCTTACAAGGGAAAGGGCATTCGTTACAGTAATGAAATTGTCCGCCGTAAGGAAGGTAAAACAGGTAAGTAATAGATAGAATTTTTGAGGTGAAATTGTGATTTCGAAACCAGATAAAAACAAATTACGCTTAAAGCGTCATAAACGTATTCGCGGAAAAATTTCTGGTACTGCTGAGCGCCCACGCTTAAGTGTTTTCCGTTCAAACAAAAACATCTACGCTCAATTAATTGATGACGTAGCGGGTGTAACGCTTGCAAGTGCCTCAACGCTTGATGAATCGGTGTCTGCTGACGCAACTAAGCTTGAACAAGCTAAACAAGTCGGTAAACTCATCGCTCAAGCAGCTGCCAAAAAGAATATTAAGAGTGTTGTTTTTGACCGCAGTGGTTATCTGTATCACGGCCGTATCCAAGTTTTGGCTGATGCTGCGCGTGAAAATGGACTGGAATTCTAGGAAAGGAGAATTAACTAATGGCAAACCGTAACGATTCTCGCAGAGATCGTAATAAAGATGAAATCGAAGACCAATTAGTCGCTGTCAACCGTATCAGTAAGGTTGTCAAAGGTGGTCGTCGCATGAGATTTGCAGCGCTTGTCGTTGTTGGCGATCGTAAAGGTCATGTCGGTTTTGGTACTGGTAAAGCTCAAGAAGTCCCAGAAGCCATCCGTAAAGCTGTTGAAGCCGGCAAAAAAAGCATGATCAAAGTTCCTATCATTGGTACAACGATTCCTCATGAAGTTCGTGGTCATTTTGGCTCAGGCGACATCATGTTGAAGCCAGCCGATGCTGGTTCTGGTGTTGCTGCAGGTGGTGCCGTTCGAATCGTCATGGATTTGGCTGGTGTTGCTGATGTTACATCCAAGTCTTTAGGATCACACACACCAATCAATGTTGTTCGTGCAACGATCGATGGTTTGAAGAAGCTCAGAACTCGTGAAGAAGTTCTAAAGTTGCGTCAAACTGCAAAGAGTTTGCAAGATTAATAGGAGGGAACGCGAAAAATGGATTTAAAGGTTACTTTAATTAGAAGCGTTGCCCACCGCCTTCCTCATCAAAGAGAAGTCGTTAAAGCACTTGGGTTGGGCCGTGTCAGCAGCTCTGTTGTTTTGGCAGATAACGCCGCAACTCGTGGCGCTCTGATGAAGATTGCACATCTGATTTCTGTCGAAGAAATCAAAAAATAAAATTTTAGGAGGTGCAAATGATGAAGCTTAATGAATTACATCCAGCAGAAGGTTCACGCCATCCAAGAAAACGTGTTGGTCGTGGAACTTCAAGTGGTTACGGCAAAACTTCTGGTCGTGGTCAAAAAGGACAATTGTCGCGTCAAGGTGGCAGAACTCGTTTAGGTTTTGAAGGTGGTCAAATGCCATTATTCAGAAGAATGCCTAAACGTGGATTCAATAATATCAATCGCAAAGAATACGCAATCGTATCTTTGGATGATTTGAATCAGTTTAAGTCTGGCAGTGAAGTAGCTTTAGCAGATTTGAAAGCTGCTGGATTAGTTAAAAAGGAATTATCCGGTGTCAAACTTTTGGCTAACGGTGAACTTAAAACAAAATTGACGATCAAAGTCAATAAAGTTTCTGCAGCTGCTAAAAAAGCAGTCGAAGCCGCTGGCGGATCTGTTGAGGTGATTTAATGTTCTCGACCCTGAAGAACGCCTTTAAAGATAAGGAAATTAGAAATAAAATTTTCTTTACACTCTTTATCTTATTGTTGTACAGAATAGGTGCGAACATCACTGTTCCTGGAATCAATGCTAAAGCGATTAATCAGGTCGCCCAAACTGGTCTTGTTCCAATGTTGGATACGGTCAGTGGTGGTGGACTTGATAACTATTCGATCTTTTCTTTAGGGGTGTCCCCTTACATTACGGCACAAATTGTTATTCAATTATTGCAGATGGATATCGTGCCGCGATTGGTCGAGTGGAGCAAGCAAGGTGAAGTTGGTCGACGAAAAACAAACCAACTGACCCGTTATTTAGCGCTTGTCGTAGCGTTTGTTCAAAGTATTGGGATCACTTTAGGTTTCAATGTGTTGACTCAAATGGGCTTAGTCAAAAATCAAACGCCACAGACTTATATTCAAATCGGAATTATCATGACAGCTGGAACCATGTTATTGACTTGGCTCGGTGATGAAATTACTGATAAGGGATTAGGAAATGGTGTTTCGGTCATTATTTTTGCTGGGATCATCGCACGGCTGCCTAGAGGATTGGTTTCACTATTTCAAGACCAAGTGATCAACAATACAGCAGCTGATCGCTGGAAGGGTATTTTGTTCTTCGTCGGGATCATTCTTGTTGTGCTTATTGTGACGCAGTTTGTCACGTGGGTACAGCAGGCTGATCGCAGAGTACCGATTCAATATACGCGTCGGGCTGTGATCAGTGGTTCTAAAAGTTTTCTCCCATTAAAAGTCAATGTATCAGGTGTGATTCCGGTGATTTTTGCCAGTTCTTTCATTATTACACCTGCAACGATCTTAATGGCTTTCCAAAAAAATTATGGCAATACGCAATGGTTCAAAGTCTTAAATCAGATTTTTAGTTTGCAAACGACGCCTGGTGCGATCATCTATACTGTTTTGATCATCTTATTCACCTTCTTTTATGCTTTTGTTCAAGTGAATCCAGAGAAATTAGCTGAGAACCTGCAAAAACAAGGTGCTTATATTCCAAGTGTCTGGCCAGGAAAAGATACAGAAAAGTATGTTTCTAGCTTGTTGATGCGTTTGTCGACAGTGGGTTCTGTTTTTCTTGGATTAGTTGCTTTGTTGCCACAGTTGGCGACAAATCTTTGGGGGCTCCCAAGTTCAATCGGATTAGGTGGGACCTCATTGTTGATCGTCATTGGCGTGGTGCTTGAGTTGGCACGTCAAATCGACGGCTTACTGATGAAACGTGAGTATGTTGGATTCATTAGATAGGTGAGAACATGATTAATTTAATTCTCTTAGGATTGCCTGGAGCTGGAAAAGGAACGGCTTCAGAAAGTTTGGTTGATCGGTATCATTTGGCACATATCTCAACAGGAGATATGTTTCGCGAAGCGATTTCTCAAAAAACGCCAGTAGGGTTAGAGGCTAAAGGCTACATCGACAAGGGGAACCTTGTTCCAGATGAGGTAACTGCAAAACTAGTTGAAGAGCGGTTAACGCAAAAAGACACACAAAAAGGTTTTATTCTGGATGGATTCCCTAGAACGACGATACAAGCAGAACTTCTTGAAAAGATCACAGCTAAATTGAACAAACCATTGACCCGTGTCATTTCAATCGAAGTTCACGAAGATGTTTTGATCAAGCGCTTGTCATCGCGTTTCATTTGTCGGACATGCGGTGCGACTTACAACAAGCTTTCTAAACCAACTAAAGTTGAAGGTGTTTGTGATCGTTGCGGTGGTCATGATTTTTATCAACGTGAAGATGACCAACCAAGTGTTGTGAAAAATCGTTTACGTGTTAATGAAAAAATGAATACACCACTGCGTGACTTTTATCACCAAAAAGGCTTGCTGGCGCAAGTCAATGGTGAACAAAAACCTGAAAAAGTTTTTGCTGAGATCGACCAGATTTTAAGTCAAGACTAGAGAATTTGTATATTTTATTTCGCGTGCTATAATCTTTTAGTATGACTGTTTGTATTGCGGAGGAGCAAATTTGGCCAAAGAAGATGTCATTGAAGTGGAAGGTAAAGTGGTTGATACTTTGCCCAACGCGATGTTTAAAGTTGAATTAGAAAATGGAGCAACGATTTTAGCTCATGTTTCCGGAAAGATACGGATGCATTATATTCGTATCTTACCTGGCGACCGGGTCACTGTCGAACTATCTCCCTACGATTTGACTAAGGGTAGAATTACTTATCGGTTTATTAAGTAATACAGGAGGCAAACATGAAAGTTAGACCATCTGTTAAACCAATGTGCGAGCATTGTAAAGTTATTAAAAGACATGGCCATGTTATGGTGATTTGTCCAGCAAATCCCAAGCATAAGCAACGTCAAGGTTAATTGAATTTAAGGGGGTGCAATAATGGCACGTATCGCTGGTGTGGATTTACCAAGAGATAAAAGGATCGTCATCGCGTTGACCTATATTTATGGGATCGGCACGAAGACTGCTGAAAAGATTTGTGCTGATTCTGGTGTTTCGAAAGACATTCGAGCAAAAGATTTGACTCCAGATGATCAAGAAAAATTACGTGTAGAAGTTGATAAGTATCGTGTTGAAGGTGACCTTCGCCGTCAAGTCAATTTGAACATTAAACGTTTGATTGAAATTGGCTCTTATCGTGGAATCCGTCATCGTCGTGGCTTACCTGTTCGTGGTCAAAACACGAAAAACAATGCGCATACACGTAAGGGAACCAAAAAATCTAAGTAAAATTCACAAATAGGAGGTTTAATTAATGCCTGCAAAGAAAACAGCACGCAAGCGTCGTGTAAAGAAGCATGTTGAAAATGGTGTTGCGCACATTCATTCAACGTTTAACAACACTTTAGTCATGATTACGGATGCTCAAGGTAACGCTGTGGCTTGGTCTTCAGCTGGTGCTTTAGGCTTTAAAGGAAGTCGTAAATCAACACCTTTTGCTGCTCAAATGGCTGCCGAAGCTGCTGCTAAAGCTTCTATCGATCAAGGAATGAAACACGTTGAAGTTTCTGTCAAGGGTCCAGGTGCTGGTCGTGAAGCTGCGATCAGATCACTTCAAGCTACTGGTCTTGAAATCACGGCTATTCGTGACGTTACACCAGTACCACATAATGGTTCCAGACCACCAAAACGTCGTCGTGTCTAGTTTATTTCGCGTGCAGAACATTACGTTTTGAAAGGGGCCCAGTAAGTAAATGATTGAATTTGAAAAGCCAAATATTACCGTTGTAGACCAAGAGGAAGCATACGGTAAGTTTGTTGTCGAACCTTTGGAACGCGGTTTTGGGACTACTTTAGGTAACTCACTCCGTCGGGTTTTGCTGACCTCTATTCCAGGGACGGCACTTTCTTACATCCAGATCGATGGCGTACTGCACGAATTTTCAACGATTCCTGGTGTCAAAGAAGATGTCACTAAGATCATTCTTAATTTGAAGAAACTCGAATTGAAGTCACTCTCAGATGAAGAAAAACTCGTCGAAATCAATGTTCAAGGACCAGCAACGGTTACGGCTAGTGACTTAAAAGTTGATTCTGAGGTCAAGGTTCTAAATCCTGATCAATACATTTGTACGATCGATCAAGGCGGTACGCTTCACATGACACTTTCGGTCAAGAATGGACGCGGTTATATCGCAGCAAACGATAATAAAACTGATGATATGCCGATTGGTGTTATTCCTGTTGATTCACTTTTCTCCCCAATCAAGAAAGTTAATTACCAAGTTGAAGGGACTCGTGTCGGTCGAAGAGATGATTACGATAAACTCACCTTCGAAATTTGGACAGACGGTTCAATCAAACCTAACGATGCCCTTAGTTTTGCTGCGAAGATTCTGATTGAGCACTTTAAGGTCTTTATGGCCACTGACATGGAAGCTTCATTCGACGACGTCATGGTAGAAAAAGAAGACGATAAGAATGAAAAGAAACTTGAGATGACGATCGAGGAACTTGATCTTTCTGTTCGCTCTTACAACTGCCTGAAGCGTGCCGGCATCAATACCGTTCAAGAATTAACGGACAAGAGTGAGGCTGACATGATGCGCGTACGCAACTTGGGACGCAAATCATTAGAGGAAGTAAAGAACAAATTGGCCGATCTTGGCCTTTCACTTCGCAAAGAAGATTAAACTGGTTATTAAGGAGGGAATTTCATGCCATACCGTAAATTAGGTCGCGATAGCGCACATAGAAAAGCAATGTTGAGAGAATTGACGACACAGTTGATCATGAAAGAAAGCATTGTAACGACTGAAGCACGTTCGAAAGAAGTCCGTAAGACAGCCGAAAAGATGATCACTTTAGGTAAAAAGGGTGATTTAGCTGCAAGAAGAAAAGCCGCAGCTTTCGTCCGGAACGAAATCGCTGATATTCATGAAGAAAAAGATGCAGTTGTTGTTAAATCTGCTTTACAAAAGCTGTTCAGTGACATTGCACCACGTTACAAAGATCGTCAAGGTGGTTATACTCGTATTTATAAATTAGCAAAAGTACGTCAGGGTGATGCTGCACCAATGGTCGTTATTGAGTTGGTTTAATCATCGATATGAATTGATTTTTAATTCATAAATACGTATTGATCAGAAATTATTCATAGAAGTGAGAACGAGCGTGATGATGGTGGCGAAAGCCTAGTCTAGCTTAAATGATTTTTATCATTCCTCTCTGTGGATGATTTTTTTTTGAACTTTTTTTTTGCTATAATTAAAAAGTATAAAAAGTAGGTGAATGAGATGTCATTTCAAAGTGCGATTCATGTCAGTCACGTCACGTTTACATATCGTGACGCGGTTCGTCCAGCTGTAAAAGATGTTTCCTTTGATGTCCAGAAGGGCTCTTGGACAGCATTGATTGGCCATAATGGTAGTGGAAAATCGACGATATCACGGTTGTTGAATGGCTTGTTATTTCCTGACAGAACACCTGAGCATCCTGCTCAAATCACTGTTGCTGGCATCGATTTGACGGCCCAGACACTTTGGCAGGTCCGTGATGAAGTCGGGATTGTTTTTCAAAATCCTGATAATCAGTTTGTAGGTGCGACTGTGGCAGATGATGTGGCCTTTGGCTTAGAGAATCGTGCTGTTCCTCGCCCAGAAATGATTAAGCGCGTCGATCAGGCGCTTGAAGATGTTGGGATGTCTGACTTTAAACGTGCAGAGCCCAGTCACCTTTCTGGTGGTCAAAAGCAGCGGGTGGCAATTGCAGGAATTTTGGCACTTTCGCCTCAAATTATTATTTTAGATGAAGCGACGAGTATGCTTGATCCGGATGGTCGACAGCAAATTCTGACTTTGATTAAAGCCATTCAAAAAAAGACGGGATTGACAGTTTTATCAATCACCCATGATTTAAATGAAGCAAGTTTGGCTGATCAAATTTTAGTACTTCATGATGGCAAACTTTTAGAGCAAGGAAAGCCAAGAGAAGTCTTCCGACAAACTTCTTTAATGAAAAAAATAGGATTAG
>DICX01000003.1 GCA_002417825.1 Lactobacillus sp. UBA5815 | reverse complement strand
GCATGTCTTCCAACTCATTTTCACTCATACGGCCATGAATATACCCGATGTGCGCTTCTGGGATCAGTTTTTGCAGACGTTCGACGACTTGATCGATATCATCGATACGATTGTGCAGATAAAAGATCTGGCCATTACGTGCCATCTCCCGTAAACAAGCTTGGCGGACGACGTCATCCAACTGTTCCATCACATAAGTTTGAATCGGGAAACGATTAGACGGCGGCGTTTCCATGAGCGACAGATCTCGTGCGCCAACCATCGACATGTGCAGGGTCCGCGGAATCGGCGTTGCCGTCAGCGTCAAAACGTCAACGTTCGCCTTGAGCTGCTTGAGCTTTTCTTTATGCTTGACGCCAAAACGCTGTTCTTCATCGACGATCAAAAGTCCCAAATCTTTGAAATGAACGTCTTTAGACAAAAGCCGGTGCGTGCCGACCACCAAGTCGATCTTGCCATCTGCCAGATCTTTCGTGATTGCTTTAGCTTCTTGATGACTTTGAAAACGTGACAATTGCGCGAACTCAATAGGGAAATCCTTGAAACGATCCTGCATCGTTTCATAATGCTGTTGCGCAAGGATGGTCGTCGGGACTAGAAAAGCGACTTGCTTATCGTCTTGTATGGCTTTGAAAGCGGCTCGAAGCGCGACTTCAGTTTTTCCAAAGCCAACGTCGCCAACAACTAAACGATCCATTGGCCGTGTCTTTTCCATATCCGCTTTAATTTCTTGAATCGTCTTCAACTGATCCGGCGTTTCGACGTACGGAAAAGCGTCCTCAAATCGCTGCTGCAGGTCATCATCAGGTGAAAACGCAAAACCCTTTTCGGCTTCACGCTTCGCATAAAGTGCCACGAGTTCATCTGCGATATCCTCGACCTTGGCGGCAACACGGCGTTTCGTCTTAGCCCATTCACTGCCGCCCAATTGATTGAGGCTCGGCCGGTGTCCTTCTGAAGCCGTGTACTTTTGAACCAAGCGAAGCTGATCTGCCGGAACGAAAAGCTGATCATGATGCCGATAAGTGATCGTGATGTAATCACGCTTCTTGCCATCGACTGTCATCGTTTTGATGCCCTCGAATCGGCCGATACCATGATTGACATGAACGACGTAATCGCCAGGTTTAAGATCCGTATACCGACGCAAGCGCTGTGCATTTTCAAAAGTTGGATTTGCTTTAGGCTTATGCGGCGCTTCATTGAACAACTCTCGTTCCGTCAGATAGACGAGATCGATGTTGGGCAGCACGAATCCTTCAGGATAATGACCAACACAGATTTGCGGCATTTGTACTGAAAGATGCGAGAAATCCGTGATCGGCACATCCAGTCCAAAATCGATCAACGTCTGCGAGATCTGTTTGGCACGCTGTGGCCTATCTGCTTGTAAGATAACAGTCTGCTTCTCTTTATTGAACGTCTTCAATTGTGTCGTCAAAAGCGGCATTTGACTGAAAAATTGCGGTGCGACTCGTGTCGGCCAATTCAGCAGCTGATCAAAGCGCAGACGTCCCATCCCTTTTTGAAAAATAGACAGATACAGCTGTGGCAGTTCCGATTGTCGAATCACTTTTTCAAAAGAAAGACGGCAACGGGTCATCGGTCCAAAGAGCTTGTCATCGCCTTGCGTTTTCCATAAATCCGCATTGTCCTGATCGACTTGAGCCACGTTTTTTTTCAATCGCGGCCAATCATCATAAATCAGGACTGCATCTGCTTGTCCATAAGCAGGTAAACTGACTGACGATTTCAACAGATAAGCTGTCAGCAGATCAGAACGATCGTTCAAGACGCCTTGTTGAAGCAGCGAGATGCTTTCACCGAATTTCTTTTTCAACAGGTCATCGGCCTGTGCATTCAACTGCTTGCCAAGGGCTTTCCCGCCCTCTTGGAGTGCTTTTTTAGTCAGCAGACGATCACTGGCAGGTGAGATCACGACACGTTTTACAGCAGCCAAACTACGTTGATTGGCAACATCGAACGTTTTGATCGTATCGATCTCATCACCAAAAAACTCGACGCGAATAGGATCTGAACGTGTCAACGTGTAAACGTCCAAAATATCGCCACGCAAAGCAAATTCTCCTGGACGTGCAACCAACGTTTGTTTCTCATATCCATTTTGGACGAGCCAAACCTGCAGGGCAGCCAGATCTTCCGTCTGTCCTATCGACAATTCTTTTTCAGCGGCGGCATAACGCGCCGGTGGCGTCAGCGGATACTGCAGGCCCTGAGGCGTCGTGATCACGATCCCCGGCTTCTTCGTCATCAAAAACATCAATGTTTTGATACGGTCGCTCATCACATCAGGTGATACCGTTGCCTTAGCTAAAGCCAGATCTGCCTCGACCAAAAAAAGATAACGCTGGTCATCCGGCACGACACCACTCAGAGATTGATAAAGCAGCTGTGCCTTGTTTTCTGTCTCTTCGACGATGAACAGGACGTTGTGACGCTGCGTCAAAATCTGCTCCAACAGCAAACAAAGCGCGCCACGATTGACACCTGTCAGCAACGAGCGTGTCTTGGCAGTTAGATTTTGGATGAACTTTGTGAGTGACTGATCTTTTTCAATAATTTGTTGTAATTTCATCTCGTGAATCAATTATATTTGTTCATTAAAAATTCGATACTTTGTCCTTGGCAAAACGACAAGATGATCTTGCTTGCCGTTGCAAAAGCCTTCTGCATCTCAGCAGATTGCTGCGTATCGAATGGGGACAAGACCCAGTTGACGACACTCATTTTTTGAGGGTGCTGGATGCCGATCTTGAGGCGATTGAAATTTTGAGAATTCACTTGCGCTATGATCGATTTCAGGCCATTGTGCCCACCTGATTTGCCATTTCGGCGCAAACGGATCTTTCCGATCGGCATGTCCATATCGTCGTGGATGATCAGCATATCCTCAGGCGCGATCTTAAAATAGGCGCTTGCCTGTGCGATTGCGATTCCAGAAGCATTCATGTCCGTTTGGGGCTCGAGAAAAAGCACATCGTTCTCACCAATTTTTTGTTTGGTCCATTGCGCCGAAAACTTATTTCGGTCTAATGAAAACCCCTGTTTTCGGGCAAAATAGTCTAATGCCATGAATCCTGTGTTATGCTTGGTCTTTTCGTATCTTTGACCCGGATTTCCGAGTCCTGCGACTAATTTCATCATCTATACTCCTTACTCATGCGTTCTGATTATAGCACAGGGGGACATGGCGTCCTTGAAGTTCGTTTGTTAAAAAGTTAAAAAAGTCATTCAAATATGCTATAATTTCCTTGTTAAGATTGTCACTAATCAGGAAGGAAGTTTTAACAAATGGCAAGAGAAGAAAGACCTCATAAGATTATTCTCGTCGGTGACGGCGCTGTCGGCTCAAGTTATGCGTTTGCTTTGATTCAACAAGGAATCGCTCAAGAATTAGGTATCGTAGACATCATCAAGAATCGGACAAAAGGTGATGCGATCGATTTGGCAGATGCAACGCCTTGGACATCACCCAAGAACATCTATTCTGCTGAATATTCTGATGCTAAAGATGCTGATCTTGTCGTCATCTCAGCCGGAGCCCCACAAAAACCTGGTGAAACACGCTTAGACTTGGTCAACAAGAACTTGAAGATTTTGAGCTCGATCGTCGAACCAATCGTTGAATCCGGCTTCCAAGGCATCTTCTTAGTCGCTGCCAACCCAGTTGATATTTTGACACATGCCACTTGGCGGATGTCTGGTTTTCCAAAGGAACGCGTCATCGGTTCCGGAACATCACTTGATTCTGGCCGTTTGCAAAAAGTAATCGCCAAAATGGAAAAAGTCGATCCAAGATCGGTCAATGCCTATATGCTTGGTGAGCACGGCGACACTGAATTTCCAGCTTGGAGTTACAACAACGTCGGTGGCGTCAAAGTCAGCGATTGGGTCAAGGCACATCCTGAGGTCGGTGCAGACAAGTTGGAATCGATCCATAAAGAAGTTCGTGATGCGGCTTACACCATCATCAATTTGAAGGGTGCAACTTTCTACGGCATCGGAACTGCATTAGCTCGGATCACGAAAGCCATCTTAAACGACGAACATGCCGTTTTGCCACTTTCTGTTGAACTAGACGGTGAATACGGCTTGCACGGTTTGCATATCGGAACCCCTGCAGTTGTTGGCCGCAAAGGCTTAGAGCAGATCATCGAAATGCCTTTATCTGATGAAGAGAAAAAGTTGATGACCGCTTCAGCTGATCAATTGAAGAAAGTTATGGACAAAGCCTTTAAAGAAACGGACATCAAAGTTCGTCAATAGTCGATCATTCATAACTCCTAAAAACATCTTCTTTCAACAGAAGGTGTTTTTCTTTTACCTTGAATCGTGTCATAAGATTCATTAAACTTTTAACTTTTATTTAATTTCAAGCTTAAATATGATATAATCATTGAGTAAAACGACATGTACGGAGGCACCCTATGCTTATTAAATCTCTTGTCATCAAAAAGGATTATCTGACCACCGTCAGCGAAAAAGCCACACTCGAACAGGCATTAAAGGTTCTTGAAGACTCTGGCTTTCGTTGTGTACCGATTCTCGATGATAGTGGTACGATTTTTCGCGGCAACATTTATAAGATGCACATTTATCGGCATAAGTCTCAAGGCGGCGATATGAGCCTTCCTGTGACTTATTTATTGAAAAATGCAACAAAAACGATCAAAGTGAATTCACCGTTTTTCAAAGTGTTCTTTAATATCAAAGATTTGCCTTATATCGCAGTCTTAGATGAAGACAGCCGATTTTATGGCATTTTGACTCACAGCAGATTGCTTGACATGATGTCCAGCGCTTGGAACATCAAAAGTGGTTCCTACGTCTTAAACGTTCTTTCCGACAACAGTCGCGGCAACTTAGTCAAAATGTCTAAAATCATTTCAAGATATGCCAGCATCGCAGGCTGTTTGACGTTGGATATCGGAACTGGTGAATACGTTCGACGGACATTGTTCACACTGCCTGAGGGCGTTTCACGCAAAACGATGGAAGCCATCGTCAATCGCTTGGAACGTAAAGGCTACGTCGTCTCTGAAATCGAAGACCTGCAGTCTGGCCTAACGATCCGCAGTGATGAAAAACCTGGCGAATTTAACGAATAATTGCTTTAAATCATTTGTCAAAAAAAGACCTGCTTTTAAGCAGGTCTTTTTTTGATCTCTTTTTTAATTATTTTTAATCATACAGACGCGGAAGCCGATCCGTTAAAAGACAAGCCACTTCATAATGGATCGTTCCTAAATAATCTGCAACAGCCTTCAAACTATTGGGTGCCGTCGGATCTGAAGAAATCAATTCAACTTTCGTCCCAGCAGCAAATTGTTTTGGCAGTTTAACCATGAATTGATCCATGCAAACCCGTCCAACAATCGGACAATAAGTTTCGCCAACCTTGACTTTGAAGCCTTGCATCCCGCGCTGCCAGCCATCTGCATACCCTACCGGTACCGTGCCGATCCATTCATCCTGCTTGGCCACATGCGTTGCACCATAACCCACCCCATAACCAGCGTGGATCTGTTTGACGAAGCTCAACTCTGATGTTAAACGCAGAGCAGGCTTCAACGTGATCTTCGGTTGCAATTCTGGTGAATGTGGGGCTGAAGATGGATTCAGACCATACATGCCGATGCCAAAACGAACAAGATCTGACGAAACGCGGCGATTGAACAAACTCGTTGCCGTGTTCGCAACATGAACATATTTTGGCTTGACGGTGAATAAGTCTCGCAAATGCTTAAAACGCGTGACCTGATAGTCAAAATAGGTCAGATCATCACTGTCTGCAGTGGCAAAATGTGTGAACAACCCTTCCACTTCAAATTCTGGATGCTGCTGCAAAAAAGCATCTGCAGCTAAAACTGCCTTATCTTCACTAAATCCGATCCGTCCCATACCTGAGTCAATCGCCAGATGAATCTTCAACCGTGACTGGGCTGCCTGCAGTTCAGGCTGAACTTGCTGAAGCCAGTCTAAACTGCCGACTGGAATGGCCAAATCAAACGCAACGGCTGTCGCAGCTTGTTCAGGCGGTATGATGCCTAAAACTAAGATCGGTGCCGTGATGCCTGCGCGGCGCAATTCAATCCCTTCATCGAGCAAGGCGACGCAAAAGCCGCTGGCACCAGCTGCTTGAGCAGCCCGAGCAACTTGAACTGCACCATGACCATACCCATTTGCTTTGACGACTGCCCAAAGTTTTTGACCAGGTTGCAGATGTGTCATTTCATTTTTGACGTTTTGTTGAATTGCTTCAAGATCGACATGAACTGCTGCCGGTCGATGAATTCCTGAGATCAATTTTCATCCTCCAGAATGACTTGTGTGACCACATAATCTTCACTGTGTGAAAGACTCACCCAAATATGACCATGATATCGTGATGACGTCATCACAGGTTTTCCTAATGCATCATCGAGTGTTTCAACATCTTGTAACCCGACGAATCTTCCAATGCCAGTTCCCATCGCTTTCGCAAAAGATTCCTTTAACGAGAATCGGCCACCCAGATATTCTGCTTTCCGACGCTTATGATACTGCTGATACTGTTGATATTCAGCAGGCGTCAAGACACGCTGCGCAAAACGATCGCCACGTGCGATGATTTTTTCGATCCTTGCCAATTCAAGCAAGTCGATACCAATTCCCTTGATCGTCGTCTTTCACCTCATTTGCTCACTGTTCATGACAAACAAAAAAGCAGCCTATCGCCGCTTTTTTGTTTTTTTAAATACTAATCTTTAAATTTGCGGCGACGAACCTTGAAACTATCATGACGATCATGGTCGCTGCGATGATGTGAAAAGTTGCCACGACGGCTATGACGATCGTTTCGATCACGGCCCTTGCTAAAGTCGCGTTTGAAATGATGTGAATGACCACCACCATGTGAATGCTGCTTTTCTGGCGTGATCGTGACTTTGATGTCAGAGGCATCTTTTGAAAGATCTTTAAGCAGTGCTGAGACAAGATCGATCGCGGAATAGCTGTCAAGCAGTTCCTCAGCATCTTTGCTGTACTTGGTCAAATCGTTTTGCAACAATTTTTCGATCGTCTTATGTGCTAAAGCCAACTGGCCTTCCAGTGCTTGAGAATCAGAAGGCGGACGAAGCGGCAACATCTTCTTTTTCGTCAATCGCTCGATCGTTCTCATGTAGCCGATTTCGTTTGGTGTCACAAAAGTAACGGACATCCCGTTCTTCCCGGCACGGCCCGTACGTCCGATACGATGGACATAAGAATCCGGATCCTGTGGAATATCATAGTTGTAAACATGTGTCACACCGGAAATATCCAAACCTCTTGCAGCGACATCTGTTGCAACCAACAAGTCAAGTTTGCCGGCACGGAACCGTTTTAAAACGCTCATCCGCTTTGCTTGCGACAAATCGCCATGAATTCCCGCAGCATTGTAGCCACGTGCTTGAAGACCATGTGTGATCTCATCGACACGACGTTTCGTCCGACAAAAGATCAAGGCTAACTCTGGGTTTTGCACATCGATCAAACGGCACATGATGTCGAATTTTTCATAATCTTTTGAACGGACGAAATATTGATCGATCAAATCAGCAGTCAATTCTTGAGACTTGATCCTCACGATCTCAGGATCATCCATGAAACGTTCGCCGATACTTAAGATTGGTTTAGGCATTGTCGCACTGAATAACAGAGTTTGATGTTTTTGACTGGCATATTTCAAGATACTTTCAATATCTTGGATGAATCCCATATCGAGCATCTCATCTGCTTCATCCAAAACGACCGTCTTAACATGATCGAGTCGAACCGTGTGACGATTCAAATGATCGAGCAGACGACCAGGCGTTCCGACTAAAATCGCCGGTGTCTGTTTCAAAGCTCGGATTTGGCGGCCGATATCAGCACCACCATAAACGACTTGGACACGCGCTTTTTCGTCACGTCCTAAGCGAAAAAGTTCTTCTTGAGTCTGAATCGCCAATTCACGTGTTGGTTCAATGATCACTGCTTGAATGGCATCATGGCTCTTTTCAATATTTTGCAGGATCGGAAGGCCAAAAGCGGCGGTTTTGCCTGTCCCGGTTTGCGCTTGCCCAATCACGTCTTTTCCCGTCAAGACGACTGGGATCGTTTGCGCTTGAATAGGCGTCGCTTCTTCAAATCCTGCTCGTTTGATGGCTTTCAGCAAGTCATCGTTTAAGCCTAATTCATTAAATTTCAAATAAAAATCCTCCTACAATAAACGTTCAAGTACACGCTCTAGATGCATGCCGTGTGATGCTTTTAAAACAACGATATCATGCTGGCGAACGTCATTTTTAAGATCGTCAATCATACGATCCATATTTTCTTTTTCATAATAATGCAACTGATCAGGTGAATATTTAGACTGTAAAGCGTCAGCCAAATATTTCATGTCATGACCATATAAATACACCTGAGCGATGACTTGGGGATCTAGCGACGATGCCAGACTCTCATGAAGCTTGGCACTGGCAGCACCTAATTCCAGCATATCGCCTAAAACTGCGATACGCCGGCCATCTTTCGGAACAACGACTTGACCGAATGACGTCAAAACTGCTTTGACCGCGGTTGGATTGGAATTATAGACGTCGTCCATGATGTCCTCACCAACGTCGCCCTTTTTCCACTGCATCCGGTTAGCCGTCGGTGTAAAGTGGCTCAAAGCACTTGCAATCTGATCATCTTTCTCACCGAAATGATGGCCGACTTCAATAGCAGCCAAGGCATTCGAAACGTTATGTTTTCCGATCATTGGAATCGAAAACTTTTGTGAAGATGAACTCGTCACAAAAGAGGCATGATGCTTGTATGACCGAAAAGAACGTGCAGAAATCGTATCTGTCGATGAAAAGCCAAAAGTTGCTTTGTGCTGCGTCAATTTAGCTGCACGTTTTTGCAAAAGCGGCTCATCACCATTATAAATGAATTCACCGTCTTCTTTTAAGAAGTCCGTGATCTCCATTTTAGCATCCGCGATTTTGTCACGCGTCCCGAAAAATTCGATATGCGCCTCACCGATCATCGTGATGACACAAACGTCAGGGCGGACTAATCCGCTCAAATGATGTAATTGTCCGGGACGGTCCATCCCCATTTCCAAAACCAAGATTTCAGTAGAAGGCTTCATGGCTAAAATCGTCATTGGAACCCCGATCTCATTGTTGAAATTTTCTTGTGTCTTGTAAACGTTGAACCGTTTGCTCAAAACAGCAGCAACCATGTCTTTTGTCGTTGTCTTGCCATTAGATCCCGTGATTCCGACAACCGTCGGGTTCACTTTATCCAAATAATACTTGGCGAGACATTGCAAAGCAGCTAAGGTGTCATCGACTTCAACGACTGGGAAATGATCAGGTTTCCCAGGGTGTCCTTTCTTCCAAAGGGCTGCCTTCGCGCCATTGGCGATCGCACTCGCAACGAAGTCATGGCCATCACGTGCGCCTTCCAAAGGCACAAAAAGGCCATTAGCAGGCATTTGACGCGAATCAAATGCGACGCCGGTGATCACGACATCATCATTTCCCGCTGCGTCTGCTCCTAAAGCCTTCGCGATTTCTCCAAGTTGCATTTTCATGAATCATTACTCCCAGATAAAATATCATTCTTCGTTATTATACTTGCTTTCATCCCTAATGCCAAATCACCTTGTTCATGAAAAAAGCAGTCCATCCGGACTGCTTCTTAGTAAAGCCAAGTCGATTACTTGCTGTCTTTCGAAAAACCATACTTTTTGTTGAATCTTTCGATTCGACCATCGGCTTGTGCGAACTTTTGCTTACCTGTGTAGAACGGATGAGAATCTGAAGAAATTTCGACCCGAACCAGCGGATAAGATTTTCCATCATAGTCAACCGTTTCTTTCGGCTTTAAAGTCGAACCGGCAACAAACTTATAACCGGTTGCGGAATCCATAAAGACGACGTTTTGATAATCTGGATGAATACCTTTTTTCATTTTATCAATTGCTCCTTTGCCCTAATTTGTATGCCAAACTAGAGATTAATATGACAACGTACAGAATATCATATTCTATTTTGATTTGCAATAGTCAACGTTCAACGATTTTCACGTCTGCACCGAGTTTGCGCAATTTCATTTCGACGCGGTCGTAACCACGCAAGATGTTATCTGCGTCATCGATGCAAGTTTCACCATCAGCCATCAGACCGGCAATCATCAAAGCAGCTCCTGCCCGGATCTCATCTGCTTGAACGTGTGCCCCATGCAGGTGTGCGGTTGGATGAACTAAGATGATGTTGTCTTCGACCCGTAAATCAGCGCCCATACGTTGTAATTCTGGGATATGACGGACTCTCTTAGGATAGATGTTGTCGATGACGACGCCTTCGCCGGTCTTTGCCGTCAATAAAAGCGGCGTGATCGGTTGCTGGAGATCTGTCGCAAAGCCTGGATACGGTTCTGTTCGAACTTGGATCATTTTCAAGTCACCAGCCGGATAGACGAAAAGCGAATCTTCATCGGTATCGATGACGACGCCCATCTCTTCGACTTTCGCCAAAAAACTGTCCAGATGTTCGGCGATTATGTTGTGAATCTTGATCCCATCACCAACACAAGCGGCTAGAGCCACATAAGTTCCAGCTTCGATGCGATCTGGAATGATCGTATGCGGCGCTTTGGCACTGATCTTAGGCACACCTTGGATACGGATCGTTTCAGTTCCGGCACCACGGATCACCGCGCCCATATTGTTCAAAAACGTGGCAAGGTCGATGATCTCGGGCTCTTTAGCCGCATTTTCGATCACCGTATCGCCTCGAGCCGTGACACTGGCCATGATGATGTTCATCGTGGCACCGACAGAAGGCATCGCCAATGGAATATGCGCACCATGGAGGCCGTCTTCAGGTGACGTGATGATGATCTGTTCATTTTGATTCCGGACGGTCGCACCTAGCGCTTCAAAACCTTTGATGTGCTGGTCGATCGGTCTCGGTCCGATATCATCCCCGCCTGGGAAACCAACGATTGCCTTCCCAAAACGGCCAAGGAGTGCTCCCATGAAGTAATAGGAAGCCCTTAAGCTCTTAATTTTGTCACCGGGAAGTGGACTCATCTTGATGTGCGCAGGATCGATCTTCAGCGTCGTTTGTTTGAATTCACATTGAACGTTCATTTCGCTCAGCAGATCCATCAAATTATCAACGTCTGAGATTCGTGGCACACCTTCTAAAGTCACCATCGTTCGTGAGAGTATTGATGCTGGGATCAAAGCAACCGTTGAATTTTTAGCGCCGCCGATCCAAACATCGCCCTTGAGGGGCTTTCCACCATGAATAATCATCTGCTTCATTGGGGAACAATCCTTTTTTTGCTAACTTGTACGATTCAAAAGCATCAAAACCTAGTGTAAGGTAACCGCGAACAAAAAACAAGTGCCGATGGCATCCGTCTCATGCTTATTGATCGATCTTGACCTCATCAAGACCGCTGGCAGCGCCGATGAAAGCCTTGAACAAACCTTCTGGCCGCTGCGGACGGCTCAAAAATTCAGGATGATATTGACAAGCAATGAAGAATTTGTTTTTCGGATATTCAATGATCTCAACGAGCCGATGATCTGGTGAAATGCCTGAGAACACCATGCCCGCAGATTTGAACGCTTCTCGGTAATGATTGTTGAATTCGTAACGATGACGATGTCTTTCTTGAATCACAGACTGGCCTTCATAAGCTTGTGACGTCTGTGTTCCTTTTTTCAAAGCAGCCGGATACAGTCCTAATCGCAAAGTCCCACCGATATTTTCTTGATTGACCTGATCTGCCATCAAATCGATCACGTTATCAGGCGTCTTAGGATCTGCTTCAGTTGAATTGGCTTTTGGCAGATGAAGCACATGCCGTGCAAATTCGACACAAGCCATCTGCATCCCTAAACAGATTCCCAAATAAGGGATATCGTTTTCACGCGCATATTGAATCGTCGTGATCATGCCTTCTAAACCGCGTGTTCCAAAGCCTCCTGGGACAAGGATCCCATCGGTATCCTTAAGCAGATCTGCAACGTTTTCTGGCGTGATCGTTTCTGCTTGGATCTTTTTGATCTTGATCTTCGTATCATAGGCAAAACCGGCATGGCGAAGCGCTTCTGTCACGGAGATATACGCATCTTGCAATTCAACGTACTTGCCGACCAACGTGATCGTCGTTTCATGATGCAGGTCGTGCACGCGTGCATCCAATTTACGCCATAGCGTCATGTCTGCTTTTTCTTTCGGTGATTTCAACTTCAAGAAATCACAGACGATCTGATCCATGCCTTGTTTTTGGAAAGACAATGGCAAGTCATAAAGCGAAGGTGAATCGATCGACTGAATGATCGCTTCAACTGGCACATCGGTAAACGTTGAGATCTTGTCGCGCAGTTCTTGATTCACCGGCTTTTCAGCACGCAGGATCAGCATGTTCGGCTGTATCCCGATGCTGCGCAGTGCTTTGACCGAATGCTGCGTTGGCTTGGTCTTCATTTCACCAGCTGCACGCAAGTATGGAACGAGCGTGACGTGGATGTACATCACGTTCTCAAAACCGACTTCCATACGCATCTGACGGATTGCTTCCATGTATGGCGTCGATTCGATGTCACCCACCGTACCGCCGATCTCAGTGATCACGACGTCAGAATCCGTGACGGTTCCGGCACGCATGATGTTTTCCTTGATCATGTTCGTGATGTGCGGGATGACTTGAACGGTCCCGCCGTTATAATCGCCACGACGTTCACGTTTCAAAACTTCTGAATAGATCTTTCCTGTCGTGACGTTAGAATATTTGTTCAGCCGAATATCGATGAAGCGTTCATAATGTCCCAAGTCCAGATCAGTTTCAGTGCCATCGTCTGTCACGAAGACTTCACCATGCTGATAAGGATTCATCGTTCCTGGATCGATGTTGATATATGGGTCAAACTTTTGCATCGTGATCTTCAACCCACGATTTTTAAGCAAACGCCCCAAACTCGAAGCGACGATTCCCTTTCCCAATGAAGAAACGACACCGCCGGTAACGAAAACATATTTTGTCATTGTCTTGCTCCTTTTTTAACCATTATTCCTGTCAACCTGTTAAATTAGGGAGAAAAAACAAAAAAGCTCCTGTAAACAGGAGCTTAAATTTGCACATTGAGTGCCCAAACAAGATGATAAAGGGTTCAAGACTTCAAGTCAAGTCTAAAAATCACTCTTCATCGCTGTCTTCGTCATCATCAGCCAACTTGGAAAGCTGGCCTTCGATGCCATCTGGCAACTCATCCTCTGTATCATCGTTGTCTGTCAAAGTTTTGTCTGGATCCGTAAAATCATCAGGGGTGTCATCATCATCAGTGTCATCTGAATCTTCTGCATCGTCCAAATCATCATCTTCAGGATCATCAGAATCATAATCGATGATGTCATCACCATCACTGTCCGCCAAAAAAGCATTCACTTTCTTATGGTGCTTCTTGCGTGGTGCATCGTCTTCATCTTCAGGATGGTTGACTTCTTCGTCGACAGATTCATAGGGGAACCATGAACGCAATGCCCAAACATTGTCACCCATGGAAATGAATTCACCATCCGTATTGATATCTGTGTAAAATTGCGGCAAACGATCACGGATCTCTTCGTCGCTCTTGCCAAGGTACTTTTGGACGGCGTTCACGATGTCAGCAAAAGCCATTCTCTTTCCCTGGTCTTGTAAAATAGCTCGTGCTACTTCAATCAGTGAAAGTTCATCGCGGTTTTGCCCGTTAAAATCATCTAACCCCACAATTGCACGTCCTTTCAAAAATCAGTCTTTACCTATCATACTAGGACGATCGGTAAAAAGCAACGTCACACGATAGTTTCCAACTAAGTATAGCCCACTGAAGAGCTCATATTCAACTTTTACCTGCCTGGATTTAGCATGAACCTGAGTGGAAGTGAGCCGCTGCGTCGTGCTCGTCATTTCCAATCGATGGCCTTGAACCAGATAATGGCATGGCTTCTTCTCGCCTAAAGCAAGGCGCAGAAACGTTTCCTGATCTCGGCTCTGCCGCATCAGCGTGATCTGTTTAGGCATCACCCAAAGTTTGACTTGACAATCCGGCGCTTCCTGATAAACGACTTTGACCGCTTGCGGCGTCACCGTCAGCTCGCCTTCATAAGCCTGCTGAAGCGTTTGGACGTCGCCTTCTTGCTGGATGACGCTTGTCAGAGCCACTTGAACTTTTGGCAAAAAATCCCTCCAATCGCGTGACGTTAGGTCATCAACCGCTTTTTTGCTATAATCTATATGTATCCTAAGCCATTTTAAAGAAAAAGAAAATCAAAACGATGGAAAATTTGACAAGTCCCAAACTCAGACACGAAAAAGTTTTTCGTGATCCTGTTCATAATTATATCCACGTTGAAGATAAAGTCATCTTCGACCTGATCAATACGAAAGAATTTCAGCGTTTGCGGCGCATCAAGCAGTTAGGCCCTGCGAGTTATGTTTTTCAAGGCGCGACGCACACACGCTTCGAACATAATCTAGGCGTTTACGAATTGACACGACGGATCTGCAATCTGTTTCAAACCCATTATCCCACAAAGCAGCCTGGCGATGGGTTATGGGATGATCACGAACGTCTCGTGACCGAATGTGCCGCACTTTTACATGACATCGGCCATGGTCCTTATTCGCATACTTTCGAGCATCTGTTCGGAACGGATCATGAAAAGATCGGACAGCAGATCATCACGAGCAAGACGACACAGATCAATCAAGTCTTGCGTCAAGTCTCGCCGCAATTTCCTGATCTCGTCGCTAGCGTGATCGCCAAAACGTATCCCAACCCGCAAGTCGTCAAGATGATTTCCAGCCAAGCTGATGCAGATCGCATGGACTACCTGCTACGAGATGCTTATTTCACCGGTGTCAAATACGGCAGTTTCGATCTGTCGCGGATCTTGAAAGTGATCCGGCCATACAAAGACGGCATCTGTTTTGAAAACAACGGAATGCATGCCGTCGAAGATTACATCATCAGCCGCTATCAAATGTATCAGCAAGTCTACTTTCATCGGGTCAACCGCTCGATGGAAGTCATCCTGCACCACCTTCTGACACGTGCCAAAGCAATCTACGAGCAAGGCACACTGCCTGTCACACCACAATTAGAGCGCTTTTTGAATGGTACCTGGACGCTGGCAGACTACTTAGAACTCGATGATGGCGTGATGGAAACGAACTTTTTGACTTGGACGCATCACAGCGATCAGATCTTGGCAGATCTTGCGAATCGGTATCTTTACCGGCGGCCTTTAGAAAGCGTCACGATCGACGAAGAAACCAAGAACTTGCTGCCTAAGCTGAAAAATCTCATCAAAGAAGCCGGATTCGATCCGGATTATTACACGGCAGTCAATTCTGCTTTTGATGAGCCTTATGATGCCTATAAGCCAAGCGGTAAAAACGCAAACAGCCAGATCGAGATCTATCAAGAAGATGGGACGATGATCGAACTGTCCGAATTGAGTCCGTTGGTTCGGGCATTGAACGGTACGCTCCAAGGAGATGAACGTTTCTTCTTTCCAAAAACGATGCTGTTGAAAACAAAAGAACCACAGATTTTCGATCCCATCTATCAAGAATTTCAAAAATACATCCACAATCATGCTTTGCATTATTTGCGCCAGCCAAATCGGCATAAGAAAACGCAAAATGACAAAAGCCGCTGAAGATTCAGCGGCTTTTTTTGACCCGTCATTGATCCAAACCACGAGTGGTCAATTCGCAGACGCATATTGCCAAGTCCTTTTTTCCACAAAAATTTAGAGAAGAAATAAAGCACCACGATGAAGTCCAAATAATAAACCCAATCAAAATCGATGCCGTGTCTCAGATAGTCAACCGAAATATTCGTAGCCAGCAAAATCGGAATCACAAAGATAAAAATATTTTGGATGAGCCGCGGAAAAATTTTGCTCGGCCGAGACGCAAAATCCACAAAATTTTCGACGATCCCACCTAACGCTGTCAAACAGGTCATGCAAGGTTCCTTTGATCCCCGGCGTCTTTTCAAACGTGAAATAATCAAAAGAAACCTTTTCCAAGGTTATCATGCCCAACGCCATATTCATTGATAAAACTGATCTGCTTCTAAATGTCGTTTTTCATTATACTATGATGAAAAAAAAGTAAAATAAAAACGCAAATTTTTATTTTACTTGCATAAAGGGAGCCAAGCTGTTGCTAATAGTGTGTTTTAACTATATTATGCAAGCTACCACTCATTATGTATTCGAGCTACCACTAATAATGATAGTCCAAACAAGACCGTCATTATTCCTGTTATTTGCCACAGCATGATAGTCCTTAAATGAATCCAGGCTGCTGTATAACTTATGACTGAAAATATAGAAAATGTTGAAGTGGCTAGCGCATGCATAGCTGATATATTTTTTGTATCATATGACTTATACATCAATTTTTCAAAAACATTCCCAGACATTCCCATAACTATCCCTGAAATCAACAATAGTGATAACCTAGCAATGTTAGTTATTGGCAAAGTAACGATAATAAAGCAGGAACCAGAAACAACATAGTCTAGAAAAAAGAAAGTCAATGTTTTCCATTTAACAAAAGGTGCGACTAATCCACCTATAAAATCTCCGGTTTTTTGAACAGAATTAACAACTGAAAATAGTGCAACAGAAATCCCCAATTCTTTCATTGTTATAGGCATTAGCTCAAACAAAAGACCTGATATTCCCCCTAGAATCGCTTCATACAATATAATTAAAAAAGCCGGCATGGTATGTACAAACTTCTTGATGCATTCTCTAATTTCAAAAAAGTAAGTCTCATTTGTATCTCTTGGAAGTTGCCTTTGCACATCGTAAGTAATCAAACTATAAAAAAGCACTCCTATTGGTGCAGTGACAAAACTAGCGATTAGCAAAAGGAAACTGCCATTTTGAGTTGTAAGTACCATTGAACTTACAACGCCACTGAGAATGGTTAAACCTGAGCTCATAAAATATTGAATGTCTACGGTTCTATTAATGTATTCTGGATCTTGGTCAAAAATTTGAGGTATGACACCTATCTCAACAGATTCTGATATCGTCGTTACAAGACTGAATAAAAAGTAAAAAATACCTATACTGATCAACGAGTAGTGAGCTAACAGTAATAGTCCCGAAGCTAATACACTCATAGTTGCGATAACTTGTAATAGAATTAGAATACTCTTGCTATTACGCATCCTTTTTAAAAATGGCGCACTAATCGCCATAAACGCAGGAGGAATTGCCGCTAATGCGCCAAAAATACCTAAAACTTGTGAAGATTCATGATACTCTTGAACGAGTAAATATAATAGATCAGTTGTATATACACTAAATGAGATAAGTAAAAGTGCCTGTCCTATCAAAAGTCTAGTTAGACTCTTATTTTTCTCGTTTTGAAATGTCATTTTTTAAAATATCCCACTCGTATAAATCAATCTGAATTGCTGTTGTAGGGCAGCGAAGTCTTGTTAACCGCATAACTGCATCATAAGCCAAGGTTATCATGCCCAACGCCATATTCATTGACAAAACTGATCTGCTTCTAAATGTCATTTCCCATTATATCATGATGAAAAAAAAGTAAAATAAAAATATAAATTTTTATTTTACTTACATAAAGAGCGCCTGATCTGCTTAACCAAGGCATTTTGATTTCCCCGCAAAAAAATAACCTTGGACTTCCGACATCAAACAGGGAGATTCAAGGTTATTTTATAATTTATTTTTTAAAGTGAACGATCAGGTTCAGGCTTGCTCATTGGCTTGGAAACGGCGGTCAAACAATGGGCTGACTGGTTCATGGGCTTGGATCCGCTTGATGGCGTCACCCATCAATGGTCCAACTGAAAGCAGCGTCATCTTGTCCAGCTTCTTTTCAGCCGGTTGATTGACAGAATCCGTCAACACGAGCTGCTTGATCGCAGAATCATTCAATCGTTTGACGGCTGGTCCTGACAAAACGGCATGTGTCGCGCTGGCATAAACTTCAACGGCACCGGCATCGATCAGCGCCTGTGCTGCAAGCGTGATCGTCCCTGCCGTATCTATCATGTCATCGATGATGATGGCACGTTTGCCGCTCACATCCCCGATGATGTTCATCACTTCGGCAACGTTAGCTCTTGGCCGGCGTTTATCGACGATTGCGATTGGCGTTTTCAAAAACTCGGCTAATTTACGGGCACGGGTGACACCACCATGATCAGGTGAAACGACGACTGCATCTTTTTCCAAATGATGACTCAAGAAATAATCAGCCAACAAAGGCGCACCCATCAAGTTATCGACCGGAATGTCGAAGAACCCTTGAATCTGGGCAGCATGCAAATCCAGTGACAAGACACGATCGGCGCCTGCGCATTCAAGCATGTTTGCGACCAACTTGGCCGTAATGGGTTCGCGGGCACGGGTTTTACGATCTTGACGCGCATAGCCGTAGTAAGGCATCACGACGTTGACGCTGTGCGCAGAAGCACGTCTGACCGCATCGATCATGATCAGCAGTTCCATCAAATTGTCATTGACGGGAGCACTCGTGGATTGAATCAAATAAACATCCTTGCCGCGGACAGAACGATCGATGTTGATCTGGATCTCGCCATCGCTGAATCGCTGAACGCTTGAAGGTGACAACGGAACACCAACGCGATCAGCGATTTTTTGGGCTAAAGGCACGTTGGAATTGAGCGCAAAAAGCATTAAATTTTGATCTGACATAAGAAGACGTTTCCTCCATAAAAACAACTCGCATCTTCATTCTAACAAAAAAAGGCCGTGATTTCAGGAGAATTCCTTTATCGCGGTCTTTTTTGATCATCTTAAACGATCAAGCTCGAGTCAATTTAACGTATTGTGCTGGAATCCATTGACGCTGATTCCCTAACCGATAATATAACTTGCCATTGATCGTTGCTTGGGCAAAGACTTTCCAAGAAGTTTGCTTCTTGACGTAACTGTTTTGATAATGACCAGAACGATCCAGCAGTCTGACACTGCCTGTACCTTTATATGTCACCTTAGCAACGGCACGTAGTTTCGTTTCTGTCAAAGATGAGACATCAGATGATTTGCCTTCGACAGCAGCATCACCTGCTAATACCCATTGGTTCGTTCCGACTTGATACCATTTTTGGCCATCGATGATTTCATAATGAGTGACTTGCCAACGAGTTCCTTGCTTCAGCACTTGGCTCGTTGCCTTTCCACCAGGAGCCGTATAAACCGTGGTAGAACCAGCGGTTACCTTAACGATGCCCTTAAAGGCCACAGAAGTAGCAGTCTTTTGCGGTGTCTTCGGTTTGGCCGGGGTAACAGGTTTTTTAGGCGTCGGGGTGGCTGGTTTAGCTGGTGGTGTAACAGGTTCTGGTGTTGGTTCTGGTTCTGGTTTTGACGGCGTTGATTCATCAGTTGAATTAGTAATCAAATCCCAAGGCGCAATATAGTTATAAACATCTTCAGGATAATCAAAAGCAATTTTAGCTAAGCCTTGATCACTGATCGTAATCTGCATATGATCGGCTAATTGGGGATTACTTGTAATAATATTAGACTTAAGCTGTGTTTTTTCGGTTTCTGTTAACTTTTCCGGATCTTTAGCGGTGATCTTTTTAGATGGAGCATTAACAGCCGTTAAAGATTGATATTTTGAGTCAATGCCTTGATAAGGAAAAGTGATGAGCCATTTTGGCAAATCACTGATGTTCCAATTTGATGAATCACTAGTGATTCTTGAGCTTTTATCAGCGTAAGTAAGTTTTAACCTATTTTTGCCGCCTAAATACACGACATCACAAGAAACGACTTGCGGATCCAAAGATTGGACTGTTTTCAAAAGACTGTCTTTTTCTTGTGCGGTTAAATGATTGACATCTTTAACGATAACAGGAAAATCTGGATATTTGTCTCTAGAATCCGCTGCTTCCGTTGCAATCAGGCTAGAAAATGGAATGCTCTTGACTGAGCCATCTTCAAACTCAACATCAATAGTTTGCTTGCCGGAATCAATCACAAATTTAGCAATTGATTTTAAATTTGGATTACTTGCTTCTAAATCTCGCTGCGCTTGAATGACTGCTGGTGTCGTTGAATCGTAGCCATCAAAATCAAGATCAAGAGGTTTTACAATTTTTTGACTAGGCAGATTGACATGTTCAAAATCTGCCATTCGCTGAATCAATTCATCAGGGCCCAAGAAACTATACTCAAGACCCCCTTTACCATTATCAAAGCCCAATTTTGCTAATCCTTGATCACTAATCTCAACTGTCGAGGCGTCAGGATTTAAATCTTGTAATTCATTTTTAAGCTGTTGCTTCTCATCACTCGTCAATTGCTTTGGATTTTGTACTTTTATCTTAGTAGTTGGCGGCGTAACTGAAACATTTGATTGATATGGGAGTTCAATATATAATTTACCTTCATCATAAATTTCTTTAGTCGAACCGTCTTTATAAGTTAAAAGAAATTCGCCAAAATTATTATATTCAACAGATTTGACCATAGGATTTGCTGCTTTAAGGGCTGCTTCAGCTTCAGCAATTTCATCATTTGATAATTCATCATCATTTTTAACCACAATTGGAAAATCTGGATATTGAAAGGTTGCAGTCGCAGCTTCATCTAAAGTCACTACTTGATCAAACGGAATGCTTTGCGCTGATCCATCGGGAAAAACAGCATGAATAAAATTATTATAATTGGGATTATAAATATCAAAGCTCAGTTTAACTCCTTTGGGCCACGTGGGATTTGCACTTCGCAAAGCACTAGATACATTTGATTGCTCTTTGTCGGTAAGGGATCTCATTGAGTCAACCGGTACTTTTTCTTTAGGAAGTTTGACCGGGTTCAGCACAGCATCTGACTTTCTCTCCGATTCAATCAATGCATCAGCAGCTGCTTGTAAATTTTTAGTGGCGGTATCCACATCTTTTTGTTTGCCATTAAAAATTTTATGCAGCGTTTCTGCATCATTTAGAGCTTTAGTAAAATTATTTTGTGCCACAGTAGAAGCATAATCAAAACTTGAATTGTTTTCTAAAGAACTATATTTACTAATCGAATTTTCTAAACCTGTTTGATCTGTATGATAAAAAGTAACTGGTGTACTCTTTTTACCATAATTATTTGTAAGCGTAATTGTGATCAAATCATCATTGGTATAATCGTACAAATCAAAATGGAAATCATTGCCATCTACAGGAACTGTTTTTGGCTGATCTTGGTTGACCTGAATGATCACTTGATCCGTCATACTTACCGATCCATAAACTAAATTTTGGGTTATAGTTAAACTATTCATAACTGGCATCAATGGATCTGTTTGAGTTGACTTCTCGTCAGCAGACGCTTGAGTCGCAGCTTGTACCTGTACAACGGGATGAACTTGATTGGCCATCAATGCAGCCGCAGAAGCGCTTAAAACGATTGAAGTGGCGCCAATCGTCATTTTACGAATCGAATCATGCCACTGATGATTTTTATTGATATTCATTCTTATCCTCCATTGGATCTTCTTTAACCCTCATTTAAATTATAAAGTCGTTTTATAAAGTATGCAATACTATTTAAATATATAAAAAGTCGCAATCTCAGGAGAATTCCTGTAT
>DICX01000079.1:9685-13059 GCA_002417825.1 Lactobacillus sp. UBA5815 | reverse complement strand
CCCCAGTAGCTGCTGCCGGTGCAGGCGCTGAAGCTGCTGAAAAGACATCTTTTGATGTTGAATTGACTGAATCTGGTCAAGAAAAGGTTAAGGTTATCAAGGCAGTTCGCGAAATCACTGGCCTTGGCTTGAGAGATTCTAAAGGTTTGGTTGATGCCGCACCTAAGAATATCAAGGAAGGCGTTTCTGAAGACGAAGCTAATGACATCAAGTCAAAACTTGAAGCTGTTGGTGCGACAGTCACAGTTAAGTAATAAAACTAAAACGTTAGATCGTTTAAAAGTGTCTTAGGATTAAACCTAAGATGCTTTTTTTTTACCATTGTCAGCTTACGATGTGGTAAAATAAGACACAGCAAAGAAAAAGGAGGTAGTTTAATGGCAGATACAAAACTTTGCGATGCCGTTCATATTTTGTGTTACATCGAATTCTATAAAAATCAAGATTTAACGAGTAAACGATTGGCAAGCAGTTTAAATACAGATCCAACTTTGGTACGTCATTTGATGGGAAAATTGCGTAAAGCTGGTCTTCTGGCTTCAACACAAGGTGTGGCTCGACCACGGCTGACACGTGATTTGGGCGATATCAGTATGTTGGACGTTTATAATGCGGTTGAACCCAAGCAAGAACTTTTACATCCTGACACTAAAACGTCAAAAACTTGTCCTGTGGGATCGCTCATGCCAGACGTGATATCGCGATATTATCGTGATATTCAAAATAGTGCAGAAGCGCGGATGCGTCGTGTTTCATTACAAGACATCATGGCTGATTTAGAAGCTGCTCAAAATACATAAACTTATTTTTAGTAAGTGTTGCTTTTTCCAGCAGCTTTGTTTATACTTATTGATGTGATCTAAAAAAACACATGAAATCAAAAATGTTTTGAGTCGATCTATTTGGATAGCGCTGCTCATTAGCAGGCGATTTGAGAAGAACTTCAAGTTCAAAGGAGACACAATAATGACAACAGTCAATGGTTATGTTCAAAGTGACAATGAAAAGAAATTAGATATTCTAAACTTGCCTTCGTTGGAAGACGAAGCAAAGAAAATCATCCCTACAGGTGGTTTTGGCTACATCAGTGGTGGTTCTGAAGATGAATGGACGATGCGTGAAAACATAAAAGCGTTCAATCACGTCCAAATCGTCCCGCGTTCACTGACTAATATTGAGAAACCATCAACAGCGACTTCTGTTTTTGGTATCGATCTGAAAACACCGATCATGATGGCACCAGCTGCTGCTCAAGGATTGGCTCATTCTCAAGGTGAAAAAGATACTGCAAAAGGTATGGCAGAAGCCGGCGCTTTGATGTCGCAAAGCACCTATTCATCAACGACAATCGCAGATACTGCCGCTGCAGGAAACGGTGCACCACAATTTTTCCAACTTTACATGAGTAAGGATTGGGATTTTAACGAAAGCATGCTTGACGAAGCAGTCAAATCTGGTGCTAAGGGAATCATTTTAACCACAGATGCGACGGTTGACGGTTACCGTGAAGCAGACCTCATCAACCATTTTCAGTTCCCGATTCCAATGGCCAATTTAGCCAAGTTTAGTGAAGGTGATGGTCAAGGAAAAGGAATCATGGAGATTTACGCAGCAGCAGCGCAAAAAATTTCACCAGATGACGTTGCACGGATTGCGGATTATACCAAATTGCCTGTGATCGTAAAAGGAATCCAATCACCTGAAGATGCACTTTTAGCGATAGGCGCTGGTGCTCAAGGCATTTATGTTTCTAACCATGGTGGCCGTCAATTGAATGGTGGCCCAGCTGCTTTTGATGTTTTGCATGATATTGCCAAAGCAGTCAATCACAAAGTTCCAGTGATCTTTGATAGTGGTGTTCGCCGGGGCTCGCATGTCTTTAAGGCTTTGGCTAGTGGCGCGGACTTAGTCGCTTTAGCACGTCCAGTGATTTATGGTCTGGCACTAGGCGGTGCTCAAGGTGTCACATCAGTCATTAACCATCTTAATCACGAGCTTGAAATCGACATGCAGCTTGCGGGCACGCCAACGATCGAAGCGGTTAAAAAAGCAAAATTGATTCAAAAATAATTAAAAATCTTTAAAACAACTCTCGTCTATTTGATGGGAGTTGTTTTTTTGATGTTTTGCGAATCATGTTTTTTTCGCTTAAAATGAATAAGTAAAGATGGTAGATAGAAAACGAACAGTAGGTAGAAGCAATGGCAGAACAATATTTTACGAGTCATCCAAGTACTGGACATGACGAAAAAGAAATCACTTTTCGCTTTCAAGATCAATGGCTGAAATTAATGACGGACCGTGGTGTTTTCTCAAAAAATCGTGTCGATTATGGAAGTCGTGTATTGATTACAGAAATGAGTCGACAAGATTTAATAGAAGGCAATATTTTGGATGTTGGTTGTGGCTATGGACCGTTAGGATTAGTTGCAGCAAAACTGTGGCCAAGAAAAAAGGTGGATTTGACCGATGTCAACGAACGCGCTTTGAACTTGGCTCGACATAATGCAGTACAAAATAAGCTCATGAACGTCCATGTGTTTCAGTCAGACGGTTATTCTAAAATCACACAGAAGTATGGATTGATCGTAACGAATCCGCCCATTCGTGCAGGTAAGGAAGTCGTATCACGGATCCTGCGAGAAGCCAAAACATATTTGAATCCGGATGGCATGATTTTAACCGTCATTCAGAAAAAGCAGGGGGAGCCATCTGCACGGCGTTTACTAACGGAAACTTTTGGAAATTGCACGATTTTATCACGCGACAAAGGGTATTATGTTTTAAAAAGTGTGGCGCAGTATGCTGACTAAAACACAATGTGTTTCAGCGATGCGTTCAGCTTTAATTGAAGCTGAAAAAGCCAGAGATCAAGATGAGATTCCGATTGGTGCTGTGATCGTGGATGAGTACGGCAAAATTTTGGGAAAGGGTTATAACCGTCGAGAATTAGATCAAGATGCCACGCAACACGCTGAATTGATCGCAATACGTCAAGCATGTCAAACAAGCCACTCTTGGCGGCTGATCCACTGCACGCTGTTCGTAACGTTAGAACCTTGTCCGATGTGTGCGGGTGCCATCATAAACTCACGTCTGGATAAAGTTTACTATGGGGCACAAGATCCTAAAGGGGGCGCATTCGGCAGCTTGCTAGATTTATCTGAAGTTGCAAAATTGAATCATCATCCACAGATCATCCGTGGCTTTTTTGAAGATGAGAGCCGCCAAATGCTGAAGTCATTTTTTAAAGCGATCCGTGCGGGAAAACTGAAGAAGCCTGTGCCAAGGAGTAGCAATTTAAAGCCAAATAAGTTAGGATAAGAACCGGGCAATGTTCATCTTCCAAATCGTGTCAGGACCGGAAGGTAGCA
>DICX01000079.1:5983-9643 GCA_002417825.1 Lactobacillus sp. UBA5815 | reverse complement strand
AGGTAGCAGCACTAAGGTTGTTTGGGCATGTGCCTTTTTTAGACAATAATCGACTCTTAGCGTACCCTAGCTAGGAGTTTTTTGACATAAAGGGGACCGAAATGGTTTATCAGGCACTTTATCGCCGTTGGCGTCCGAAGACCTTTTCTGCTGTTGTTGGTCAAGAAGCAATTACCGAAACACTGAAAAACGCAATCAAGCGCCAGCAGATTTCACATGCGTTTTTGTTCGCTGGACCAAGAGGAACGGGAAAAACTTCGTGTGCCAAGATTTTTGCTAAAGCTTTGAATTGCACGAACCTGCAAGATGGTGAGCCGTGTAATCAATGCCCTAACTGTTTGGCTGCAGATCATGGCGCAATGAATGATTTACTGGAAATTGATGCTGCTTCGAACAATGGTGTCGATGAGATCCGCAACATTCGCGACAAGGTCAAATATGCGCCAACACAGGGAAAATATAAAATTTATATCATCGATGAAGTCCATATGTTATCGATCGGTGCATTTAATGCTTTGCTTAAAACGCTAGAAGAACCGCCGCAAAACGTCGTCTTCATTTTAGCGACGACTGAACTTCAAAAGGTTCCTGCGACGATCATTTCTCGAACGCAGCGCTTTCAGTTCAAACGAATCAGCAATGACGCATTGATCACAAGAATGAAATTCATCTTAGATCAAGAAAAGATCACGTATGATCCAAAAGCCTTATCTGTCGTTGCACAAGTTGCCGATGGTGGCATGCGCGATGCGTTGAGTATCTTAGATCAGCTGCTTTCTTACGATGGGACGAACGTCAAGTATGAAGACGCTTTGCAACTGACTGGATTTGCTGCTCAAGAGCAGATCGAAGCATTGCTTTTGATTTTACTGAAGCATGATCCAGCAGCTGCCTTGCAAAAGGTTCAACAACTGTTGAAAGATGGCGCGATGCCTAAGAATATTCTGGATGAATTGATCGATCTGTCTGCACGTGCTTTATTAGCTTTGCAGGCTGACATTCAGACTCAGTTTTTAACGTCGGATTTTATCCAAAAACTTAAACCTTATCCGCAATCAGCTTTTTCAAATTTGATTGAATTAGCGAATACTGCTTTGACTGACTTGCGATACACCAATCAGCAGCGTGTGCCATTAGATGTTTTTTTAGTCAAAGCTTGTCAAGAAGACGTTCCAGAAAAGGCCGCGCTGAAGTCTGGTGTTTCACGGTCTGATTTTGATGCTTTGAATCAAAAAGTGATTGCTTTGACGCAAAAATTTCAAGAACGTCGAGCTGATCAGTCAGTTTCCGTTTCTGTTCAAAATACGGCGAAAACGCCTGAACCTTCTAAAAGTGAAAATCGTCAAGCCGTTTATCAAGTACTAGAACACGCGACACGTCAAGATTTAAATGCAGTAAAAGACATATGGCCTGATCTGCTTTCGACATTGGGCGTCTCTCAGCGTGCACTTTTGGATGTTTTAGAGCCTGTGGCTGCTAGTCCAACTAAAATTGTTTTAAAATGCCAATATGAACTATGGTTTGAAAGAGCAAACAAGGATAATGCGCTTTTAGAACATGTCACGCAAGAAATCGCTAAATTGACGAAGCACGATTATCATCTCGTGCTGATTGCAGACTCGGCTTGGCTGAAAGTGCGTCAAGCATTCGTTGAAAGTCATAAAAAAGAGCTTTTAGCCCAAAAGCACCCAACCGCCGTTCAGCCGGAAACGTCTAAAGCAGATGACGAGAAAAAAGAAGAAATCGTGACCAAAGCAAAAGCACTTTTTGGAGATGCCGCACATATTCACGATTAAGCAAGGATTTCAAGAGGGAGAGAAAAATGAGCAAAAGACCTAATTTTGGTTCCATGTCAGGAATGGGTAACATGCAGAATATGATGAAGCAGGTCAAAAAAATGCAACAGCAAATGACTGCTGAGCAAGATTCACTCAAGATGAAGCAATTCGTTGGAAAATCGGCAGATGATCTTGTAAAGGCTACTTTTAGCGGCGACCGTCGTCTGCAAGATATCACGATCGATCCTAAAGCCATCGATCCGGACGATCCGGATATGCTGCAAGATCTGGTTATTGATGCTGTCAACAAGGGCTTATCGATGATCGATGAGGCCAATGAAGCATCGTTGGGGAAATATACTAAAGGTTTGATTTGATGCAATATCCGTTACCTATCGCTAAATTGATCGAAAGTTTTATGAAATTGCCTGGAATTGGTGAAAAAACAGCAGTTCGTCTAGCTTTTTATACGCTGAAAATGTCAGATGATGAAGTGGACGATTTTGCAGCATCATTAAAGGAAGTTAAAACATCACTCCATTATTGTTCGATCTGTGGCAACATCACGGAAACTGACCCATGTCAAATCTGTCGTGACGATGGTCGTGATTCGAAAACGATCATGATCGTTGAACAGCCCAAAGATGTTATGGCCTTTGAAGAAATGGGTGATTATAACGGGCGGTATCATGTCTTGAATGGCGTTTTGTCACCTATGGACGGCGTTGGCCCAGAAGAGATCAACATTAAATCTTTGATTACACGTCTGCAAAAACATGATGAAGTCAAAGAAATCATTATTGCACTCAATTCAACGCCTGAAGGTGAAGCAACCGCTATGTATTTAGCTAAGCTTTTAAAACCAGCAGGACTAAATGTGACGCGCCTGGCTTCAGGACTGGCAGTAGGCAGTGATATCGAGTATGCCAATACCATCACGTTGAAACGTGCAGTACAAGGGAGGACAAAGCTGTGAAGCATCAGATCGATGTTAAAGCCGTGGGCGATCAAGAATTATTGGCTTTGATCGTTGATCTGCAAGAGCGCTTGGCAAATCAACATGCTTTAGATTCAACGACGTTAGATTGGTCTGAAGAAAATGAAATCGCAATCAAGATCTTGCATGCCAAATATCTTTTTTTATATAACGAAGCGCGTCGACGGCACACTAAATCTAGTATTTTTGAAAGTGTTATTACACAATAGCTTGCGGCCCGTTATGACGGGCTTTTTTGATGTCCTTTTTCAATTACGCGTGTGAATTGAGGAAAAAAGGGTCTGTTTTTAGATCTATTTTTCAAGTACAATGCAGCTTGGAGGGTGACATGAAGGGATATTTAATTACGTTCGAAGGCCCAGACGGTGCTGGAAAGACAACGGTGATCGAAAAGGTAGCTGAAAAATTAAGAGGGAGTCTGACAAGGCCGCTATTGGTAACACGCGAGCCTGGCGGATCAGCCATTTCTGAAACGATTCGTCAGATCATCTTGGATCCTAAAAACGCCCAAATGAGCCCACAAACGGAAGCATTGCTTTATGCGGCTTCGAGAAGCCAGCATGTGCATGAGGTTTTGAAACCGGCGTTGACAAGTGGAAAAGTGGTCCTTTCAGATCGCTTTGTGGACAGTTCTTTGGCTTATCAAGGCTATGGACGTCGTTTAGGGATTGAAGCCGTGGAAAAGATCAATGATTTTGCGACGAATGGATTGACACCAGATTTGACGCTTTTTTTAGATTTGGCACCGCGCAAAGGACTCGAACGAATCATGCAGCTTCGTCCCGATCAAGAAGATCGATTGGAAAGAGAAAAATTGGCTTTTCATGAACAAGTCTATCAAGGCTACCAGCTCATCAATGAACATCATGCTTCGCGTATCGTAAC
>DICX01000079.1:0-5732 GCA_002417825.1 Lactobacillus sp. UBA5815 | reverse complement strand
TGATTTCACGTCCTGTTGAAGTCACTGTTGGCGGTGCGACGGTTTTTGTTTTAGACGTCAGCCAATTCAAACGTTTCTAAATTGATGAAGATTGATTTGAAGCAGGCAAATGATCGTCAAACCGCTTTTTTAAGAAAAGCTTATGAGCGTAAACGATTATCACACGCTTATCTTTTTGAAGATGCCTTGCCACAGGAAGCGTTGGCAACCGCTTGCTGGTTGTTCTGTTTGATCAATTGTACAGGAGCACAAAAGCCGGATGGTACCTGTTGGCAGTGCCAGCGTATTTTGAATGGCGAGCATCCAGATTTTTTTAGATTAAAAGCACTTAATCAAGCAACCATTTCAATCGATCAAGTTCGATCATTGAAAAGTGAATTGGCAAAAACACCCAAAGAAGGTCAATGGCGTTTCTTCGTTATCGAAGAGGCTGAAAAACTGACGCAAGAAGCTGCCAATGCCTTGCTTAATTTGCTCGAAGAGCCAGTTGCACCTGTTGTGACGATATTAGTGACACGCAATGCAGCGCAAATCATTCCTACGGTTCGTTCGCGAACGCAAATTTTATATTTTGATCGCTTTTCTGAGCAGCGTTCAGAGAAAAAAGAAATCTTTTTTGATGACATGACTGCTACGGAGACCGCGTCTTTAGAAAATAGGTCTGATCTTGATCAAGCCATTCAATATTTTTGTCAAGAATTGCTGGCTCATCAGACGATGGCATTGATTCAAGCACATCAAATCGCTGCTCAAGCTAAAAACGCAGCTGCAGTCAAGTATGTGCTGTTCTCACTGCAGCAATGGAGCCAAAAAACGTTCGAAAAAGGAACGGATTTAACGCAAGGTGCCCATTTGCTTGAACTGATGCTTCGCGTGAATGCGATGTCTGCCAGTCATGTCAGCTTAAACAATTGTTTGGATTATTTGGTGTTGAATTTTTGAATGACAGGTGAAAGTCAGTGGATCCGTATTCTCAATTAGCCCAACTGCATAAAACGCTTGAAGCGATGACGAAAACAGTTGCTGGGTTGGAAAATGATATCTTAGATGCGTTGAAAGAAAACACAGAATTAAAAGTTGAAAATCAGTTATTGCGTGAAAAAGTCAATAAATTGATGACAACAAGTGAAGTGAGTGAGACTAAGACGAAATCTGGGTTGGAGTCGTTGCGGCAAATTTATCACTCTGGCTATCACATCTGTAACATGTATTATGGCTCTCATCGTGATGCAGACAGTGACTGTATGTTCTGTCTGGATATTCTAGATCATTTTGTTTCGCGAGCCAGTGCGATTAAAAAGAGGGCTGATCATGCAAAGACAAAGTAGTTTTGGAACCAATGGTGGTAAGCTTTATTTAGTCCCAACGCCGATTGGGAATCTGGCAGATATCACCTTGCGAGCTAAAACGATTTTGGCGCAAGCAGATTATATTGCAGCTGAGGATACACGAACGAGCGGCATCTTGCTTGAAAAAATCGGTGTGCATAACAAGATGATCTCATTTCACAAATACAATTCTCAAGAGCGCGCACCTGAACTGATCAAACTTTTGCAATCGGGTAAAACGATCGCTGAAATTTCCGATGCGGGGATGCCAGTCATTTCCGATCCTGGATATATTTTGGTTCAAGCTTGTCTTAAACATGATATTCCTGTCGTTTCGCTGCCGGGACCGTCAGCTTTTGCGACTGCATTGATTGCTTCTGGTTTCGATGCACAGCCTTTTACTTATTATGGCTTTCTGCCACGTAAAGAAAGCGAACAGTTGCCGTTTTTTGAACAGATGTCAGCGGCAAGTGCAACTTCGATTTTTTATGAAGCACCACATCGCTTGAAGAAGACGTTGTCGCGTATGAAAACGGTTTTTAAACCTGATCGTCAAATCGTTCTGGCACGTGAATTGACAAAAATCCATGAAGAGTATTTGCGTGGAACGATTTCTGAGTTGACGGCTTATTTTGAAGAAAATGAACCGCGGGGAGAATTCGTCGTCTTAGTCAGTCCGAATTCAGAACCTGTTCAATCAGTTTCAGAGTCGCAATTGATCGCTGAGACGACCGAATTGGTTAACCAAGGAGTCAGCAAAAAAGATGCCATTAAACGGGTCGCTAAGACATATGGTGTTTCTAAAAATGAATTGTACGACCGATATCATCAAGGACATGAATCATGAAGCGATATGAAGAAAAGTATACCATTCGTTTGGCAGATTGCGATGAGCAGCAACGACTCCGATTCCCTGTTTTGATCGATTTGCTGATGACGCTTTCGAATCATCAATTGCGTAAAACAGATTTGGACATGGTACATTTGCTACAGGAAGATCGCGGCTGGGTCGTCATTCAATATGATTTTGAAGTTTCAGCACTTCCTAAAGCAGGTGAAACCATTACACTTTGGACATGTGCCGTTGGTTATAACCGCTTTTTTGAATACCGTGATTTTGGAATCGTTTCGGCAGAAGGCAGTGAACTGATTCATGTTTCAAGTCAATGGGTCATTTTAGATTTGAAAGCACGGCGAATCCAGCCCGCTGATCCTGCAAAAATGATACCGTTCGGTGCCCCTGCTCTGACTCATTTGCCCAAAATGAGACGGTTGGTCGCATTGAAACATTATGAAGAAAGTAAAAAATACCGTGTGCGGTATTATGATCTAGATACGAATCGGCATATGACCAATAGCCATTACTTTGATTGGCTGTTTGACTCATTGCCACGCCTATTTTTGGACACGAATTGTCCACGACGGATGTCGATCAAATTTGATCGAGAGATTCATTATGGTGATGAAGCTGAAGTCAAACATCAATTAACGGTGGCTGAAGATGGATCAGTCAGTGATTTTGCTATCATGGCTCATGGTAAAGTCAGTGCTTTGGCACAGATCGATTGGCAAAAGCCCCAAGAATAAGTTTTTTCTATCAAGGTTGAGGAGATGGGCGCGTGAAAGAAAAGATGCCATTGGCAAAACTGGTCTTTTTAGGAATGTTGGTTGCGATTACGCTTGTTTTGCAGCAGTTTTCGGTAGGACCTACAACGGTTAAGGTTGGCTTGGCATTCATCGGTAATTTACTATTAGCCTATTATTATGGCCCTATTTGGGGTGGTATCGGTGCTGGTTTGGCAGATTTGTTACGCAGTGCGTTATTCGGTGATGAAGGCGGCTTTTTCATTGGATTTACGATTTCAGCCATTTTAGCGGTCGTCATTTATGGCATCTTTTTATATCAAAAAGATTTTTCATGGTGGCGTTTAGCCATCTCAACATGGCTGGTGACGTTCATCGTGAATCTGATCTTAAACACGTATTGGCTTCATTTGATTTATGGGCTTGATNNTCCAAATCATCATTGGCGGCTTGGTCCTAAAAGCTTTTTCACGTGTTAAAATCGATTGGAATTGGATAAAGTAAGGAAGTTTCATAAAGTATCATGAAAGTACTCAGTATATCGACAGCGACAGATCATTTAAGCTTGGCGTTGACACAGGATGATCGTCTGATCGCACAAAAGGAAGAACAAGATGAGCGCAACCATAGTGAACATCTTGCACCGCTGATCGATCAGCTGCTCAAGGAGAATCAGCTGACGTTGAAACAGGTCGACCGTTTTGCAGTTGCGATTGGGCCAGGTTCATATACCGGACTTCGAATCGGTGTCACGACGGTTAAAATGTTTGCAAGCATCTTGCACAAAGACTTGGTCGGAATCTCAACGCTTCAGGCGTTGGCTCAAGGCGTTATAACGTCTGATGCACTTGTCTTGACTGAACTTGATGCCCGCAATCATAATTTCTTTGCCGGTGCTTATATAAAAAAAGGGTCTAAAATGCAGGCACTGATTCCGGATGGGCATTATCATCTCAGTGAATTGGCAAAGGGCATCAAAATAGCACTCAAAAAAACACGATTGAATCAAATTCTGATCGTTGGCAGTCCTTTTTCAGATTATGAAAATGACTTTGAAGCTGAGTTAAAAGGTGTCAAGATCGAACAGGAAGCTTCGTTGACGAAGAATAAGATTCAAGCGCGTTACATTGGCTTTTTGGCACAAGATGCACCATGTACTGCACCGGATGACATGGTGCCGCATTATTTGCGTCGCACACAAGCAGAAATCGATTGGCAGGCGAAAACTGGCCAAGCTTTTGGACCAGAATCTGACTATGTTGAAGAAGTTTAATCAATTATGGCATCCGCAGATGCTCGATTTATCCTTTGCGCCTTTTACGACGACGATAGGTGGTCATCAGCTTCAAATCATGCGTGCCGATGACGATCATTTGATCGACTTGCTGAATCTTGAAAGTGAAGTCTACTCTGGAAGTACGCCATGGAGTTCTTTTTCATTTAAAAGAGAATTACGCAAGCACCGAAACTCGCTTTATTTAGTTGCGTATGAAGGACCATCTTTGGCGGGCTTCGTTGGGGCACGATACAATATCGGTGAGGGACATATTACGAATATAGCAGTTAAGCCGCGCCTGCAGAACTGTGGGATCGGTGCTTTTCTGCTTAATTTGATGATCGATCGGGCACGTCTCAATGATTGCTGTCAAGTCACGTTAGAGGTACGTGTCGACAATCGTCGTGCTCAGCGTCTATATCGCCGAATAGGCTTTGTGCCTAATTTTGTACGTAAAGATTATTATGTGACAGATCATGTGGATGCATTGGATATGGTTTTAAAATTGGATCAAAAGAAGAAAGAGGCAGCAGATTGACGAAAAAAGAGGTTCGAATCCTCGCATTTGAAAGTTCTTGTGATGAGACTTCGACAGCAGTCATCAAGAATGGACAAGACATCGAAAGTCTGGTCATTGCAACACAGATTAAAAGTCATAAGCGTTTTGGGGGTGTCGTTCCAGAAGTTGCTAGTCGGCATCATTTGGAAGTGATCACACAGATCACGCGTGAAGCTCTGGATCAGGCAAATGTGACTTGGAAAGATTTGGATGCAATCGCAGTCACTTATGGGCCAGGACTTGTTGGTGCGCTGCTGATCGGTGTCAGTGCTGCTAAAGCTGCTTCGATGGCAACAGGTCTTCCATTGATCGGTGTCGATCACATCATGGGGCATATCAATGCTGCGAATTTGGTTGATGACATCGATTATCCGGCCTTGGCGCTAGCAGTCTCAGGCGGTCATACCGAATTGGTCGTACTCCATGATGCAACTCATTATGAAATCATCGGAGATACGCGTGATGATGCAGCTGGAGAGGCTTTCGACAAGATTGGGCGTGTCCTCGGTGTGCCCTATCCAGCTGGAAAGACGATCGATGCATGGGCTCATGAAGGTCAGGATACGTTTCATTTTCCACGTGCACTGCTGAATGATGATGCCTATGATTTTTCATTTTCAGGATTGAAGAGTGCCTTCATCAATACGGTCCATCATGCTGAACAAATCCATGAAAAATTAGACAAGAAAGATTTAGCTGCAAGTTTTCAGGCTGCTGTGGTAGATGTCTTGACACATAAAACGATGCGAGCAGTTGCTGAATTTAAACCTAAAACGTTTGTTTTGGCAGGTGGTGTTGCAGCAAACCAAGGCTTGCGTCATCGTTTGGAGGCAGCGTTCACTCGTCTTGATCCGCAGCAGCGCCCTAAAGTGATCATTCCACCAATGAAACTTTGTGGCGATAATGCAGCAATGATCGGTGCAGCTGGTTATTCACTTTATCAAGCGGGAAAGTTTTCGGATTTAACTTTGAATGCAGATCCTTC
>DICX01000042.1 GCA_002417825.1 Lactobacillus sp. UBA5815 | reverse complement strand
GATCGTTATCGGGATGCGATGAACCATGGTAAAAAGTGGCTCACCGAAATGGAAGCCGATGAAAAGCAAAAAACAGGGATCACTAATCTAAAAGTCGGTTACAACAAAGTCTTTGGGTATTATATCGAAGTCACTAACGGCAACAAAGCCAAAGTGCCGCTTGATCGTTATACACGCAAGCAGACGCTGACAAATGCAGAACGTTACATCACACCTGAACTTAAGGAACATGAAGCACTGATTCTTGAAGCACAAGCAAAAACGACACAACTAGAATATGAACTTTTTGTCAAATTGCGTGAAACCGTCAAAAAATACATCACTGGGCTGCAGGACTTGGCTCGGCGATTGGCTGAACTTGATGTGTTGACAAGTTTTGCACAGGTTGCTGAGCAAAATCATTATTGCCGTCCTATGTTTCAACGTGATTCAAAAACGATCGATATCGTGAAAAGCCGGCATCCTGTCGTTGAAAAGGTGATGCCAGCTGGCGATTATATTCCGAATGATATCAAGATGTCACCAGAAACGACGCTCTTTTTGATCACTGGCCCTAACATGTCGGGTAAGAGTACTTATATGCGTCAGTTGGCGTTGATCGTCGTTATGGCACAGATCGGCAGCTTTGTTCCAGCTGAAAGCTGTCATTTACCAATTTTTGATCAAATTTTTACGAGAATCGGTGCTGCAGATGATTTAATTTCTGGAAAAAGTACGTTTATGGTTGAAATGAGTGAAGCCAATGAAGCTTTACAGCATGCGACACCAAGATCGCTTGTTCTATTCGACGAGATTGGTCGTGGGACCGCAACCTATGATGGGATGGCCTTGGCCGGTGCTATCGTTAAATATTTGCACGATCAAGTTCATGCAAAGACGCTTTTTGCCACACATTACCATGAGCTAACGTCCCTTGAGAAAACTTTACCGCATTTAAAAAACATTCATGTTGGCGCAACACAAGAACACGGTAAACTGATCTTCTTACACAAAGTCCTGCCAGGACCGGCGGATCAATCTTATGGGATTCACGTGGCCAAATTGGCAGGATTACCAACAAGTGTTTTACAAGAAGCACGTGTTTTGCTTAAAAGATTAGAGACACAGAATCAAAATGAACTGGCGCCAGCAGAAGAGCAACTTGATCTTTTTAAACCGACGAATGCGGTGGCTGTACAACCTGATTCAGAATCAGAAAATTTGAATGCTGATCAAAAAGCTGTTTTAGATCAAATCCGTGAATTATATCTGGATGATCAAACGCCATTACAAGCTTTGACCTTGATTGCAAATTGGCAACAACTTTTGCAGAAAGGAAAGGATGAATCGTGAAAACAGTGATCCATGAACTTTCTGCTGCTTTGACGAATCAAATCGCAGCTGGGGAAGTCATCGAACGTCCAGCAAGTGTTGTAAAAGAACTTTGTGAAAATGCGATTGACGCCGGAAGTACGCGTCTGCGAGTCGAAGTCAGTCAAGCAGGATTGGATCAAATCGAAGTTTTAGATAATGGCAGTGGTATCGCTGCTGACCAGATCGATTTGGCTTTTCGCCGTCATGCGACGAGTAAGATCACGACAGAGAACGATCTTTTTAAGATCTCGACATTAGGGTTTCGCGGTGAGGCGCTTGCTTCGATCGCCAGTGTGTCACATGTGACGATCGTGACGGGGACAGGCGAAGGAATGGCTGTCGAAGCGCATTTTTCCGAGGGCAGGAAGCAAGATCAAAATGCAACGAGTGCACCTGAGGGAACTAAGATAACGGTTCGTGATCTGTTTTATAATACACCGGCAAGGCTGAAATATTTGCGCTCACCACGAACCGAAATCATGAAGATCATTGATATCGTTGACCGACTGGCTTTCAGTTATCCTAAGATCGCGATGACGTTGATCTCAGACCAAAAAGTGATGCTTCAGACTGTTGGCAATGGTGATCCGCGTCAAGTGATCGCCAACGTTTATGGCCGCCGCGTGGCAGAGCAAATGATACCGATCTCTGGAGAAACGCCTGATTTTAAGATCGTAGGATTGATTTCACCACCTGAACAAACACGTGCCAGTCGCCAATATATGACGCTTTTACTCAACGGCAGATATGTCAAAAACCAAGCTCTGATCCAAGCAATCCTTGCGGGATATGGCACACAGCGGCGTGAACGCCGTTTCCCGATTGCAGTCGTCAAGATAGCGCTTGATCCACTGCTCGTCGATGTCAATGTCCATCCAACGAAACAAGAAGTTCGGTTATCGAAAGAAAAGCAATTATGTCGATTATTGACGCAAACGATTTCGTCAAGTTTGGCACCTGAACACGAAGTGAACGGTTTGGCAAATTTGACGCAGTCAAGGACGACTTTGGCGTTGGATCAGTTGGAATTCAACTTAAATAAAAAAGTCGTCGATTCAACTCGGCGATCGATACCGGAGCCAGAGTCGATGCCATCTGAAGATTATGTTGCACAGAAATCAGCGCGATTTATCGACTTATCGGTACCACAAGAAAATCAACACTATCTCATCACATCGACTTGGCAAAAAAATGTGGCACAGCAACAATTGTTATCCCCTTTTTCGACAACGACTCAAGATGATATCGTGATGAGCAGCGGCGATGTTCGTGTGAGTCGTCGGTTGCCTTGGCTTCATCTCGTTGGCCAGACGACGGATTATCTGGTGGCAGAAGCAGAAGATGATCTTTATTTGATCGATCAAGTCGCTGCTCAACGCCGTCTGGCTTTTGATCGTATCTTCCGAGAACTTAGCGAACCAAGTAAATATCAGCAAGTTTTATTAGAGCCGATTACCCTTGATTTTGGAAATGTTGAAGCAGCCAAATTGAAAATTCATTTATCTGATTTGCAAGATTTGGGCGTGACACTTTCTGAATTTGGCGAAAAAACTTTTTTACTGCGTGCTTATCCAATGTTCATCAAAACGAGCCCGGAACAAACGATTCGAAAGTGGCTAGATTGGTATTTGACTTTTAATGATCATCGTAAAAGACAGCTGCAGATCAAGATCGCTTCTTGGCAGGCCGAACAGGAAGTACCGCAACGAAAGAAGCTGACTGCTGAGGCTGGTCAAGAATTATTAAAGGACTTGGGCGACTGTCAAGATCCATATCATGACGCTTCTGGTGATTTGATCTTCGTACGCTTGAGTCAGTTGGACCTGCAAAAAATGTTCAAGAAAAATGATTAGGAAATAAAAAACATGTATGCTTATTTTGAAGGAACCGTAACGATGGTGGCACCTGCTTTCGTCGTGATCGAAGTGGCAGGTATTGGGTATAAGGTTTATTCCCCTAAGCCTTATCGTTATCAAGTGGGCCAAAAGACGCGTATTTTTATCGAACAGGTCGTTCGTGATACGGGAATCCAACTGTATGGCTTTTTGACGGCTGAAGACAAGGCCCTTTTTTTAAGCCTGCTCAGTGTCAACGGTATCGGTCCAAAATCTGCTTTGGCCATCATGGCGGCTGAAGATGCTTCTTCATTAGCCGATGCGATTGAACGGGGAGAAACGAAATATTTGACACGTTTCCCGGGGATCGGTAAGAAAACGGCTGCACAGATCATTCTGGATTTAAAGGGCAAATTAGGGACCTATGTTCAAAAGACGACTCCCGCAGTTCCTGTGACGTCACAATTGCAAGATGCACTACTTGCTTTGATCGCTTTAGGTTATACCCAAAAAGAAGTCGATCGTATCACGCCTGAGTTGGAAAAACTGTCAGAATCTAGTGCTGAAGCTTATATCAAAAAAGGCCTTGCGTTATTACTCAAGGCCTGACACCGCTTTTTGAAAGGCAGGCGATAATTTGACAAAAGAAAGAATCATCTCACAAGATGCTGATGAAGAAGACACACAATTCGAGCTTTCGCTTCGCCCGCAAACGTTAAAAGCATACATTGGTCAAGAAAAAGTTAAACGTGAATTGACAGTGTATATCGAGGCAGCACTCAAACGTGACGAAGCACTGGATCACGTTTTGCTATATGGACCTCCTGGCTTAGGAAAAACGACGATGGCTTTTGTGATTGCCAATGAAATGCACGTTCATTTGAAGAGTACGAGTGGTCCTGCAATCGAAAAAGCCGGTGATCTTGTTGCTTTGTTAGCTGAGCTTGAACCAGGCGATGTGTTGTTCATCGATGAAATCCATCGGCTGTCTAAACCTGTCGAAGAGATCTTGTATTCTGCAATGGAAGATTTTTATGTGGATATCATCGTTGGCGAGGGGCAAACGACACATGCGGTTCATGTCCCGCTGCCGCCGTTTACATTGATCGGTGCAACGACACGTGCAGGCAGGCTTTCAGCACCCTTGCGTGATCGCTTTGGCATCGTTTCGCATATGCAGTTTTATACGACTGCCGATCTGGAAAAGATCATCATGCGCTCAAGTCAAGTCTTGTCGACAAAGATCGATGATCAAGCTGCTAAAGAATTGGCTTGCCGTTCTCGCGGAACGCCTCGTGTCGCGAATCGGTTATTGAAGCGGGTTCGTGATTTTGCAGAAGTGAAAGGCGAAAAACGTATCTCGCTAGAAACGACACGATATGCGTTGACACAGCTTCAAGTCGATGACCAAGGCTTAGATCCTACTGATCGCAAGTTGTTGAAAACGATGATCGTTAATTATCATGGCGGACCGGTTGGCTTGAAAACATTAGCGGCAAATATCGGTGAAGATGCGGAAACACTGGAAGAAGTCTATGAGCCTTATTTGATGCAGCAAGGTTTTTTGACACGAACACCACGTGGGCGTATGGCGACTAAAAAAGCTGGTTCATGGTTAGGTTTGCCGTTTATGAATGATGATTAAGTGCTAAAATAGACTATAGGACTCGTTTTTAAAATTTATTGAGGTGAAAGATGAATACTTTTTTATTGGCAACCAATGCTTCTTCTCAAGGCAATTTATTGATGATCGTCGCTTTCATCGTGCTGCTTGCTTTTTCTTATTTTGCAATGATCCGACCGCAAAAAAAGCAAAATGATGCCCGGATGAAAATGATCTCACAGTTAAATAAAGGTGATCATGTCGTTTTGGTTGATGGCCTGCATGGTAAGATCGACAGCATCGACTCTGAAAACAAAACGATCGTCATCGATGCAGATGGCATCTATCTGACGTTCAGCAGAATTGCTGTTCGTGAGGTGATTCCAGCATCGAGTATCCCTGCTTCTACCAGCGAAAAGCCGCAAGAAGTCAAAGCAGTATCAGAAAATAAAGAAACTGAAAAATCAGAAGCACCTTCAGAAACTGCACCTGAAAAGGCGTCTGAAACTGATTCAGCAACTGAAACGGCCAAAGCGCCCACTTCTGATGAGCCGAAAAACTAAGATTAGTTCGAATTTTAAAAAACGCCCTTTTAGGCGTTTTTATTTTGGCTGTGAAAAAGGTATTGTAAAATAAAGTCAAAGTGGTTATAGAATTGGAGACACCATGACACCAACAGAAAATATTCCAGTTATCATAATTCTTTTTGGCGGTTCAGGGGATTTGGCTCACCGCAAACTTTATCCTGCTTTATTCAACTTGTATCAGCAAAACGTGATCCATGATCGTTTTGCAGTGATTGGCACGGCACGTCGACCGTGGTCGCATGACTATTTGCGCGAACAGATCAAAGAATCGATCGAAGAGACACACGATCAGGTGAATGAAGATGATTTGAAGCATTTTTTGAGTCATTTTTATTATCAGTCTCATGATGTGACGCATGTCAGTCATTACATGGCACTCAAAAAAATGGCAGCTCATTTGGATGAAACTTATCATGCAGATGGTAATCGCATTTTTTATATGGCGATGGCGCCTCGATTCTTTGGAACGATTGCAACGCATATCAACGATCAGCATTTGATTGGATCTGGTTTTAACCGTCTTGTGGTTGAAAAACCGTTTGGGCGCTCGTTGGCTTCAGCACAAAAGTTGAATGATGAAATCAGACGTTCTTTTTCTGAAGATCAAGTTTATCGCATCGATCATTATTTAGGTAAAGAGATGGTTCAAAATATTTTACCTTTGCGCTTGACCAATCCTCTGATCAAAAACGTTTGGAATCACGATTTTGTCAAAAATATTCAGATCACGTTAGGTGAGCAGCTTGGGGTCGAAGCTCGCGGTGGCTATTATGAAACTTCTGGTGCATTGCGTGATATGGTTCAAAACCATGTTTTTCAAATCGCAACACTTTTGATGATGCCTGAACCCGAGGCACTTTCTGCAACTGCCATTCATGCTGCAAAACAAATGCTTCTCGATCATATCGTTTTGCCAGATCCGGATCAAATGAGGAAACACTTTGTTCGTGGGCAGTACTTGGGCAATGATGATACTTTTGCTTATCGCAAAGAAAAAAATGTTGCACCTGATTCAACGACTGAGACCTTCGCTGCTGGTGAAATCAAATTTAATGCAGGCCCTTTGGCAGGTGTGCCAGTTTACTTTCGTACAGGTAAGCGAATGAAAGAAAAATGCTCTCGTGTGGACATCGTCTTGAAGCATATGACGAATTTATACGGACGTGCACATTCGAACAATATTTCAATCATCATCGATCCTGTCAGCGAGTTTTATTTGACGATCAATGGCAAAAAGATTCAAGAATCTGGTATTCGTCGTGAAGATTTGAAATATCGCTTTACAACAGCTGAAATGGCACAAGTTCCAGATGGCTATGAGCGGCTTTTGCATGATGTTTTCGTTGCCGATACAACGAATTTTACACATTGGTCAGAATTGAAACGTTCTTGGCAGTTCATCGACGCCGCAGAAGCTTTTTGGCAATCTGATGAAAAAACAGTCCCAATGCCCCAATATGCACCTTTTAAAATGGGACCTAAAGAAGCAGATCATATTTTTGAGAATCCACATGATCACTGGATCTATCGTTGATGGCATCAGATAGTCTACTGCCTAAAAACGATACGCATCGGAAGATCCTCCATTTAGATATGGATGCGTTTTATGCCAGCGTTGAAATACGCGATCATCCTGAATTAAAGAACAAAGCTGTCGTGATTGCACGTAATCCTAAAGAGACGAATGGACATGGGGTGATCGCGACTGCAAATTATTTGGCACGCCGTTTTGGTGTCGGTTCTGCGATGCCGGCAATCGAAGCAGTGCACTTGATTCCACATGATCGTCTTGTCTTCGTGCCGCCTGATTTTGTCAAATATCGTCGTGTTTCACAACAAGTTCATCAGTTCATGCATGAAGTCAGTGATCAAATCGAACCCATCGCATTGGATGAAGCCTATTTAGATATCACGGCTCCTAAATTGTCTGCACGCACGCCGGTACAGTTAGGGCAATATCTGCAGCAGAAGATTTATCATGAGTTGGGATTGACTTGTTCTTTCGGTATCAGTTACAACAAATTTTTAGCAAAAATGGGTTCAGAATATGCCAAGCCATTTGGTGCGACGATCATTTCACCGGAAGAGGCGATGCCATTCTTGGCACGTCAACCGCTCAGCCGCTTTCCAGGAATCGGGAAAAAAACGCAGAGCACGCTGTCTGATCTGGGCTTTTCAACTGGAGATGATCTTCAACGTGCTAAAATTCGTTTTCTCTTGGATCGTTTTAAAAAAAATGGTTATGTCATGGCGATGCATGCACATGGGATCGATTTGCGTCCGGTCGTTGCACAGCGGCGGCGTAAGTCGATTGGCAATGAGCGGACTTTTGAACCGCCGCTTTTTACACAAGAACGTGTTGATGCCGTTCTGATGAATTTCAGCATCAAATTGGCCGGACAACTTAAACAAAAAAAGTTTTTGACGGATGTCATCGTTTTAAAAGTCCGCAATCAGGCTTTCGTCACAGTCACTAAACGTCAAATGCTGGAACAGCCGACACAAGAAGCCTCTCAGATTGCCAAGGTGGCACGTCATCTTTTGCATCAGATTCCTAATTTTTTGGATCAAGGAATTCGGCTTTTAGGTATTTCGGCGACACATTTGCAAAAAATGGGTTATTTGGAAGTCCCTTTACCCTTATTTGATCAAAATAAACTGCAATAGTCGACGCCTTTTTGCTAAACTAGTCATAGTCGATTGAAACATCTATAGGAGGCCGTTATGAATACTTTTGACGAAATTTACGCCAAAATCAAAGAATACCCGACGATCATCATTCATCGTCACATTAGCCCTGATCCTGATGCAATTGGTTCGCAGGCTGGATTGGCACGTGCGATCAAGCTTGCTTTTCCAGATAAAAAAGTTTTGTGTGCCGGCGGCGATGTCGGCGATCTAGGCTGGATCAATACGATGGACGATGTTAAAGATGGCGATTATCAGGGAGCGTTAGCCATCACAGTAGATACAGCAGATACGCCACGTGTTTCGGATCAACGATTCAAAACGGCTGATTTTGTGATCAAGATGGATCACCATCCGAATGTTGATCCTTATGGGGTGATGAATTATGTCGATGAAAACAAGCCTGCAGCTTCTGAAATCATCGCTGATTTCATTTTGACTGAAAAATTACCGTTGACGGCAGAAGTCGCATATCCGATTTTTGCGGGAATCGTTGGGGATACCGGCCGTTTCATGTATCCTGAAACGAGTGCGCATACATTTGAAATCGCTGCCCAATTGTCCAAGACAGGAATCGATACGAATGAGATCTGCCGTAACGTTTCAGAAGTTTCGCTTCAGGAAGCAAGATTACAAAATGCGGTCTTGAATTTGATGCACGTTGATCCTTCTGGTGCAGCTTATGCAACGATCAGCCAAAAACAGTTGAAAGAACTCGGTGTCACGACTGAACAGGCCAACGTGACTGTTTCGACGCCAGGAAGAATCAAAGGCGTCAAGGCATGGAACGTGTTCGTTGAGTTGGCAGATGGGACTTATCGTGTTCACTATCGTTCAAAAGGTCCTGTGATCAATCAATTAGCTCAAAATCACAACGGTGGTGGTCATGCTTTGGCAAGTGGGGCCAAAGCCAAGGACCAAGCAGAGGTCAAACAGA
>DICX01000028.1 GCA_002417825.1 Lactobacillus sp. UBA5815 | reverse complement strand
TCCAACTTTGATTGAAGTCGCATTGACTGTCATCGTTGGATTGCTGATCTTAGTCTTCTTGATGCCAGTCAATTTATCAGCTGCCATCAAGATTGCCTATGAAGGATTATCTAAGCCAAAAACACAAAAAGAAAAATAAAATAATGAATGATTTGTTTGGAAAAGCAAAGCCTGATGGCTTTGCTTTTTTGTTTGCCAAACGTTGAATAAACAAAGCATGTTATAATAATGGTATCCAATGAAAACGTGAGGTTTTGCAAAATGATAAAATGCCCAAATTGTGGTCATGAAGTCGATGACGAGACAACGCGCTGTAGTTTTTGTGGGTTTGATCTAGAAAAATTTCGACAAGAATATTTTTCTGATCGGAACAAGCGGCCAACCGACCAGGACCTAGATCAAAAGATGCTCCACCGTTCGCTATATCAACAAGAATTCAAGCCTAAAAAACAAAATACGACAGTCGCTGCTATGATTGCTTGGGTGAGGACCAATGCGACGATCGTTTTTTTACTTGGTGTAATTTTGCTGATTTTGATGAGTTTTTCACGTGCTTTAGGATGGTTCAGCTTTGCTGCTTTGATGGTTTGGCTTTTCGTGGTTTGTGATAAGGACGCACCGATCGAACAATATACGGTAGACAAGCGTTTGACAGATAAAGTCAATCAAGTAGGGTCTAATCTATTCAATTCAGTCGAAACGCAAGAAGTTAAAGTTAGAACACGTCGCCAAACTAAAGTGGGCACGAAGCCGCATGATGTGCCAATCAGGAAACGTCATACGGCACTTCAAATTTATTTGGCAATGATGGCACTCGTCAGCCTGCTCGTCATCTTTTTTGGACCATTTGCTTCTTATTCTATGATGGGATATACGGGTATTTCGATTGCACATACGTTGATTTCAGCGGGTCGTTTAGGTGGAAAATATGCGCTGATCAGTTATGGTTTATGGGCCTTGTTCGTTTTTGTCCCAATCCTGATTTTGATTTTGCTGATACGTAACCGGAATAAAAGCGAGATTTGGATTTTCGTACTTTCTTTATTAGAAACGATCGTCTTGATTTATTTATCCGTTCGCCTCATCTTCATGAATGCCGGAGCAAGTGTTGGAATCGGGTCCAGTGAGCAAATGATGAGTCATGATATGAAAACACGAATGGCACAGACTTTTGATAATTTAGTCGCTTTTGGTGTTTCCAGTTATATGCTGTTGATTTCAAGTACGATCACGACGGTTTTAGCTTGGAAGAACTGGTTTGCACAGTCTAAAAAGAAATGATGATGATCAACGAAAAAGGCATGATGCTTATTGCATCATGCCTTTTTTAGACGTATTTGAATCTTAATCTTTTTATTTTTGTGTCACGTCAATGACTAAATGCTCGTTAACGAAAGCGTAAAGTCCTAATTGACTCAGTTCACGGCCGTAACCAGATTTCTTAACACCGCCAAATGGTAATTCGGGAGCAGTGATCCAGCGGCCGTTGATGACCGTCATACCTGTTTCAATTTGAGCACTAACTTTTGCAGCGTGGTCATGATTGCTTGAGATTACAGATGAACCCAAACCGTAACTTGAATTGTTAGCAAGTTCGATTGCGGCTTGATCATCTTCGACCTTGTAAACTTCTGCAACTGGTCCAAAAAGCTCATCATCGAAGATTGGATTATCTGGTGCAATATCTGTCAAGATAGCAGGAGAGAAGAAAGCACCTTTTTCATCGATTTTAGGATACTGGTAGAATATTTTGGCGCCATTAGCAACGCCAAGATCGACTTGCCTTTGGAGCTTGTCTTTGGCACCTTGTGAATTCATTGGAGCTAAAGTCGTTGTCGCTTTCAATGGATCTCCAGGCTTTAATGATGAAAAGACCGATTTTAAGATCGACAGAACTTCATCGTACTTTTCTTTAACGACGATGATTCGCTTCGAAGAAGTGCAGACTTGTCCCATGTTATAAGTCCGTGCATCTGCTAAAACTTTAACCAGTTGATCATGGTCGGCATCTGCTAAAACAAGGAATGGATCGTTCCCACCAAGTTCCATCGTTGATTTCTTCAGCTCTTTGCCTGCACTTTCAGCAACAGAAGCACCACCACGTTCAGATCCTGTCAGAGCAACGCCTTGAATACGAGGATCAGCAATCACTTGAGCGATTTGGTCATAATCTAAGAACAGATTGATCAAACTGCCTTCTGGTGCGCCAGCACGATGGATCAATTGGGCCGTTAACTTAGCAGAGCCAGGAACGTTGTGGGCATGCTTCAAGATGATTGGGTTTCCCACGATAAAGTTTGGTGCGAACACACGGATAACTTGATAAAGTGGGAAATTCCACGGCTCACAAGCTAGAACGACACCCGTTGCTTGTTTAAGGTAATAGGCATTTCCTAGTGAGCTAGGCAATGGCGTCGGTGCCAAAAGCGCCTCGCCGTGGTCTGCATACCAATCACAGATATTTGCGCATAGTAAAACTTCTTCTTCAGATTCTTTGAGTAACTTGCCCATCTCTAAAGTCATGATTTTAGCCATTTCGGCCTTTTCAGAACGTAATTTATCAGCAATTTGATGTAATTGCTGCGCACGCTCGGAGACCGCTTCATGACGCCATTTCTTATATAAAGCGTGAGTCAGCGTAAGTGCTTCTTCGATTTGAGTGGCTGTCGGATGGTCATAAGTCGCAAAAGTTTCGTTGGTGTATGGATTGATAGATTGATAATTTGCCATATTAAGCTCCTTTTTATGTAATCGATTTCTATTATAAAGTGCTTTTGTGAAATCAGCTATTTTTTAGCTTATGTCGATTAAAAAAAGTAAAATAAGTTCAGTGAGTGATCTCAAAAGTTAAGGAGGATTTTGACATGAAAGTTATTGGTTACAAGATTGCAAAATCGTTAAATCGGCCTAGAGCGTTGTCGGCTTATGAGCTGCCGTTGCCAACTCTAAAAGCACATGATCTGCTCGTCAAGATAAATGCCGTCAGCGTCAATCCTGTTGATGTTTGGACCTATCAAAGTCAAAAAGAAGTATTGCCAAAGCCTCGCGTTTTAGGATTCGATGCGGTCGGCACAGTTGAACGAATTGGATCACAAGTCACACAATTTCATGAAGGTGATCGTGTTTTTTATGCAGGTTCTTTTTTAAGAAATGGTTCTTACGCTGAATATCAGGCTGTTGATGAACGGATTGCCGCACGAGCACCTCAGAATCTTTCAGATGCGCAGGCGGCTAGTGTGCCATTGACTGCTTTGACTGCTTGGGAAAGTTTGTTTGAAAAGATGAACTTGCCTGAAAAAGCAAAAGAGGGTCAAAAGCAAAAAACGGTTTTGATCATCAATGGTGCTGGAGGTGTTGGCTCAATGGCGATTCAGCTTGCCAAGTGGGCAGGAGCCAGAGTGATCGCAACAGCTTCACGAAAAGAGAGTATCGACTGGTGCCGAAAACTCGGTGCGGATGAAGTGATCACACCGCATCAGGCACTTTTGCCGCAAATCAAAGCACTTGGCGATTCAGGTGTTGATGGTGTCTTAGAACTTCATGGGTTAGCTGACCATTGGAATGAATTTGCATCTCTCGTTCATCCGTTGGGACACATCGTATCGGTAACCAGCAGTCCAGAAAAATTGAATTTGATGCCTTTGAAACGCAAAGCTATCAGTTTTTCTTGGGAATGGATGTTTGCAAAATCATTTTATGGCGTCGATCTGCTGAGTCAGCATCAGATTTTGACGCAGGTTTGTCGACTACTTGAATCTGGACAGCTTAAGGAAACGCAAACCCAAGTTTTGCATGGGTTGACTGCTGAAACGATTCAGAAAGCCTTTAATCAAGCTGCTTCAGGCCGCTTGATCGGGAAATTGACGATTGATTTCGATTAACCGTTAGTTGTGATTTTAGGATTATTTTGTTTGCCTTTTCAAAGTTTGATATAGGTAATCCAATGATTCGTCTAGATAATCGCGCCCATAGTCCATTGCGTGGCCGTGTCCTGGAATAACCAAAAGTTGTACGCCATGGTTGTGGTCAGCGAGAAATTTGATGTACGTCAAGACACTGCTGAGCGGTGTGAGTTCTTGAGCAGAATTGATCATGAAAAGTTTTCCAAGATGACGAGGTTCATAATGACAAGCGTCCATTTGACGTAACGTTGCTTTTGTTGAAGTACCAGCATAAGTCAACGTGAAGTATTTATAAAAAGCTTCGCGGATCGCTTCTGGATCAGTTAATCCCAAGTCATGCGCTGCATTTGGTGACATTTTGACTTGAGGATGCGATTGGATCCAATTTGAATAGTCGACGGGAGCCGACCAAGTGACGGTAGGAAAGCCATAACGGCAGGCAATGAAAAGTGCCATCGTCCCACCGACACTTGAACCGATTTGAACGATATTTCTTTGATCATCTGGATCAGTGAAGCGCGAATGAAGCAGCCAATCAACGAATTTTAACGCATCTTGATGCGCAGCTGGAAAATGATACTGAGGTGCCAATCGATATTCTGGGATGAGTGTCATGAAACCAGCATTTGCCAATTTGATGCCAACATCTTTGACGCTTTCTTTTGTTCCACGGAACCAGCCGCCACCATGCCAGAATATCAAAATTTTTGTTGTTGAAGTCGTCTCGTTTGGAAAGTAAAGATCTGCTTTTAATCCGTTTTGCGCGTCATAAAGGATGTTTTTTTTGATAACTACCATGATAAAATCAACCTCTTGATCTAATGAATCCTAATGTTTTTTAATTACCCTTATTATAGGATATTCATTCGGAATTTTTAAACGACCTGTCGGGCAAAGAGATTTTCTTTTAAAAAGAGATTGTCAGCAGATATAAAATGCTGTAGTATTTCACTGTAATAGATGAGTAATACAAAAAGCGATTAGGGAATTACTTTTGCAGCAGTAAGATTTTTACCTTGTTTAAATTTAAAACCAAAAGTTGAACAATGCTTTCTTTAGAAGACAGAGTTATTCTAATGCAAATGTTGAATCTTAAGATTGTGTTTAAAAAAATCAAGGTGTTTTTTCACGGTATAAAATCGGGTATGATTGACGTACGAAAACAAGGAGCATGTTATGAAGATATCACCTAAAGCGAGTCGACGGCTGATCAATATTTTGACGTTGGTCTCGACGGTCATCATCGTCTTTTTAGCTATTTATTGGTGGAAACTTGGTATTTTGACCAACCAGAGCAAAATGAAAGCTTATCTGGCAGATAAACAAGTCATTGGCCCTGTCATTTTTGTTCTCATTCAAGTGGTTCAAGTCGTATTTCCAATCATTCCAGGTGGCATTTCATTGTTAGCGGGTGTTGTTTTTTTTGGACCTGTTGCAGGATTTTTTTACAACTACATTGGAATCTGTTTAGGATCGGTTATTGTTTTCTTTTTAGCACGTTATTATGGGAAACCTTTTATTCTTCATTTGGTCTCGGAGAAAACCTTCAACAAATATATCAAATGGACAAAAAATCAAAGAAAATTCAACTGGTTTTTTGCACTGTGTATTTTAGCACCTGCCGCACCAGATGATGTTTTGTGCATGATTGCCGGCTTGACACAAATGAGATTTTCAACTTATTTTCTGATCATTGTCTTGGGAAAGCCATGGACGATCGCCGCATACAGCTTGGGCCTTTTATTTGGCTCAAGATGGTTGATCCATTTGGTCAAAAGGTAAAATAAATGGAAAACGATGACCTGCTGCTGCGTTCAGTTGAAATTAGGGATGCCTTAACGCTCTATCATTGGGGGCATGATCCAATTTATGTCAAGTGGGCAAGACTAGCGTCATATCCAACGCTTCAAGCTGCTGTCAATGGTGCACGAGTGCTAGCTCGACGCCCTGAAAGCTATGCCATCGTTTTAAAAAAATCGATGAAAATGATTGGCTTGATTGAGTTGTATCATCGGACTTCTTGTCCTAAAGCAAGTGAAGTGGGGTTTTTGCTGGATCGGGCTTATTGGCAAAAAGGTTATATGACGCAAGCTTTGACCCTTATTTTGTGTCGTGCTTTTCAAGAAATGAATCAGCAAGAAGTCTGGGCGGTGACATTGCGTGAGAATGAACGGGCACAAAAACTGCTTGAGAAAATGGGCTTTGAATTGAAATATGACGTTGATTATGAACAGATCAGTCCACAATTACCGTTTGATGAATTTAATTTTTTGCTTAAAGCTTCAGATTGGCATGGCACACATTGTAAAAAAAAGAAACCATGCTAAAATAAAAGATAAGAAAACACGAAGTCCTAAGGCAAGTTCAGAGAACCTAAGTTTTGGTGAGATTAGGTCATGCCATTTCCAGACTTCAGAAGTGGGCAGTCAATCCTGCACGGTCAACACCGTTATCGTTTAACGAGTCGCGTTTCATCATGAAACGAAACTTGGGTGGTACCGCGGAATTGTTTAGATTCGTCCCAAAGATGGGGCGGATCTTTTTTGTTTAGGAGGTTCGAAAATGTTAGATATCAAAGTCATTCGAGAAGATTTGACTTGGGCAAAAAAGAAATTAGCGACGCGTGGCATCAAACCAGAACAATTAGATGAATTGGTTTCGATCGATCAAAATCGTCGTGACGCTTTGACTAAATCAGAAATGCTAAAGCAAAAGCGCAATGAGGTTTCAGGCCAGATTGCTTTGAAAAAGCGTCAGCATGAAGCTGCTGATGATGCAATCCAAGAGATGCGCCAAGTCGGCCAAGAAATCAAGACATTAGATCAAACCGTGTCTGACTTGACGACTAAGCAAAGAGAAATCTTGCTTCGCCTGCCTAACTTCCCTGACGATTCGGTCCCAGTTGGACCCACGGAAGACGACAATCAAGAAGTTCGCAAATGGTCTGAACCAACGCAATTGTCATTTAAACCAAAATCTCACTGGGATATTGGGACACAACTCAATATTTTGGATTTTGATTCTGCCGCTAAAGTTTCAGGTGCTCGATTCGTTTACTATAAAGGCCAAGGCGCCCTTTTGGAACGTGCAGTCTACAATTTCTTCTTAGATGAAAATACCAAAGAAGGCTACACGGAAGTGATCCCGCCTTATTTAGTCAACGATGATTCGATGGTCGGAACTGGACAATTTCCTAAATTCACGGAAGATGTGTATACGATCGTGGATAACGACGATCCTGACAAGCCTTTGGATCTGACTTTGATTCCGACTGCAGAAGTCCCATTGGTCAATTATTTCCGCAACGAGATTCTTGATGGATCAGAACTTCCTATCAATGTGACTGCTTTGACACCTGCCTTTCGTAGTGAGGCCGGCTCTGCTGGCCGTGACACCCGTGGCTTGATTCGGATGCACCAGTTCAATAAAGTCGAAATGGTAAAAGTCGTGACGCCGGAAACTTCATGGCAAGAATTGGAAAAATTGACACATAATGCAGAGCACTTGCTTCAAAAACTAGATCTGCCTTATCACGTTGTTGCTTTGTCGACTGGAGATGCTTCTTTCACGAGTGCCAAAACGTACGACCTAGAAGTCTGGCTGCCATTCCAAAATAAATATCGAGAAATCTCAAGTTGTTCGAACTGCACTGACTTTCAGGCGCGTCGTTCACTGATCCGTTACCGTGATGAAGATGGCAAACTTCATCTGGCACATACGTTGAATGGTTCTGGTCTAGCGGTTGGCCGTACAGTTGCTGCGATATTAGAAAACTATCAAAATGAAGATGGCACAGTGACGGTACCTAAAGTCTTAGTGCCGTACATGCATGGTTTGACTAAATTGACAAAAGAACCTGCTTGGTTTTAATCAATCGGAAAAAGAGCTTAACGGCTCTTTTTTTGTGTAGAAAAGCGCTTGCATGGGAAATTCAACTTTGATATATTAACTGAGTAAGGGCGCCTAAATAATCATTTTTTAAAAAAGGGATTGACGAAAAGGGGAAGAAGCCCTAAAGTAATAAGTGCTGTTTCGACAGAGGGGCGTAAGCA
>DICX01000071.1:2046-19883 GCA_002417825.1 Lactobacillus sp. UBA5815 | reverse complement strand
ACCTACACCCTTAGCAGGGGCGCCTCTTCAGCCCCTTGAGTATTTCTCCAATGGGCCTAAAGGGACTCGAACCATCGACCTCACGCTTATCAGGCGTGCGGTCTAACCAGCTGGGCTATAGGCCCAAAAAGCGAGTAACGAGAATCGAACTCGCGACAACAGCTTGGAAGGCTGTGGTTTTACCACTAAACTATACCCGCATTGGTGTTACTATTGGCGTTGTTAAATGAATGGCGCGGGACGGAATCGAACCGCCGACACAAGGAGCTTCAATCCTTTGCTCTACCAACTGAGCTACCGAGCCATTTACGGTCCATGACAGATTTGAACTGACGATCTCCTCCGTGACAGGGAGGCGAGATAAACCACTACTCCAATGGACCAATTGCGGGAGTTGGGTTTGAACCAACGACCTTCGGGTTATGAGCCCGACGAGCTACCAGACTGCTCCATCCCGCGATATTCAATTAAGGAGGATGTGGGATTCGAACCCACGCACGGGGAAACCCCGTCTGACGGTTTTCAAAACCGTTCCCTTCAGCCGGACTTGGGTAATCCTCCATGTGCCCTGCTGGCGATGACCCGTACGAGATTTGAACTCATGTTACCGCCGTGAAAGGGCGGTGTCTTAACCACTTGACCAACGGGTCATATTCGTTCGATCACGCAAAGCACTTAATTATATTAACCAATCTCTTAGCCAATGTCAAATGTTTTTTGATTTTTGAAATCAACACGCTCGAACGTCAGCAAATATTATGATACTTGTTTTTAACCTTTTTGGCAACCCCTATTTTAGTAAAACAGCCATCAGCACACTTAAACAAACTTGGCAACGACTTGATCTAAAAAGGCATCCAATGCTGATTCAGGCGAACGCCCATCTGTGATCTCCAAATTGATCAACGCATGGCTGAGTCCGGCTTCTTCTTGAGATCTAAAATAATCGACCAGTGCATGACTCCCACCGACCAAGACGTTTCGATGCTGCTCAAGCGGTGCGGTTTCATCAGATTGGAACTTGACGAAATAGGCACAGCCGAACGGACACCAAAATCCAGTTTGATTCATCTGATCGAGCTGATTGACGATTTTTTGGGTTTCAGATGGTGTCACGCCGTGCCAAATCCACGCATCCGCATGATTGGCGATCCAAGAAATGGACTGGCGGGCTTGTCCGATGACGAGCATTGGAATCGGTGAAGCGGGCTTAGGCAGAAAGTCGATATTGCCTTGTAAATTGCCATAATACGTCGTTTTTTCGTTGGGAAAGTCTTTTTTGAGAATCTCTTGAATCACCCGCCACGATTCTGCAAATCGTTTACCACGATCTTCATAGTCAAGATTCAAAGCAGTATATTCTGTAGGCCGATCGCCAGTCGCCAATCCGAACAAAAAGCGCTGATGACTCAAAAGGTCGATGCTTGCTGCTTCTTTAGCTAAGTAAATCGGGTGTCGCAGCGGTGCGATATAACCTGCACAGCCTAAGGCAACATGCTTTGTCACGACGCACAAATTACCCAAAGCACTCGTTGGATCAAGGATCTGACCGCCATCGCCGAATTTCGGATCGAATGACGGGATATCTCTCACCCATATCGTGGCCAAGCCGCTTTCATCGATCAATTCAGCCAGTACATCAAAATCACTGATATCCGGTATGCCACCCCAATAACCTTTGAAAGGTGCCATCAAGCCAAAAGTCAGATGGTCAGGCTTAAATGTGAAACGAAACGCACTCGAAACTGGGAAAGCCATCTTTTTATTCTGCCAGTCCATACTGTTTCGCCTCCTTTTCTACTAAGATCAGTTTAGCAAATTCATGCTGTTACGACTACAAAAGTTCTTTCAAAATGCCATCTTAAGCTGCCAAAAATTTTGACATGCTTAACTTTTTCTTCTATTTTTTACATAATAGTTAACCGCTTTCATAAAATGGTAAAATAAAGATAGTTTTCATCAACAAGAAAATCACTGCATCTTTGAAACAGGAGGAAGAGATGTCTTTCATTTACACATTGCGTTATATGCTCGATCCACGGACTAATACCCCAAAAAAAGATCGGCAATTGCTCGAATTCGTCCAAAAAGCCAAAATCGATGATGTTGCTTTTTTTATCAATGGCGAAGAGCTCAATCATAGCCATTTAACAGCGCAGCAAACTCAGGTCTGGTTGGATGCGATCGTCCCGCTTCAAAAAGAATTGACTCGATTGGGCATCACGACGAGTCTGAATCCATGGACGACCATCATGCATTCAGACCGCGGCTTCAAGATTGATCCAGAAATTGGCTTTGCTCCCTTCGTCGACATCAATGGCGTCCAAGCACAAGATATGGCATGTCCAGCGGACCCCAAATGGCGAAAATATCTTTGTGCCCGTTATGCCCAGTATGCACGTCTTCATCCCCGCCGCTTGTGGCTAGAAGACGACTTTCGTCATTATAACCACACACCGTTGAAATTAATGTGTTTTTGTGACCGGCATATGAAGATCTACCAAGAAAAACTTGGGGAAGAAGAATCACGGGCCGTTTTTGTTGAAAATATGCTGAAGCCTGGCAAACCGGCCCCAGAACGAAAAATTTATCTCGATCAAGCACGGCAAGAAATGATCGAAAACGAGCATTTGATCGAACATGCCGTCCATCAGATCAGTCCTGAGACTGATCTTGCTCAAATGACGTCTTTTCCCGACTGGCACGCGATCGAAGGCCGTGATTGGACAAGCTTGTTTGACGCCCAAGCAGGGAGCGGCCACCCTCGTGTCTGCCGGCCCCACTTGCCAGCTTACAACGAAGTTTCACCGATTCAATACGGCCGTGCTTTTGAAGCATACAGTCGCATCACAGCCACTTATTTAGGCAGTCAAGCAGAATTGTATCCTGAATTGGAAAATGCGATGTGGACACCTCAGGTCAAGTCGAATCGATTCATTGCCTTTCAACTCGTCACGACCGCACTTTTAGGGGCAAAAGGCATCATGCTCAACTTATTCGACATGATGGGCAACGGCATCGACATGCATTGGCAATACGATCGATTACTGTCTGATCTCAAGCCGTTCCTCAACGAGCTGCTCAAACATCCCTTACACATGGATCGATTACGCGGCATCAAGATACTCGTTGATCAGGATTCAAGCTATTATCTGCAGACAAAAAAAGGCAAAAATCCCGAAGAATTGCTGCCTCACGAAAAGAATTGGGCAAGCCTGCTCTCAAGCTATGGCTTTGCAACGACGATTTTGCCAGTAACCCCTGATCGTCAGATCGAAGGACAAATTATCGCCGTTTCAGGACAGCTGCTGCGTGATTTAAATAACGATCAAGTGACACAGTTGATTCAAAAAAACACGATCCTATTAGATGGCGAAAGCCTTCAAGTTTTATATGATCGCCACTTGGATCAGAACCTTCATATCGAAAAAGCCACTTGGCTACCATGCAAAAGTGGTTACCAATCGTTTGAGCAAGCAGACGGGATAACCGTTCAAGGCGTCAAGGATCCCCGAGTCACGATGCTGCAGCATACAGGTGATTACTTAAAACTCAGCTACAAACCCGATCGCAACGTCAAAATTTGGACTTCGGCCTATTCGTCTACTGACGAAAAGCTGTGCAATATGATGGCCGTGATCGATGATCATATCCTAGTCTTACCCATTGACCAAGATCCCAAATACGGTTGGGAATCTCAATTCTCGACTTATAAACAAGGCATCGTTCAGCAAATGGTCAGCAGCATGACAGCAATCGATTATTTAGACCCAAGTTTGGCAAACGTGAAATTAAATGTTCAAGAGGACGGCAAACTCGTTTGGATCTCTAATTTTTCACTTGATACTTATGATCAGATCAAGTGGCATCTTGGTGCCGACCTCATTTCCAATCAAGCGACACTCATCAGGCAAGAAGGAGATCATGTCCATTTCAAACCAATAAAATTGGTGCCAGAGAACAATATCGTGACAATCCATGAAAAACTGCACCCATTAGAAACCATTCAAGTGCGTTTTGACTAACTTCATGAACTTTATCAAAGCAAACAAAGAAGCCATCGACTTAACACGCCAAACGTGTCATGATCGATGGCTTCTTTAAATTGATTATTTTATCCTACAGTTCCTTGATCAATGCTGACTATTTTTTCATGTTGGCCAGCATTTGATTGATATCAACGATTCCTGCTTTCGCAGCAGCGACATAGTCTGAAGGCCGGCCAATCATTTGGCCGTTGAGCCATTCGATGACCATCGCCAAATTCATGCCAGCAGTCAAATGTAGCTTATCCTCGCCAGTCATGATCAGACGGCTGATCGTATTGGCTGGTGTGCCGCCCATCAGATCTGCAAAGATCGTGATTTCTTCACTTGAAAAATCACTGATCACATCTTCAAATTTCTTTTGAAAATCTTCAGGCCCTTCTTCAGGGAGCAAACATACTGTATGAATATGTTCTTGTGGTCCCATGATCAATTCTGCACTTTTTTTCATTTCTTCAGCCAATCTGCCGTGACTGATCAATACTAATTCTTCTGCTGCCATTACCTATTTATCCTTTACTCAAATTTTTCTTTACTAGGCTGAGATTACATCTTAGCTAAAATGCCCAAGCCGCCAAGTGCGACACAAAGGACCAACACGATCAAAATCGCCTTCGTCGACGTCATCTTCTTTTTGCCAAGAAGCCAGTAAACAAAGCCCACGAGCAAAACTGGGATCAGCTTAGGAATGATCATGTCTAAGTTGTTCTGAACGTTCATCGTCACTTTACCGATGTGAGGTGCCCAAGCAAATTTGATGTTGATCGTCGTCGCAACGAGCGAACCAACCATGAAGACACCTAATACCGTGGCAGCATCCGTGATGGCATTCAAACGATCACGCATATCTGTCACCAAGGAAGTACCTTTTTTATAGGCAAATCTCAACTGATTCCACCGAAACACACAAATCGCGATGCTGGCTGCAATCCAAATAATGACGCCGATTGGGTTGCCTTGAGCAGCCATCGAAGCAGCTAAAGCACCGAAAATCGTCGGGATCAAAGACGCAAAGATCGAATCACCGATTGCGGCAAAAGGTCCCATCAAGCCAACTTTAAGACTGGAGACCGTTTCACTGCCTGCCGCGCCTTCATTTTCTTGAATCGCTAAGTCGATACCTGTAATGATCGTGTTAAAGAAATTAGAGGTATTGAAAAACTGCGTTTCGTTTTTCATGACTTTCTTTAACTCTGGGCTATTGTCGCCATAAATCTTTCGCAACTGCGGCAGGATCGTATAAAGATACCCCGTACTTTGCATTCTTTCGTAGTTCCAACCCAGTTGAAAACCAAAAAGAGATCTTCTATTGATTTGTTTAAAATCTTTATCTGTTAATTGATACTTAGGTTTAGAGTTCGTCATCAGTGATTTCCCCCTTGTTATTGAGACTTGTGCTTGCCGTTTCAGCCTTGACCGCTGTTTCATCCGAATTTTTCTGTTGATTCAACGGAAGGTTCTTATAATGCAAGATTGCGAATGCCAAACCGATCAAAGCGATTGCTAACATCGGTAACCCATTGAAGACAGAAGAAAAGCCTTTGTTGACGGCAGAAACACCGGCACCTAAAGTCTGAATGTTTGTAAATGTAACGGAGAACAAAGTCGTGATTGTAAAGCCTAAGATCAAGTAAGCAATATGCTTCTTAACTGGCAAATAACGAAGCAGGATCGCAAATCCTACAGCAGGCAATGCGGCACCTGCAACAGTCAGTCCGGTCCCTAGCCACATCCAATCCCCATTTAGTGCATCGGCGATCTTTTGAACTAGCCCACGGCCGAATGCTAAAGCGATAAAGACTGGAATCGCACGAGACAAAGCCCACGGAATCGCACCGTACAAGAAGTTTCTTTCAATTGCTTTATAATTTTGCGTTTCAATAAAATGGTCGATCCGGTGTGCAAAGAAGGTATTCGTGAAACGCGCCAAAACGTCTAATTCAACCATGATTGCAGCAACAGGTACAGCGATTGAAGAAATCGCAGCCTGCCAGCCTAATCCTTTGACACTCACAGAGAAAGCCGTTGCCAAAACAGTTCCTGTCGTTGCATCGATCTTAGATGCACCGCCAAAAGTTCCGACACCCAATACCTTCAGCTGCATCGCAGCACCGATCATCAAGCCTTTCCCCATATCTCCCATAATGATACCGGCAACTAACCCAGCACCTACAGGCGTATTTAATGAAGAATAGATTTGAAGTTCGTCTAAGATTTCAAACCCAGCATACAAAACCAATAATAAAATCTGCCATCAAGCAATCATCTTGCACCTCCTACTTCAACTTTTCATTCAATAATTTCATAAAGTCGTGAGAATCATCGCTTGGCGTCAATTGCGCCGTGATGGTCACACCTTTGTCCGCGATTTCTTTGAAATCTTGAACGTCTTGTGTTTCAACGTTGATCTGTTTCGTGATCGATCGCGTCGTATTAGATTGCGACATCGTTCCGACGTTGATCGTCTCAAGTTTCACGTTCAGCTTGAGCAAAGCAAGATACGCTGCTGGTTTTTTTGCAACGATAAACAATCTTTGCTTGCCATATCGATCATGATTCAAATGGTCGGCTGCAACTTCAGCCGATAAAACACTCAGACGAGTAGTCATCGGTGTCGCCATTCTCAGCCCACTTTTTTGGATATCGTTTTTAGCGGCTTCCTCATCGACCACGATGATACGATCGACTTGAAGTTTAGGTGTCCACAGGTTGGCCACTTGACCATGGACAAGACGTCCATCGATCCTGGCTCCTACTATATTCATATTGTTGCCTCCACATTAAAAAGATGATTCGTTATATCACCAATGTCTTGACGCTCACAGTACTGTTCAATGTTGCTGATATTTTTAAGTAGATGTCTCATTTTAGTTCGAATGAGTTCAAATTTTGATCTTGTCGATCAGATTTCAAGACATGTTATTTTAATCAAACTGATGAATCGTGACGCCTTTGACCACACGATTAACCGTACCTGTCGGCGAAGGCGTATCTGGTGTGTTTTCCACTTTGATCGAGGTAAGCAACGCGATCATCTGTGCAAACATCACATCTGGCAAAGCTAAATAAGCATCAGGCAAGCGTTTTGACGTTTCAAAAGCAAAGACTTCACCATCAAAATCTTGTCCGGATTTTGTCTGGCCTACCCCCATGACTAAAGGAACGATTTGGTCTCCTTTGATCTCATTTAAAATATCCAAATCATACTGTCGTGTATACGCATTATTAGAAACGAAATCGAAAACGATCGTTTTACGATCAAGAAACGATTTAGGCCCATGCCGCAAGCCCATCGAAGTGTCGAACAAAGCGGCTACTTTTCCAGCAGTCAGCTCTAAGATCTTTAAACGCGCTTCCTCAGCTAAACCGCCAAGCGCACCGCTTCCAATGTAAGTGATACGATCAAAATCTGTGTCGACCAGTTTCTGAATCTCAGATTCGCGCGCAATGACGCTCTCACCCAATTTTGCCGCTGCAGCCACGTTTTCAGCTTTGTCTTGATCTGCCAACGTATCAAAGACAAGTAAAGCCATCAACGCCATACAAGAAAATGACCCGGTCATCGCAAAGCCTTGATCCAAAGATTTGGCAGGCATCAAAAGAACCAATCCGGTTGGATCATCCTTCAAGTCCTGCGCCAAGCGTCCTTCAGGTGCACAAGTGATGGCGATTTGATACAAATGTTTCACTTGTTTTTTAGCCAGTTCGACTGTAGCCACTGATTCTGGAGAATTTCCGCTACGTGCAAACGAGACCAATATCGTAGGTGTCTTGGTTTCCAAATAATCTTCGGGAGTTGACACGATTTTAGTCGTATCGATCGCCTCGAAATCATATTTTTCACGATCGCCATGTTTTCTTAAATAAGGCATGATCGTATTGCCAACATAAGCGCTCGTCCCAGCACCCGTGAAGATGACTTTGACTTTGCCAACCTTTTGTGTGATTTTCGCCAAAAAATCACTGATTTCTGATACTTTTTCTTGATAGATGTTTAACGTTTCTTTCCACAGCTCTGGTTGCTGCTGAATTTCACGAGTTGTAATCTTTGCACCTATTTTCTGCAATTCGGCATCCGTTTTTGTAAACATCTTACTTCCTTTCAAATCCAAAAAGTGATTTTGATACTATAAACGCGTTCAATAGCTATATTTGTGTCCTCCCAGCTCCATTTCTAATTTGTCAGTACTGATGACTATATGTTAATACAGAAAGCGCTTTCTGTAAACTGAAAATAAGTCGTTTCATAATCATAGCGCTTGATTTCAACTTGCCTGTAACAGGGCTTGTGAATAAATGCAAAATAAAAAGAGCAGTTGATATCGTGCTGCTCTTTTGAATGAATCATTTTTCTAAGCTTTTTTCCGGTGTGAATACAACCACATGATCGGTTTCCATAAGATCAAAATCAAAATGGGCGAAAAAAGCGCAACATAAAGATCACTGATACCAAAAGGATCTTTCAACACATACCAAACTGTCGATAAAATCGTTGTTCCTATCAACGCAACGTCAGCACCCAAAGTATCTGTAAAGAAAGGCATATAGAAAGCAATCAACGCCACAAAGGTGATGGAGACACGAATCGCTTTCGTAAAAAATGAAAGCCCCAAAATATTAGGTGTCATAAAGGCAAACACCATCGGTAAAAAACCAACGATAATGGAGATGAAACGTGTCATTTTTAATTGTTTGTGAGCAGTAGGATGCCAATGCGGGACATAAAAGTCATCAACGACTAGCGAAACGATTGCCAGCGCAGTTGCCGAAACACCAACGAAAACCGAAGCCAATAAGCCAATCGCAACGACTGCTGCAAAGAAAACGTTCATATGCCGTAAAAATATCGTCAATGCATATAAACTGTTTAATTTTGGAAACAAATATCTGGCGCAAACCCCAATGACTGCCACCATAATGCCAAGTGGCAACGTCATCAGTGCAGCTTCAAATGACGCTTTCTGCGCTGACTTGGCACTCTTAGCAGATGAAATTGCTTGAACGATAAACTGTGTTGAAAAAATGGCACCGGTAATCGTAATGATCCACCCAATAATTTGAGTAATGCCAACATGACCAGAAAAAGTAAAATAATAACTTGGCAATTTCACTGTAACTGGGTGAATGCCGTGTGTCATCATCAAAGCGACGACTGTAATGATTAAAATCCCGATGTATTTAACGGTTGTATGAATCAGCGTGATCCAAGCAACTGATTTCATGCCTCCGATACAAAAGTAAACGGTTGAAACGATACCAATGATAATCATCGCTAAGGGCAATTTCATCCCTAATATTTCTGCCAAAACACTGGCACCAGAAATATAACTGTTGGCATTGATCAAAATCAGTGCAAAAATCATGATCAATGACACGATAAGTCGCGTTGATCTGCCATACTGCTTTTCGATTGCACTTGAAATCGTAAAGCCACCGGTCTGATATAGCTTTTTAACGAAGAACAACCCATACAGGATGAAACCAACGACAGCTGCCAAAATGGCCCACATCGCTGCCATCCCGTCACTAAAGGCTTGTTGTGCCGTTCCAATCGTTGACATAGCACCAATGAATTCAGACATGATCAAAACTGCTATGACGAAAGTCGGCATTTTTGAACTGCCTGTCATAAAATCTTCATTGGATTTTCCACTGAGTTTAACCGATAAGATGCCAGTCGCAATAATATAAATGACAACAAAGCCAAGAATAATCAAGGTATCTTGAGCATTAAGAAGATTCATTTTTAAACCTCATTTCGAATAAAAATTGTCATCAATAAAAAAAGCGTCGACTTTCGCCTACGCTTTTAATGAAATCGAAATGCCTAAGCTTACTTGATCAAGTTAACCTTTTCAACGCCCGAAAGCTTGACACCATTAGCAATATTATCTTTAACTTCCTTTGAAAGCGGCATGACTGGTTTTCTCATCAAAGCATTTGAAAAGATCCCTCTTTGAACCAAAACTTCTTTTAGCCGAGCATGTGCTTCTCCAGATGGTTGACCACCATGATAGATCACATTTGCCATGGCATAGATGCGATCATCGATATCATGGATCTTCTTCCAATCATCCTGATAGTAGGCCTTGAATCCAGCTGTGATCAGTTCAGGGATACATGCAGCAAAGCCTAAAACAGCGCCATCCATTCCTGGGAAAAGTGAAGATAGGATATATTCATCATGGCAAGTCAAAAGTTTGGTTTCTGGACTTTCCTTGCGTAAGGCCCTAACTTCTCTTTCATAAACGGACTGTACACGAGTTCCCATCTTGACTGCTTTAACATGGGAAATTTCTTTACACATTCTAAGTAAAAGATCCAATGGATAAAATGCTTTTGAGGTTGCTGGATATAAGTGAATAATAATATCAATATCAGCTTGATCTGAAATATCTTTCACGAATTGAAAGGCAGATTCTTCAGTAAAGCCAAATCTCAACCACATATGTGGTGGCATCAATAAAATACCATCTGCACCAGCAGCTTTTGCATCTTTGGCGCCTTGGATCGCACCCGCAGTACTTTCAGAAGAAACACCTGAAACAACCGTTACTTTATCCCCAACTTCATCGTGAACGATTTCGGTGACACGCTTACGTTCAGCTGCTGTCAACCCAGTGATTTCACCGGTATGCCCGTTGCAGACAACGCCATCGATACCGTCATACGAAACCACCCAATCTAAATAATTTCTAAATTCGGTTTCATTAATCGTATTGTCTTCATTAAATGGAACAGCAACAGCTGGAAAAATCGTATCAAATTTTTTACTCATTTTTTAACTCCCTTGATTTAAAAATCAACAACTTGCTCTTAAAACCAGATTCATCGCATAAACACGATACATCACATCAAAATTTCCTTCGATGTTTCCAATCACGGCTTCAACAGCATTTTTTCCAATTTTATTTAAAGGTAATTCAACTGAACTAAGCGGCGTCTCTAAGTATTTGCCAAGTTTATATCCAGCTAAGCTAATCAAGCGATAATCTTTGGGAACTTTTTTGTGCATTTCTTTGAGTCGTTTCAGTACACCCAAGCCGATACAGTCGTTGCCAACTAAAATCGCATCTGTTTCAGGAGACTGATGGATCAGTTGAATCACTTTTTGATAGCCAAAATCAAAATAACTTGAATTGATATCGGATAAACAGATAAAGTTTTCCTGTAAACCCACTTTTTTTATCATGTTGTGATAACCAAAATAGCGTTTAGCAAATGGTGCCAGCAACTTTGAGCCATTCAATAATCCGATACCGCGCGAACCAGTTTGATAAAGGAATTCGACTGCTTTCATTGCAGCGTGAATATAATCAGCACCAACACCACCTAAAGTTTCTTCTTGATATCGCAATAATTGAACGACTGGGATTCCCGAAGCAACGATATCACGCAACAAATGATTGTTTCCTCCAGTCCCTGCGATGATCAAACCATCCACAAAACTATGGCGCAGGTGATTTAAAGCTGATTTTTCAGTTTCCGGATTATCATTCGTTACTGAAATTATCGTTTGATAGCCATGTTCAACTGCACATTTTTGAATAATCGGTATCAAATCTGAATAAATCGTTAAATCAGTTGAAGGTACGATCAATCCAATGATTTTATATTTTCCTTTTTGCAGCCCTTTAACGATCAAATTCGGATGATAACTGAGTTCAGTGATGGCTTTTAAAATTCTTTCTTTTGTTTCTGGATGTACATATGACGTATTATTGATTGCTCTTGACACCGTACTCGCAGATACATGTGCAAGCTGTGCAACATCCTTAAGTGTTGTCATGAGAGGCCTCCCCAAGCTTAAGCACCCGTAAAGACGAAAGTCATGATTGACGATCTCGTCCTTACGATTGCATTCTAGTTTCAATTGTAACCGCTTGCAATGAATAGTGCCATTTATGCAATAGTTTGCATAAATCAAACATAAAATCGGCATCATTTCGTTCAAAAAAAAAGCAGCTCCTTTGAGCTGCTTTTCAACTTATCATCAGATTTATTTTTTTAATCAAGGATGAGTCCTAATTCACAATGAAGCCATGGTTATCCTTTATTAACAAATCATGTTCCTTGTTCGTTTTCCTGAGACGATCGTCGAAACATCATCAAGTGAAATATCTACCATATTTTTGACAGAAGTCTCTGTAAAGAAAGCAACATGGGGGGTCAACAACACATTCGACATTTTGGCTAACTTTTGATAGATCGGTGTCGTTTTTGCACTGTTGGCATCTTTTCCAAAATAGCCGGCTTCATCGGAGAGCGTATCCAATCCAGCGCCCGCAATCTCATGATTTTCCAGTGCTTCGATCAATGCTTTACTGTCTACCAAACCGCCACGTGCCATGTTGATCAAGAATGCCGTATCTTTCATCTCATGGAACTGAGCTTTGCCAATCATGTTCTTCGTTGCAGGCAAAAGCGGTGTGTGCAATGAAATGATATCTGATTCGCGTAAAACCGTATCCAAGTCGGTATAAGTCACGAAGGGCTCGTACTCAACGTTATGAAAGACATCATAAGCTAAAACGTTGGCACCTAGAGCTTTATACAGTTGTGCAGTTGCACCGCCAATATTGCCCAAACCAACGACACCCACTGTCAAACGATAGATCTCATTGCTGATCGTAGATTTCGTCCAGCTAAAATCATTTTGAGCCATCCGAGCTTGATAATCACCGATATGCCGTAAAAGATAAAAGGCATGGGCAACTCCCATTTCAGCGATCGCTCTTGGTGAGTAAACTGGAACGTTCGTCACATGCAATTGATTGGCTTTCGCAGCTTTTAAATCAATCATATCGACACCAACTGTCCGTGAGCTGATTTGCTTGATGCCATTTTCAGCTAATTTGGCATAAACGGCATTGGCAAGAGGACCAGTTTGCTGAATACTGATGCCATCAGCGCCACGAGTCATTCCAACCGTTTCAGGCGTCAACGGTTTATCCGTTGCTTCAACTTCGCAATGGTGTGCCTCTGCCCAAGTCTTGACATACCCTTTTTCCGTTTCTTTTTCACCATAAACGATGATTTTCATAATGACATCCCTTTCAAATTTATAAAAATAATGGTAACAAAAAACTAATCTCAATTAACATTATCGCGCCACCGATACGATTTGCAATCGTTGCGAACGGCATCAGTGACATTCTATCTGACGTTTGCAGTGTCGTAATGGCACCAGTCCCGCCCAAATTACCGACTTGAAGGCCAATGCCAATCATGGCATCGATTGGGTTGAATCCAACAAGACGACCAATGATCAGTGAGCCCAGCATAGCACCGATCAGCGCCATGACTAGAATAAACAAATTGCTGATACTCAAATAGGACGCAACTGCACCTAAATTTAATGAGGAAATCCCGATTCCTGTGATCAAAACAGGTAAAAAATGTGTGATCACGAAAGATTGCCATTCACCAGCCGCATGGCAAAAATGATCGTCTAACCAGCCAAAAGCTTTAATGACGATCACGACGATCGCACACCAAGCAATCAAATTCAGCTGCGGAACAAAATGCTCAAGAATCGAGCCAACGACTAAGAAAAATATAGAAAGTAAAAAGCCTTGTCCAATATCGAGAATAGCACTTTTAATCGAAACTTTTTCAACATGGTCTGAAGCTTCAAGTTTCTTTTTCGTTCCATGTGTCGTTTTAAGCAATTGACCATTGCCGGTCCATTGCGGTTTTTTCTTGCCAAGTTGATTTAACAATGAGGCAAAAAAGACACATAAAACATTACTGATGTTGAGCAATACCAAGAACTTTCCTGCCCAATGACCAATCGCATGATGGAAAAAGCCGCTATAGATCGTCGGGACAGCAACTAGCGCTCCAGTGGAACCACCGGCATAGTTGGGGAGCCCCACCATAAAAATCGCTTCTAATGGTTTGATGTGTAAAAGCAGTGCTGATAGATAAAGGAACGCGATGACGAACACCTGGGCACCTATGATGCAGGGCAGAACCCGTAATGACACAGACAGCAAGGTTTTTCGATTCATACTTAAAATAGCACCAACGATCACCGCAGACAAAAAGATATGAATGAATCCTGAATTCATCATCGTTGTGACCGAATGAACCACATATTTAGGCAGCACGTGATAATAAACCAGCGCAGCACCGCCAAACAAAGGTAACAAAACCGCGCCACCCAGCCATTTGCCAACGATTGGAATAATACCGCCGACATAAAAGAACAATCCGCCTAGCAAAAAAAGCAGCGTAAACGTTCCAACCACATCTTGATTGAGTGAACCAGTGTAAATCGCAACCAATAAGGCGACCAGCATCGGCAAGTAAAGATAAAGCGGCAGATGGCTGATCCTGATTTCTGCAAATTTTTTCATAATTTCAACACTTTCATCATTTGGTCTCTGTAAACCCACCTGATATACTTTGTATAAAGCGATAAGGAGGAAAATTTTGAATGACAACCATGAAAGATATTGCAAAAAGGGCTGGTGTTTCAGTATCGACGGTTTCTATCGTGATCAATCATCACGAAAAAGAACGTCGCATCCCGCTGGAAACGGTTGCTAAGATCCACGCAATCGCTCACGACTTGAATTATCGTCCCAACCGCAATGCACGCAACCTTCGTAATCAACAGTCTTTAAAAGAGATCGCTTTTTGCTGGCCCGCGGATTTTTCCAGTGGGATTTCTCAAGTCATTCCAGATTTATTGACACAACTCGAACTTGTCATTCAAAAAAAGAAATTGAATTGGCACCTCGTTTTACAAACTTATGAGCGCGGCATCCTACCAAATTTGATGACTTCTTCTTTTGCCAATCAATATGACGCCATGCTTATTGGTGCTGCGAATAAAAATGAACTCACACGTCTTGAAAAAACAGATTTTAGTTGTCCAATCATTTTATTGAACCGTGACTCACAACGTTTCAATACCATTGGTGTCCCGCCAAAGGCGATTGCCAATATGGCGATTTCACTGTTTAAAGCCAATGACATCACTAAATTTTCTTTAGTCGTCGATGACAATGACTATATGGCATCCAATCAACGTGTCGTCATGATCCGCAAAGCAGCTGAATTCCATGACATCCAGATCGATCAGACTTATCATGCGCATTACAGCTATGCTTCTGGTGTGAAGGTTGCGAGCGAAATCTTGATGAAAAAAGATACGAATCCGCTTTTAGTGGAATCAGATTTAACTGCGCTGGGGATGAGCTATTCTTTTAACCGACATCCGTCATTTGCCAAAAATCCACTGATCAGCCTCGGTGTTTTAGATCAAGGCATGACACGATACGCAACCCCATCGATTTCAACGATCGAGATCCCATCAGCAATGATTGCTGAGAGAAGTATCAAAATAATTGAAAAACTGTTTGAACAGCCTAATCAGATTTTTCATGAAGACGTGCTTCCAAAATTGAACTTACGCGATTCCTTTCCTCCTAAATTGAAATAAAAGGGTTGCAGCAATCATTTGCTGCGACCCTTAGATACCCTTTTTTAAAACGCGCCTTCAGTCTGCCATTGTGCGATCTTTTTTTCCATTTGATCTGGCTTGTACATGTTCTCGCGTTCATTGACACGATCGAGTCCAACAAATTCATTGAATTTCGTAAAGGTGATCATCCGATCCTGCGTATCCTTCGTTGACCCATGTTTAAGCAAATCATCGATGATTTCTTTATCTGCATAAGCTTGTCCATAAGTCAAAGCAGTTGGATGTGCCGTCAGCGAGAAGCCCATCTTCCGCAAGTCTTCAATAGAAACGATCGGCGTCTTGCCGCCCTCAAGCATATTGGCCAAAACTGGTGTATCTGGAAAAGCAGCTGCAATCTTCTTCAATTCATCGACACTTTGTGGTGCTTCAATAAAGACCATATCTGCGCCAGTTTGACGATAAACTTTAGCTCTTCTGATTGCTTCATCAAGATCGTAAACCGCACGTGCATCCGTTCTTGCCATGATCAAGAAGTTCCGATGCTTGCGTGCACTTAGTGCCGCTTTCAACCGATAAACCATTTCATCTGTTGAAACGACACTCTTGTTGGCCATATGTCCACAACGCTTTGGCCAAGTTTGGTCCTCAATGAAGAGTCCAGTTGCACCAATGGCTTCAAAGCTGCGAACCGTCCGTTTAATATTTGCAGCATCCCCATAACCAGTATCGGAATCCGTAAAAACAGGAATATCCACAGCATTGACGATTTCACGGCATTTATTCAGCATGATGCCAAAATCAGCAAAACCTCTGTCTGGGCAGGCCAAATTGCTGGCATTTGTTGCGTAACCAGCTGAATTGATGCATTCAAAGCCTTCTTTTTCGGCGATTCGAGCAGCTAAGCTGTCCGGTGCTACCGGCATACAAAGAATATGGTTAGGTTCGTGAACCAATTTATCGAATTTTCTCCGCATTCTTTCTGCTTTATCTGTCATTTTTAAGCTCCTTATCTATTGTTCCACCGCAATAATATGCTTACGATAAGTTTCCAATTCCTTTAAAGTCTCATTGACAGGGATGATGAATGCTGGATGAACTGATTTTATTTTTGCCAGTGTCAATTGATCATCATCTTGCATGATACCAATTTTTGAAAAGACTTCATCAGCTGCCAGTTGATCCAATTGTTCTGGATTCAATCTAGAAACTGCGACTTGATGAATCCCGGCTTTGACAGCTAACTTTATCCGCTTGATCAAGCCTCCCAAGCCATAAGTTTGAACACCCTCAAGTTTGACGATGACTTCCATACCTGAATCTTCAGAGCCATCTTGTGCTGCCTTGATCTTACCCAATAACGTTGGCAAATCATCTGCACCAGCTGGTACGGCACTGTGTGATGGCCAAGGTTGGTCATTGATCAATAAATACTTTGCACCTGAACGTCCGATTTCTTCAGCTGCATTCCACATACTTAACGGATTACCAAATCCAGATTGACCATCTGCAATCAAGGGAGCATCCGTTGCGATTTGGACGTCTCGGAAATATTGTGCATATTCTGATAACGAAATCAATCCTTCATTATCTGCACCGAATAAATGCTGAGTTGCCAAACGACCGCTCAAAAACATCACCCGCTCATCAGCAGTGTCGCGAATTGACTTGATCAGTCCTGCACTATCTACGGCTGGAATTACCCCTTTAAGCATTTAAATTCCTCCTTTTAGCCAATAAACCACTTATGGACTTATTTACCAAAAATCCAATAGCAAGTAAGTATTGGCATCGCTTACAAACTACACTTGTATTATAAGTACAACGTTCTACTAAAGTCAATGGATATTTTGTGAATATTGTATCTAATTGACACATATAAAATAAAAAAAGGACAGATCTAAATTAGATCTGTCCTTTACTAGCTATGGTCAATTAATTTTGATACGTCACAATATTTTTGTTTGCATTTTTAATTCAATTAAAAAAGGACTCTTGAAGAGTCCTTTTTCTTATTCGTGTGAAAGATATTTGTCAAATTCATCTTTAGTGCTGTAAATATAGTGATCCTCATTAACTTTACGCATTTCACGCTTAGCGCCATCTAATTCTATACTTGGATCATAAGTCATAATTTTTCGATGCCGTTCAATTTCAGGATCTGGAACTGGTAACGCTGATAGCAAGCTCCGTGTATAAGGGTGAAGCGGATGATTATAAACCTCATCGGTCGTTCCCATTTCCAGCAATTTACCCCAATGTAACACGCCAATTCGATCAGAAATATATTTGACCATACTCAAATCATGAGCAATAAACAGATACGTCAAACCTTGCCTTTTTTGTAAATCTTTCAGCAA
>DICX01000071.1:0-1802 GCA_002417825.1 Lactobacillus sp. UBA5815 | reverse complement strand
GTGACATCCTTGCCATGAAACAAAATTTGACCTGAATCTGGTTCATATAATTTCAATAAAGTACGGCCAATCGTTGTTTTCCCTGAACCCGATTCACCTACAAGGCCAAATACTTCTCCTTTATAAATATCGAAACTGACATCATCGATTGCTTTGACTTCGTTAGCCTTGCCTTTATTAAAATACAAGGAGAGGTGTTTGACTTCAACGAGTTTTTCATTTGTCATTGCTTGCTGCTCTCCTTTTGCTTGATTTCTAAGAATTTTTCCCAACGTGCTTTGATCACGTCTGGTGGTTCAACCTTAGGTGCACGAGGATCCAACAGCCAAGTCGCAGCATAATGCGTATCACTTACTTTGAAAAATGGTGGTTGCTCTTTAAAATCAATATCTAACGCATATTGATCTCGAAAAGCAAAGGCATCGCCAACCGGTGGCTTCAATAAATCTGGTGGCGTTCCAGGAATGGAGAGTAAACTATCTTCTTTCATATCAGGAGTTGGCATTGCCGCCAAAAGTCCCCATGTATATGGATGTTGCGGATTATAAAAAATCTCATCAACCGTACCATACTCAACGATTTTACCGGCATACATAACGGCCACTTTATCAGCGATACCTGCTACGACCCCTAAATCATGAGTGATAAAAATAATAGAGCTCTTGATCTGCTCTTGCAAGTGTTTAAGCAGATCAATGATTTGTGCTTGAATCGTGACATCTAGTGCAGTCGTGGGTTCATCCGCAATTAGGATTTCTGGATTGGCAGCCAATGCGATCGCAATCACGGCACGTTGACGCATCCCTCCTGACCATTGATGTGGATAATCATTGATATGATCTGCCGCGTCTGGAATCTCAACCGCCTTCATCAAATCCAAGGCTTTGGCTAAAGCTTCTTTTTTACTCATCTTGCCTTCATAGTCATGTGTCAGCATGACTTCTGCAATCTGCTTACCGATTTTCATCGTGGGATCCAGTGAAGTCATGGGATCTTGGAAAATCATTGAGATTTCATTGCCACGAAGATCATCCCAATCATCTTCGTCTATTTTAAGCAGGTCTTTACCGTGAAACAGAATTTGACCACCAATCACTTCTGAATTCTTGGCATTCAATCCCATTAATGCTTTAGTCGTCACTGACTTACCTGATCCTGATTCGCCAACGATGGCTAAAGTCTCACCTTTTTTCAAATCAAAAGAAACTCCTCTGATTGCTTTAACATCGCCATCATAGGTATGAAAATTGATTTTAAGATCTTTGACTTCTAATAAATTTTGTGAAGACATCTTTAATCCTCCTTACTCGATTTAGGATCAAATGCATCACGCAAGCCGTCTCCCAACATCACGAATGCTAGTGAAATCACGACAAGTGCAATAGCTGGAACTAGCAGCTGGTAAGGATAAAACTGCAGTTTTGACTGTGCATCAGAAATCAGGGATCCTAAGGATGCTGTCGGTGGTTGAACACCTAAGTTAATGGCTGACAACACGGCTTCATACATGATAGCCGATGGAATCGTCATCATGACTTGAACGATGATCGTTCCAGAAATATTAGGCAGGATGTGCTTGAGGGCAATTTTAGGCCCCGACTCTCCTATCGTCTTGGCTGCTAAAACAAAATCACGTTCTTTATAGCTTAACGTCAAGTTTCTAACTTGCCGCGCCATATTGACCCAACCCGTCATCGCAATCGAGATAATGATGGCTAAAACGCCGCCACCCAAAACCAATCCCAGCATCGTGACGATAACCAAATTAGGAATCGAAGAGATGATTTCGATGATCCGCTGCA
>DICX01000083.1 GCA_002417825.1 Lactobacillus sp. UBA5815 | reverse complement strand
TGTTCAGTGAATCGAAGGAAGCCTGCCAATAAAAAACTTAATCCAGGTAAAAACAAAAAAGTCGCTGCGCTCAGTAAAACCGAGGGCAAAAGAATGAAGTTAAAATATGGAATGGCAAATAAATTGAAAATTATCGTCAATGGATTAATTTGATAAAAATAATGAAGCAACAGCGGCATAATGATCAAATTAAGGCCAAATGATTGTTTGAGATTTGACATGTGTTCAGTCAGTAACAATCCTAACGCTAACAAATAAGTTAAAACCGCACCGCGACTCATCAAAAGCAAGGGATTTTGGCTCAAGTGTATCATTAATGTTATCCCTAAACGGTCAGCTTTATTAACCATCCATTTTTTCATAGAAAAGAATCTTTGAAGAATAAAAGCAAGGCTGGCGCGAACAAAACCTGGTTGAAAGCCACTCAAAAATAAGCCTAAAGCCAAAATTAACATAATTAATCCAAAAGCTTTCTCAGTAGGCCGATGAAAAATTGAAAAAGATAGACTGATAAAATTACAGATAAGCGTGACATGAAGCCCAGAAATACTTAATAGATGAATGATTCCCAAATCGCGATAATGGTTCATGGTTTGGTTATCTTGTCCGTCCCCTGTAGCTAAAAAAAGTTCATTTGCAAAAAATGACAGAGGTCTGGGTAATTTCACTAAAAATTTTCGAAATTTTTCTCTAATGAGATGTGCATACCCTATCACATTCAACGTTACTGGTAGTGCTTTCCCGTTTTGAAATGACTCCCGCCAAAAGATACCTTGACTCGCATAAATTTGCTTAAAATCAGTTTGTCCATAATTTGTAGGACTCGCTATTTTTTCTTGCTTGATCGTTGCATTTAAAACAAAAGGTTTACCATCATGCCAAAGCATGCTTCCAGCAGAGTCGATTTTTCCAGATAAAAGAACTGTTTGTCGATCAATATGTCCGTGTCCCGTTAGATAACCTTCATCAATTGTTATTTCATCAGGATAAAGCAAAATTGGAACGTGTTCTCGTGGTTCAATTATTAGCTGTTGCGTTTGCCGCCAGAGCAAAACTGAAAAAATAAGTAGCAATGTTATAATCAGTACTTGCCCACGGTCTATCTTTAGAAGTTGCCAAATCAAAATAATGCCAAAAATCACCCCACAAATCGTTTTTTGCAACCAAGTTTGTGTTAGATGAAAACTAAATGACAAGCTAGCAAACGCCAGACTCAATTGAAACCAGAATCCTGGGGCTAAATCGTTAAAGTGCCAATTGGTCTTTAAGTGCTGCAAATGTTTTTTCCCCTATTCCGGTAACATTGGTCAAGTCTTCAATTGATTTAAATGGTCCATTTTGTTGTCGGTATTGAATGATTTGTTCAGCCTTTTTAACACCAATGCCGTTTAATTTTTGTAAGTCATTACTTGAAGCTTGATTTAAATGAACCTTTTCGTCATTTTCAGAGGAAGCAGATGATATTTCCGTTCCTTCTGAGCTTGGTATTGCTGCCACTTTCTCCCCTAAGTACGGAATATAAAATTTGGCCTGATCTTTGAGTAAAACTGCACGATTAACTGACTTAAGTTGTGCTCTCTTGGTTGTACCACCAGCTGCAATGATTAAATCATTGAGCCTCATGCCTGATTTCAATGTATAAACGCCTTCATGCTGTACAGCACCGGAAATGTCACAGGTAACTAAATTAGATCTGCGATTAACCGATTTTTTGCGGTTGGAAGTGTGGGACTTTGATTTAGCCAACGACTGCGAGGAAACGATTTGAGGATCAGCAGTCATAGCAGATTGACTCAAAAAATAACTGACTAAGACAATCCCCACCCCAATACCAATCAACCACCACTTCATTTTCTTGATTTGAATCATAAGTTTTTTCTTTTCCATAATGGCAATCACCTCATATTTAGATACGAAAAAAGACGCAATTTTTAAATTGCGTCTTTTTTCAGAAAATCAGTGATGTTGTAAGTAATGAAGTGCATCATTAAACGATGCTACAGGAACAATTTTTATTTTTGTTTGCAAGCGCTCAGCTGTCCTTTTGGCAACTGCATAATTTGTTTCGTCCTTCTTGACACCTGGTAATCTTTCTGTAGGTGCAAAGAAGATTTGCATACCTTGCCGACTGGCCGCAACGACTTTTTTGTCGACACCGCCGATCATGCCAACATGACCAGATTCATCTATCGTACCTGTACCAGCAACACGACGTCCTTTAGTCAAATCATCCTTGATGTACATCTGATAGCAAGTAAGTGCAAACATCAATCCTGCACTCGGACCGCCAATATTGCCAGCATTGATCTTAATTTTAGGCGTGACTTTGGTTGCCGTATGATCCACTAATTGAATCCCAATTCCAGCCTGCTTTTCTCCTGGAAGTTTCGTCAATTTCCCAGAGAATTTCTTCGATTTGCCCCCACGAGAGACTTCAACATTTATGCGATGATCAATCTTCTTTGAACGAATATAAGCCATCAATTTTTGAGTAGACGAAAAATGAATGCCATCAACCTTAGTGATGGTGTCACCAACTTTTAGTTTCGTCTTAAAATCAGAGTTGGGCAAAATTGTCATGACATAAACGCCTAAATAACGACGAACAGGCGACTTCCCCGCCCGCTTTGCCGCATAATAAATCGCATTAGCTTGACTTGTCTGCATGTAATATTTTTGCATCTGTTCATATTCAGCATTGTCCTGTGTCCCAAGCAAGTCTTTTTGAGAAATTCGTTCATCAAAAGGCTGCGTATAACTCCACAAAAAAGTCAGTACACTAGCTGGTTCTTCACTAACCGTCGTCATATAATAGTTTGGACTCGGTTTTCCAATTTTCGACGTAATAAACGGTTTAACTTGATTAGCGCTCCCAGGAGTTTCTAGATAGTAAGATGTCGGCCAAATAGACATTACAGTTAAAATTGCAGCTAAAATTAGCAGGCCACTTAAAAACTTTTTTAAAATTTTTTTTGACTTCATGATGATTTCCCTAATTTTTGATGCAATGCTTTCGCCACAATATCGGGAACTAATTTTTGAATATCACCGTTAAACGTTGCGACTTCTTTAATCATACTGGATGAAATGAAACTATTTTGCGGACTTGCCATCACGAAAACAGTTTTTATTTCTGGTGCAAGCGTTTGATTAATTGTCGCGATCTTCTGCTCATAAATAAAATCTTCACTATTACGTAAGCCGCGGATAATGATATTAGCCTTTAACTTTTGCGCAACGTCGACAGTTAATTTTTCCGGAAAGGCATAAACTTTTACTTGCGAATTCTTTTCAAAAATTTTGTTAATGAATGAAACACGTTCATTTTGTGTGAACAAATACTTTTTGCGCGTATTGGTCATCACGACAACATCTACTTCATCGAACATTTGACAAGCTTGTTCGACTGTTTCAAGATGTCCATTCGTTATCGGATCGAAACTTCCCGGAAACATCACACGTTTCATGCTTTTTCCTTTCGATAAATACGAACGATCGTTTTACCCAAATGATGCGTTTTGAGTAACTCAAAATCAGAAATCACGGATAAATCGGTTCGATCATCTGTCTCTGCAATGATCCTCGAATCAGAGGCTAAAAGGTCGAAGTCATCGAGTTTTTTCATCACATCTGAGATCTTTTGCTTTGCATACGGTGGATCTAAAAAGACAAGATCAAATTTTACTGCTTTAGCGGTTAAAAGTTTTAAAGCTTGTTGATCCGACATTTTCAAAACTTTAAATTTATCCGTTTCTTTCGTAAGCATCACGTTCTGACGGATCACGTTTACCGCAGCGTGGTTGATATCGACTAAAACTGCATGGTCACATCCACGCGAAACGGCTTCAATCCCCAAAGCGCCACTACCTGCATAAAGATCCAAGACTTCACCGCCTGAAAAATATTGTCCTAAGCTGTCAAACAGTGATTCTTTTACTTTATCACTCGTTGGTCGTGTTTTTTGGCTTTTTAATGTCAACAACCGTCTTTTGGCATATTTTCCTGAAATAATTCTCAAACTCGCATATCCTCATTTTCTTCACGCATATGATCATATTTTTCTTTCAATTCTGCCATCATTTTTTCTTGATGTTCAGATGAAAATTGAAGCTTTTTTCTGTCTGATATTACGACATTTTCAACAAAATCAAGCCTTAAAAGTGTTTCTCGTATTTCTTCGGACTTATCTTCATCCACATATAAGACGCAATAACGTGCTTTTTTTGAAAAATAGACAATATCGCCATATCGCCGAAGTTTATATTGATTATTGGAACGTTTTAACCAAACAATCAAATTGATCCTTGGTACGATTTTTTCTGAGGTCGGTTCATGGTCAATTTGACTCATACGATCATCTCACTTTCCAACTTTAATTTTTTCTCTTTGGCAGAAACATTTAAAACTAATCCAATAGCTGAAGTTAAAACGATAATCGAAGAGCCACCATAACTGATAAATGGCAAAGTAACCCCTGTAATCGGCAAAAGTCCTAGCACAGCGCCAACATTGAAAAGCGTTTCCGTAAACAATATGGTCGCAACACCAAAACAAACTAGTGCATCATACTGGCTAAACGCGTGTACCCCGACTTCCATGATTCGATACATCAAATAAAAAAGCAACGTCAGCATCACAATGGCACCGATAGTCCCCAATTCTTCTGCCGTTATCGACAAAATAAAATCAGTGTAAGGCTCAGGAAGGTAACCCCGTTTTTGAATGCTATTCCCTAACCCCAACCCAAACAGGCCACCGTTATGAATCGCGTAATATGAATTGACGAGTTGGGCACCACTCGTTCTTTGCAGCTTAAAAGGATGCATAAAAGCAAGAAATCGCTGAAATTGATAAGAATTTTGTATGAATTTGGGATTCCAAACCAAAATACCGACAATGAGCAAAGCAATGAGAGTTATTAAGACAACTATTGTTTTGAGAACTGTTTGTGCAGGAATCCCAGATACGGCAAACATGACCGAAACGATCATCAACAAAATCGCTGCACCGCCAAAATCGGGTTCAACGATTACCATTGCAACAGTAATAAATGCAATTACTGTCGGGCCAGAAAGATTTTCCCAAATGTATCCTGGCCGAATACGGTCAAAACGTCTTCCTAAAACAAATGCCAAATAAACAACTAAAGCCAACTTAGCAATTTCGAGTGGCTGAATATTGATGAATTTTAAATTGATCCAGCCAACAGCACCATTAACTGCTGCCGCATTTCCACGCAATAATTTCTGAACGACAAGATAACCTAACATTGCCCACGTAACAAATAGGAACGAGATAACGAACCGCCGACTTTGAAAGAAAGTCAATTTAATAGCAAAGCATGGTAATCCAACAAAAAAAATGGCAATAAAAGCATAGATTGCCTGCTTGATTGCATAAGTCGCTGGCTTAAAGCCATTGACGAGCAAAATATCTGATGAAGCAGAATAAACCATGATAATACCTAATAACGTTAAAACGATAAAAGGGATAAAAATGCTGTAATCGAGGTACTTTAGCTTTTCGCGCACGACAATAACTCCTTCAAAATCCACGTCAATATTCTTTTTTCATTATAGCACGCCGATGAGTTAAGCAAAAAAGGCGCCCAGTCATAGCTGGGCGCCTTTTAAACAAAGCGTACTTTAATTAGAACGTGCGCGTTTTTTATCTGCTTTTTGACGTTCTGAAGTATTTAAAATCTTCTTACGCAACCGAATACTTTTAGGTGTTACTTCACAATATTCATCATCGTTCAAAAACTCAAGTGCTTCTTCCAAAGTCATCGTTTTAGGTGTCTTGATTGCTGCAGCATGATCTTTACCAGCCGCACGGGTATTCGTCAAATTTTTACCCTTTGTAACGTTAACTGCGATATCACGTTCACGACTTGACTCGCCAACAATCATTCCCTCGTAGACTTCAACACCAGCACCGATAAACAGCTGTCCTCTTTGTTCCACAGACTGCAGCGAATACGTCGTTGACTGTCCACGATTAATGGAAACCAATGCACCATTACGACGACCAGGTTCCCAGTTTTTAATTACTGGCGCATATTTTTCAAAAGTATGGTTTATGATCCCATAACCACCAGTTTGTGACATGAATTCGTTATTATAACCGATGAGTCCACGAGATGGGACTAAAAATTCAATCCGAGTCTGACCGTTACCCGTTGACTCCATGTTTTGCATCTCACCTTTACGTTGTGACAATGAATCAATCACACTGCCAACATATTGATCAGGTGTATCAATTTGAACAGACTCAAATGGCTCACATTGTTTACCATCAATTTCACGATAAATAACTTTAGGACGAGAAAGTTGTAATTCAAACCCTTCACGTCTTAATTCTTCAACCAAAATTGATAAGTGAAGTTCGCCACGACCAGAAACCGTCCAAGTATTAATTTGGTTTGTCGGTTCTACTCGCAAAGAAACATCCGTCCGTGTTTGTTTGATTAAGCGATCTTCAAGCTTCTTAGGTGTAACCTGATCACCTTCACGGCCAAAGAAAGGTGAATCATTAGCAACGAAATTCATTTGTAATGTTGGTGGATCGATCTTCAACAATGGCAATGCATCAGGATGATCCACAGGGCAAATCGTCTCGCCGACATAAATATCATTCATCCCAGAAATGGCGATCAAATCACCGGCTTTTGCTTCATTAATTTCAACACGTTTTAATCCAAAGAAACCAAAAAGTTTTGTGACTTTGAAGTTTTGCGTGCTGCCATCTGCCTTCATAACGGCAACTTCGTCCCCAACTTTGATTTTACCGCGGAAAACACGACCGATTCCGATACGTCCAACATAATCGTCCCAATCCAACATCGTAATTTGGAATTGAAGTGGTTCGTTTGAATTATCGATTGGAGCAGGGATATTTTTGACGATAGTTTCAAAAATAGGCTGCATCGTATGCTCTTGTGTTGACAAATCATCAGAATAACTGGAAGTTCCATTTAATGCAGAAGCATAAACTACTGGAAACTCAAGTTGTTCATCGTTGGCGCCCAACTCAATGAAAAGCTCTAAAACTTCATCCAACACTTCAGATGGACGTGCACCAGGGCGATCGATCTTATTGATGACAACGATTGGCTTAACGCCAGCTTCAAGTGCTTTCTTTAAAACGAATCGCGTCTGAGGCATTGTTCCTTCATACGCATCGACCAGCAAAAGTGCACCATCAACCATTTTCATGATACGTTCAACTTCACCACCAAAATCGGCATGTCCTGGCGTATCTAAAATATTAATCGTCGTGCCCTTGTACTTGACCGCAGTGTTTTTAGATAAAATCGTAATACCACGTTCACGCTCGATCGCATTAGAATCCATTGCTCGATCTGCGATTTCCATATGCTCTGGTAACGTATCAGATTGTTCAAGCAACTGATTAACCAATGTCGTCTTACCATGATCGACATGAGCAATAATGGCAATGTTTCTAATATCGTCTCTTCTTTGCAAGAAAAATTCCTCCCTCGCACTTCATAAAAAAACTGTGACTAAGCACAGCTGTTCGTTTCTTCTTTAATGAAGCCGTATCGTACTAGTATAGTTACATCCTATGATTTTAGCACATTAGATTGTATAACGTCAATCCACTTCGCAATTTAAGACGATCATGCCAAAAGCAATAGCTCAAACTTTGAATTGATATGCTATTATTATTGTAAAGATTTTATTCAAAAACTCAAACCGTAAAGGAGAATCATATTTTGATATTAATGCATGACATCGTTCGAGATGGCGATCCTGTCCTGCGTCAAATTGCTAAACCATTAACGTTTCCACTTGATCGTCATTATTTAAAATTGGCTCATGAAATGATGGCTTATTTGATCAATTCTCAAGATCCAAAGATAGCCGAAAAGCATCAACTTCGTGCAGGCGTTGGATTAGCTGCACCCCAAGTTGGCGAAAGCGTTCAAATGGCAGCACTTTTAGTTCCAGACAACGATGGCAAGATCATTTTCAAAGAAATTTACGTCAATCCTAAAATCATTGCAGAATCGACACGTCAAGCTTGTTTAGAAGAAGGGGAAGGTTGTTTGAGCGTTGATAAAAATATCGATGGTTTCGTTCCGCGTCCAGATAAATTGACCATTCGCTATCAAACAATCGAAGGTGAACAAAAGACGATTCATTTAAAAGATTATCCCGCTATCGTTTCATCACACGAAATCGATCATTTGAACGGGCATCTTTTTTATGATCGAATCAATTCCAAAACACCATTCGAGCTTCCAGAAAACACACTGGTGATTTCGTAAGATCTTCGATATTTGATAAAACGCTCTAGACTCAAGCCTAGAGCGTTTTAATCGTGTTTAAAGATCGAATGAGTATACTTAACAAGACAATTATGGTAATATTTTTTTAGCTATTGAGAATTTTTCTATTTTAAATTTTCAAATTTGATCGTTTTTTTAAAAAGGAGTCACAAATGATCTACAAAGTTTTATATCAAGAAAACCAGATCGTTAGTCCAAGAAGAGAAACTACAAAAACGCTTTTTTTAGAGGCTGACAGTGTCGTTGATGCACGTAAGACGGTTGAGGACAATACCCCCTATAATATTGAACTCATCCAAGAATTGACTGGCAATTCTTTAAAATACGAAAAAGAGCATGCCAACTTTAAGTTGACTGCTTTTACGGCAAAGAAGTAATCCCCCGTGAAACTTAAAAATAATGAAGTTGCGATTTACGCCATTGGGGGTTTAGGCGAAATTGGCAAAAATATGTATTGTGTCCAATTTCAAGACGAAATCATCGTCATGGATTGTGGCATAAAATTCCCTGAAGACGATATGATGGGAATCAATTATATCATTTCAGATTATTCTTACCTTGTTAAAAATCGAGATAAAATAAAAGCATTAGTCGTCTCTCACGGTCATGAAGATCACATCGGCGGTATTCCTTATCTTTTGGAAAAAATACCTGAGATTCCAGTTTACGCAACACCTTTTGCACTTGCGTTGATTCGGGGCAAATTGGAAGAACATGGCATCTTAAAAACCAGTGAATTACATGAAGAACACGAAGACACGGTTTTGAAGTTTCCTAAACTTTCAGTTACCTTTTTCCGGACGACACATTCAATCCCTGATACATTAGGTATCGCGGTTCATACCCCATTAGGCGCTGTTGTTTTTACTGGCGATTTCAAATTTGATTTGACGCCAGTCATGAATCAGCCCTCACCTAATTTTCAGCGTATGGCAAAATTGGGCGAAGAAGGGGTTTTGGCACTTTTAAGTGATTCAACCAATGCTGAAGTCCCTGCTTTTACGAAGTCTGAAAAATTCGTTGCAAAATCGTTGCATAATATCATCAGTAATATTCATGGTCGCATTATTTTTGCAACCTTTGCATCAAATCTTTATCGTGTTTCAACAGCAATTCAAGCAGCAATCGACAATGGGCGCAAAGTAGCCGTTTTTGGACGCTCAATGGAAAATGGCGTTCAAAATGGTATTGATTTAGGTTATCTGCATATTCCGGATGGCGTATTAGTAGACGCCAACGAAATCAACCACACTCCTGCCGATCAGGCTATGATTTTATGTACGGGTTCTCAGGGCGAACCAATGGCGGCATTGTCACGAATCGCAAACGGTACCCATCGACAAATCAGTATACATCCTGACGACACCGTCATCTTTTCTTCAAATCCAATTCCTGGAAATACAACGAGTATCAATCATTTGATCAATGAGTTGTACGAAGCAGGTGCAAACGTCGTACATGGTCGTGTGAACAACGTTCATACTTCTGGGCACGGCGGTCAAGAAGAACTTAAGATGATGGTTCGCTTAACCAAGCCAAAGTATATGATCCCTGTTCATGGTGAATATCGGATGCAGGTGATTCATACACAATTGGCACAAGATGCGGGCGTTCCTGAAGATCACACTTTCGTTTTGGAAAACGGCCAAGTTTTAGCCATTAGTGAACATGGCACACGTATTGCTGGCCACGTTGCCTCCGGAGAAGTTTTCGTTGATAATTCAGGCGCTGCAGACGTTGGTAACGTTGTCGTTCATGACCGTCAAATTTTAGCAGACGATGGTCTCGTCGTTGTCGTATCAACGGTTGATTATACACATCAACGAGTTCTTGCTGGTCCTGATATTTTGAGTCGCGGTTTTGTTTATATGCGTGAATCAACAGATTTGATCAGTCAAGCGCAAAAAAACGTCTACCATATCTTACGTAATGAAATGGCCAAGAAGCCACAACCTAAAGAAAATGAAATCCGCAGAGCAATTATTGAAAATCTACAAGATTTCTTATACTCACGTACACAACGGCGACCTATGATTTTACCGATGATCATTGCAAAGTAAATGAACATCATGGTATAAAAAAAGACCTTTTTATAAGGTCTTTTTTTATACGGAAATTTTTTTCAATTCGACACCGCTCATTCCAATCATTGGGTCGATTTGACCACTATAAATCTTTTCAGGAGTCAGTACTTTTTCGTCTGACGGATTTTCTTGATCCGAATCATCTTTTCGATATCTTTTCTCATCGAGCTTATCAGGCGTTTCCTTTACACCTAATCCAGCTGCCCTAATCTGCATAATAAGGCCCGTTCTACGGTCATTTCCAGGCGTTTTCAATGCCATTTCATACGCTCTTCGCTCGCCAACTAAAACCAAGTTTTTTTCTGCTCTCGTAATCGCGGTATACAATAAATTCCGGCGTAACATGACATAATTTTGCATCGTTAAATTCAAAATAACGACCGGAAATTCAGATCCTTGTGCCTTATGGATGGTAATGGCATAGGCACGTGTTAAATCAAATAAATCTTGCCGAGAAAAAGAAATTTCACGATCATCAAAATTAGCGGTTAAACAATGTTGTGTATCTTTTTCATCGATCCCGATCACTTTACCGATTTGACCATTATATATCTCTTTTTCAGGATTATTTTGAAGTTGCAAGATACGATCACCAATTCTAAATAATTCTTGATGGCTTTCGATTGTCTTGGCTCCATTTCCCTTTGGATTCATGATTTTTTGTAAAACATCATTCAAATGTGTAATGCCACCAGAGCCATGATACATTGCCCCCAAAACTTGAATATCATCTGGAGAAAATTTTTTCATGGCTAATTCAATAATTTGACTAATCGCCTTATCAACTAAATCAGCCTGACATGGAATAAACGAATAATTTTTTGTCTTTTGAAACAAAAGTTGTTCTTGATCTCCCAAGTTAACATGATGTGCCAAAGTAATAATTGATGATTCATCTGCTTGTCGGTGGATTTGCTCAAGCTTTGTTGTTGCAATCGCATCAGAGGCAATCAGATCACCAAAAATATTACCTGGACCAACAGATGGTAATTGATCTTGATCACCAACAAAGACAAGTCGTTTAGTCGTTTGAATTGCACTTAACAATTGTTTGAACAAAAACATATCGATCATTGACATTTCGTCAATAATCAATATTTCCCCATTCAATTCGTTTAACTCAGTTTCTTGGCGATCGCCAATGCCCAATCCTAGCATCCGATGAATCGTTTTAGCTGTGATTCCTGTAATTTCACTCATTCGCTTGGCGGCGCGACCTGTTGGTGCTGCTAATAAAAACGGCGGATCCTGACTATAGAGTGAAGCTGCCGGAATGGTCTCTAATTCTCGCAAGCAAAGTAAAATACCACTGATGATCGTCGTTTTTCCAGTTCCCGGCCCTCCTGTTAAAATAGAAACCGTGTGTGTCAATGCATTCGCAATTGCCAATTTTTGTGTAGCATCATATTTAATGTGCAGCGCACTTTCAGCATGTTGAATCGCATGATTCAACTGAGATTGAGAATATTTGGGAATTTCAGTTTTTCTTTCAATGAACTGTTTTAAATAATCAGCGATTTCTTTTTCATTCGTATAAATATACGCTAAAAAAGCTTTATCATCTTGAACAACAATTTTTTCCTTCTGTTGCAGCTGATTGACCGCATGAACAATTAAATCATAATTTTTTAAACTAATGGCTTCACTGACTTCGAGAACCAAATTTTTTAAAGGAACATAAGTATTACCTGACTGATTCAGAGCATCTTTAAGTACCTGATAAATAGCACCCTCTAAACGTGAATCAGCTTCCTCAGGAATTTGAAACGCCTTGCCCAACCGATCAGCTAAACGAAAAGAGTACCCTTCTACTTGAACGATAGGTGTATATGGATCTTTTTCCAGCTGGCTTAATGAATCATCATGATAAACTTGATAAAGTTTATTGGCTAATTTTGAAGGTACACCATACTGCGTTAACTTCAAAATAATTTGGGAATAAGAATCGATTTTAGAAAGTCCTGATAACAGGCTACTTTTTTGTTTACTCGTCAAATCCAGTGTATCAATTTTAGACGGATTTTTTCTCAGCAATGTCAATGCATCAACACCAAATTGCGTAATAATATGCTCCGCAGCTTTTTTCCCAATTCCGGGAAATTTGTCAGAAATCAAATATTTAGTCAAGCTAGTCGTTTGGTTCGGCATGACGAGCTGATATGATTGCGCACGAAACTGAGTTCCAAATCTATCATGTACAACAAGGTCTCCCTTAAAGCGATACAATTCTCCCACTTCGATTTGACCAAAATTACCAGTCACTCTGATTTGTTTAGCTTCATAACCCGGCAAAGCACTGAGAACTTCAATATCTAAAATTTTGAACAAATCTTTTTGATTTTCAAACACGACGCCCTGTAAGCGTCCCGTCATTTCAATCATTTTTACGATTCCTTTTTGTTTTTTTGAACAATTTTCAACAAAGACTGATATTGCAATTTTAGTTGTTCATATTGTATGTGATTCTTTTGAAAACTTTTTTCAAAATCAGTATCCGCAACCGCTTTACTTTCAGGTAAGGCAATTATGCCAAGAAGAAACCATACTTTTGTCGTTCGTTTAAAAGGCGGTATCTTGGCTAAAAGACTTTTAGCTTTTACCATCTCACCTAATGATAACCAGCAATCAGCCTGCAACTCCAATACTTTTTCATCTTGATGCTTAATCGATAGTGAAAACGCTAATGCCTTTTCAGGTTGCGCAATCTTGAGATAGACAAGCGCCTTTTGGTACATCGTAGCATCATCATTAGGAATTTGATTCAACAAATTTAAAGCCTGCGTCATCTTACCGCAAAGATACTCAGTTACCGCAAGATCATAGCTAAGTGCCTCGGGATGATCAACCAAACGCTGCCCCTTTTCCAATAATTCCCGGGCCTGTTCTGGTGAATTCTGCGCCACTAAATAGGTTGCAAGTTGTAAGTAATTTTCGGTATCTCTTGGTTGATCATCGATTGCTTTAACCAATAAATGAATGGCTCGTTCAACTTTACCATCCGAATACAATGTATCAATCTTTTGATTCATTAAATAACATCCTTCGCCGTCAATTTTCGATCCAAATAATCAGTTTGATTCCACATAATTTCTTTATAGGTGGCACCCAAATCATCTGTTTGCAAAACAGTCAAGCTTGCATTAGCCAAACCACCGCGAAGTCGTAAATCATTTAGTGAAATTCCCTCCAAACTGCGAATCAACGCACACAATGCAGCACCATGACCGACTAAAATAAGTCGATCTGTCGGCTGATCATATCGCTTGGCCAATTCATCCACAAGTGCACGCTCTCGAGAAATCACTTGTGAAAAAGATTCGCCGCCAAAGGCACTTGGATCATATTGTGCTGGTGCATCTCTAAATGCTTTTATCTGCTCTGGATAACGCTTTTCGGCCTGTAAAAACTTCATTCCCTCTAATTGGCCCAATCCAAATTCACACAAGCGTTTATCAATAAAAACTGGAAAATTCAGCCCTAAATCATTTTGCAATGCCAACGCAGTATCACGAGCTCTTTTTAATGGGCTCGTATACAATACTTTAAATGTTGTATTATGCAAATAATTTGCTAAACATGCAATATCATCGTAACTTTGTGGCAATAATGGCGAATCTCCACCATTTCCCTGATATCGTCCCTCTTGATTCCAACGTGTCTTGCCATGCCTGACGAAATAAATTTTCATTAATATCTCCCTTTTCTTCATTTATTATCAATGTTAAAGTGACAAGTTTCAAGTCCAATAAAAAAGAGAACCAAAAAAGTTCTCTTTTTTATGAGTCAGACTAATTGCATTTGCTTAACTCCCTGAAAGGCTTGATCGATCATACCACCACCCAAACACTCTTCACCTTGATAAAGTACCAAAGCTTGACCAGGTGTCACCGCACGAGCCGGCTGATCGAACGTCACAAGTGCCGTATGATCATTCGCATGATACTCAACTGTCACCCCAACATCAGGTTGACGATAACGGAACTTCGCACTACAGTGCCAAGTTGCGTCGTGATCAGGCAAATCAGTGAAAAAGGAAAGTTGACTTGCCTTCAAACTCGTTGCATATAAATATGGACTGTCAAATCCTTGATCGACGATCAGCCGATTTTGATTTAAATCCTTTCCGACAACAAACCAAGGCTCACAAGAGTCCTGATTGCCGCCTAAGCCCAATCCTGAACGTTGACCTATCGTGTAATACATCAACCCTGTATGATGGCCCACAACATCGCCTTTGGTCGTTACAATGTCGCCACCTTGTGCTGGCAGGAATTCACTCAAGAACTTTTTAAAATTTCGTTCACCAATAAAACAAATTCCTGTTGAATCCTTCTTTTTAGCAGTTGTCAATCCAGCTTGCAATGCAATTTGACGCACTTGAGGCTTCGTCAAATCAGCTAAGGGGAAGATAACATGCTTAAGCTGATTCTGTGAAAGCTGACTTAGAAAATAAGTTTGATCTTTATTGCCATCTTTAGGACGCATCATATGAACGGTGCCATTTGCATCAACGCGTGTCTTAGCATAGTGACCCATGGCAATATAATCTGCATTTAAGTTCAATGCAAAATCTAAGAACGATTTAAATTTAATTTCTTTGTTACACATCACATCTGGATTAGGCGTACGGCCCTTTCGGTATTCATTTAAGAAATAATTGAAAACACGTTGCCAATATTCCTTTTCAAAATTAACGGCATAGTAAGGAATTCCTATTTGATTGGCAACACGCTTGACATCTTCATAATCCTGTGTGGCTGTGCAGACTCCTGAGTCATCGCTGTCATCCCAATTTTTCATAAAGACACCAATGACATCATAACCCTGATTCTTTAATAGCAAAGCCGAAACGCTAGAGTCAACACCACCGCTCATTCCTACAACGACACGAATTTTTGACTTGTCATTCATTTTTGTCATCCCTCAACTTGTACAATGATTTCTCGTTGAATCAAATCCTTCAAAATGTAATTTAACAAGGATACCATTTCAGATAATGATTTATTTTTGAAAATATTAACCTTTTGTAGGCCACTTTTGTCTGTGATCACCATCGTTAAATGATTCAAATCATGATCAATCGTTAGTTTCAATTCTGCGGTAGCATCATATGGTGATTCGTTATACAGCGGGTGCGCATAACTAAAATTGCCCAATCTCGTCTTAACAAATCCTGCATCGATCAGCGCATACAATTTTACATTAGGATTCAATTCAAATTTTCTTGAATCGCCATTGATCATAACTTGATTTGACACAATAAGGACCTCACTTGCTAATAATTACTAACTAATAATAAGTATGGGACAACAAAAATGCAAATCTTAAGCTTTCAATTGCTTTTTATGAGCAAATGCAGCAAGTTCACTCGCAAAAGCTTCAACATCGCGCTTTTTAGTCAGACGTCCAAAACTGATTCGAATAGATTCTTTCAATCTTGGCGATTCTGATCCATACATAGCAGTCAAAACATGTGATGGCTCTAAAGAACCTGCTGTACAAGCTGACCCACCTGAAACTGCAAATCCAGCCAAATCAAGATTGGTTAAGGTGACATAAGTGTCAATCCCTTTGAGCCAAATATTCAACACGTGATGTGAAACCTTCTCTTTTAAGGTACCATTGACTTCAAAATCAATTTCTTGCTTTTTTAATGCACTTAAGATCAAATCTTGGAACATTGTATAACGTTTCTGTAGCGCTGTTTTGTCGATTTTGCGCATTTCACGTACTGCTTCACCAAAACCAGCAATTCCTGGAACATTTTCTGTTCCAGCACGTCGCTTCAATTCTTGTTCTCCGCCTAAAATCAAATTATCCAATTTGATACCACGACGTTCATACAAAAAGCCTAAAAATTTTGGTCCATTAATTTTATGTGCGGACGTGGATAGCAAATCAATTTTCATTTTTTCAACATCCAAATCCAAATTTCCAAATCCCTGTACGGCATCAACATGAAAATATGCTTGAGTTGGCGCAACAATCCGACCGATTTCAGAAAGTGGCATGATACTGCCTACTTCGTTGTTAACCGCCATAACCGAAACTAAAATCGTTTGTGGGGTCAAAGCCTTTTTGAGCTGATCTAATGAAATATGTCCAGTTTCATCGACATCGAGATAAGTAATTTGATAACCTAGCGAAGCTAATTTAGCCATTGGATTCAACACTGATGGATGTTCAATCTTGGTTGTGATGATATGACGACCAAGATTTTTTCTAGCTTGAGCAGTTCCAAAAATAGCTGTATTGTTAGATTCGCTACCACCACTCGTAAAAACGATTTCATTTTCTTGACTATGAATGGCGCCAGCGATGATTTTTCGGGCAGCATCTACTTGCTCTCGAGCTCGACGTCCAAATTGATGCGTACTTGAGGCATTACCAAAGTCATTCTTCATTTCATTCGTAATCACTTGGACGACACCATCTGCCATTGGTGTCGTTGCCGCATTATCTAAATAAATCTGCTCCATACTATTTACTTCCTTTTTATTACTTTAAATCATGCTGAATAAATCGGCATAACAATTCTGCGGCATTAGCGCCGGCTTTTTTAACAAAATCATCAAAGTCTAAATCAGCTTTTTCATCACCATGATCAGAAATCGAGCGTAAAACGATCAAAGGTTTATGAAATTGATAGGCCACTTGTGCAAATGAAGCCCCTTCCATTTCAACTGCCAAAGCTTGAGGAAACGTATCCAAAATCGTTGACTTTTGTTTTTGGCTTGCAACAAAAGAATCACCAGTAACCAACAGACCTTTTCGATATGCCATTCGCTTTTGTGATAGATAGTCAA
>DICX01000073.1:5192-10945 GCA_002417825.1 Lactobacillus sp. UBA5815 | reverse complement strand
TGGATGAGATAAACGCTGAAAGCATCTAAGTGCGAAACTCACCTCAAGATAAGATTTCCCAGTCCGTAGGAAATAAGGCCCCTGAGAGAAGATCAGGTAGATAGGCTGGAAGTGGAAGGGCAGCGATGCATGGAGCGGACCAGTACTAATCGGTCGAAGACTTAACCAAAGAAGAGACGCAGTGTTTAAGGGGAAGAGGATATTAGCTGGTTTTGAGGGAACAAGTTTTTCTCAAAGAAAAGTGCGGTGGCGATAGCAAGAAGGATACACCTGTACCCATGCCGAACACAGAAGTTAAGCTTCTTAACGCCGAAAGTAGTTGGTGGGAAACTGCCTGCGAGGAAAGGAAGCTGCCGTGCTTTTTTTTAATATTCCGGTTTAGCTCAGTTGGTAGAGCGCTTGACTGTTAATCAAGACGTCGTCAGTTCGAGTCTGACAACCGGAGTTAGATTGGCTTTATTTTGGAGTGTTGTCCGAGTGGCCGAAGGAGCATGATTGGAAATCATGTATACGGGTTTAACCCTGTATCGAGAGTTCGAATCTCTCACACTCCGTTAAATATTTGCGGGAAACCTTGATAAACAAGGCTTCTTTTTTTGCAAGTAACTTGCTGATTGTTGCTTTAATTTTTTATCAGACTTTTCTAGTTAGAAATACATATTTATTAATGTAGTTTCATTTCATCAATCATCTCTTAGCATATGTTTCAGGGCAGCATTAGGGAATTATTAGAAAGTTTAGCAATAATTTACAAAATGACAGTTTTTTTAGCGTAAAAATATAAAATCATCATCAAAATAGACTAACCATTATCAACTGGATGAATTGAATTTTATCAATACTTGAAAAAGAGTCATAGGAGAAATTACTAATGTTAAGAATGATTGGTCTTGTTTTGTTGTTTATATTTATGTTGTTAACCGGGTTTGCTGCGCTAATGGACTACTAAGGAAATCTGGTAAAGAAAGTAAGGGAATCAGCATTACGGACATCTTGTCCATTCTTGCGGGCATAAGTCCACTTACTTTTTTTGTCTTAAATTATAAAACTTTTTTTATTGTGATCGTTATTGCCAATCTGATGATCATATTTTGTTCAATCATGAATGGTGTTTTGAACAAAAATTTCCACCTGTCTCACCACGTTGTGAGAATGGTCATCGTGCTTATTCTTCTAATACTTGTCTTGCCTTAATTCATAAAAAAAGCTGTGATTTAGTTTAAAGAAATCTAATTTTGACACAAAAAATAGGGCAGATTGTCTTAAAATACCCCAAATAACGATTGCTGCTTTTAACTCACCACATCTTGCCTAATCTTTTAGGATTCAAATAAGGCAGTCACGAGTTCTTACAAAACGTTTCTTCTGTGATATAAGTATCCAATACCTAAGATGATCAATGCAAGCCACAAAAATTTAATTGCATAGCTGATCATTAATAAAATTAAGGCAATTGGTAAAATATATTTGAGTGAAAAGTTAAGTATTTTCCATGAGAGCCAGCAAAAAAGTAAGATGAAAAGTAGCCACATGATTCGTTGTCTCCTTGAATTAAAATCTTTCGTAAGTAATAAAGTGGTTTCTTTAGCCAACTTAGGAAACATTTTACAGATGTTTTCTAAATTTTCCAAGAAAAACATATCTTTTTATATTAATCGTACGCTTATAGATTCAGAAATTAAAATATGACATAAAAAAACCTGATGCAATCGTGCATCAGACAATTAAAAGCATTCAATTGTCTTCGCTATATTGTTATCACGCTGCTTTCTTCAAAGAATAAATGATGTGGTGGTTATATTAAAATAAATTGACCAAAATAACCTTTAATCGATTTTTAGAACAGATTAAGTTGCGTTTTCGTTTTTAATATGGCATACTAACAAGATTTATGTCGGAACCAAATGACATGAATCACCAATTGGATGAAATCACTTATTAATCAAGGAGAAAATCAGTTATGAAAAAGAAATGGTTATTTTTATTATCGGTGCTAGCAGCGCTAACGCTGTTTTTGACCGGTTGTCGTCAACAGAGCAGTGGCGATAAGAGTAAAATCAAAATTGTGACGAGTACGAATATCTACTCGGATATTTCAAAGCAGATCGTTGGAAAATATGGTACTGCAATTGCGATGATCAAAAGCCCAAGCGTTGATCCGCATGACTTTGAGCCGACGACACAAGATGCCAAATCAGTGGCGCAAGCAGATTTGCTCGTTGCCAATGGTTCCGGATATGATTCATGGATGCAGCGTTTAGCTAAAGGCAATAATAAAAAGCAAGTCATCTCAGTGGCGCAAGATGTCATGGGGTTTTCTAAAACCTCTAATCCGCATATTTGGTACGATTTAAAGATGCCAGTGAAATATGTTGATTATTTGACGAAAAAGCTCACTAAAATACAACCACGTCATAAAGCTTATTTTGAAAAGAATGCCAAATTGTATTTGAAAAAAGTGGCACGTCTGCAAAAGCAGGCTGATCAAATCAAACCTAAGTCAGACAAACCTGTTTTTGTGAGTGAACCAGTTTTTGATTATGCCTTGAAAGCAACTGGGTTCAAAGTCGGAGATAAATCATTTGAAGCTGCGGCTGAAGAAGAGACGGATCCAACACCTGAATCGATCAAGACGATGAAGAAAGCGATCACGTCACGTCAGATCGCCTTCTTCGTCAATAATGTTCAAGTTTCAAGCTCAACGGTCAATAATTTCGTCAGTCTAGCTAAAAAACATGATGTACCTGTCCTCGAAGTTCGCGAAACGATGCCGAGCCACATCAGTTATTTAAGCTGGATGTCACAAAGCTATAAGCGGCTGGCTGCTATTTCTCGGAAATAAAAGTGTGACAAAAAAGTGTTGCAAAAGATCTCATGAACGTGTATATTAGTAAACGTGCTCAATGAGATCTGACCCGTTGGTCAAGTGGTTAAGACACCGCCCTTTCACGGCGGTAACATGAGTTCAAATCTCGTACGGGTCATGAACGGAGGATTAGCTCAGCTGGGAGAGCATCTGCCTTACAAGCAGGAGGTCACAGGTTCGAGCCCTGTATCCTCCATCGTTCATTGCTAAAAGACTACCAGATGCAATGGTAGTCTTTTTTGTATATCAGCAATATGAACGGAAAAGAATCGGTGTCCTGAGAGGATTCGCTTGCGCGAAGACGCCTTGTAACCGAATAAAGTCAAGAAGTAGGGGGACAAATATAATATGGAAAAACATTTATTTACTTCAGAATCCGTTTCTGAGGGTCATCCGGATAAAGTCGCAGATCAAATTTCTGATGCAATCCTTGATGCGATTTTGGAAAAGGATCCGGATGCACATGTTGCTTGTGAAACGACAGTGACGACAGGTCTCGTTTTAGTCGTGGGGGAAATCTCAACGACGGCGCATGTTAACATTCAATCAGTCGTTCGAAAAACGATTTTGGAAATTGGGTATGATCGTCCTGAACTTGGATTCGATGGTCATAACTGTGCAGTCCTGATCGATATCGATCAGCAATCTCCTGATATTGCACAAGGTGTGAATCATTCTTTGGAAACGCGTCGTCAAAAAGACGATACCGATGCGCTTGATCAAATCGGTGCAGGGGATCAAGGCTTGATGTTTGGTTTTGCCATCAAAGAAACACCGGAACTGATGCCTTTACCGATTTCATTGGCACATGCCTTGATGCGGCGTGTTGCCAAATTGCGTAAAGATGGCACGTTGACTTGGTTACGGCCAGATGCCAAAGCACAAGTGACCGTTGAATATGGCGACGACAAGAAGCCGAAACGCATCGATACGGTCGTGATTTCAACTCAGACGGATGACCAAGTTTCAAATCAAGAGATTCGACAAGCAATGATCGATCTCGTGATCAGGAAAGTCATTCCTTCTCGTTATTTAGATGATCAAACACGTTACCTGATCAATCCATCTGGTCGATTCGTGATCGGTGGCCCTAAGGGGGACTCTGGACTCACAGGAAGAAAAATCATCGTGGATACTTATGGCGGCTACGCCCGTCATGGCGGCGGTGCTTTTTCAGGAAAAGATCTGACTAAAGTTGATCGTAGTGCGAGCTATGCGGCCCGTTATGTTGCGAAAAACATCGTTGCTGCTGGATTGGCATATCGCTGTGAAGTGCAACTTGCTTATGCAATCGGTGTCGCACATCCGGTATCGATTGCGGTCGATACGCAGGGAACTGGCGTCGTTTCAGATGATCGATTGGTTCAATTGATTCGGAAGGTCTTCGATCTTCGCCCTGCTGGTATCATTCAGATGCTTGATTTGAAGCGTCCAATTTATCGGCAAACGGCTGCTTATGGTCATTTTGGCCGTACGGATGTCGATTTACCATGGGAACACACAGATAAAGTGTCTGACTTATTAGAAGCCCTTAAAAAGGAAGCGTTATGAAAAACAAAACCAACGTCAATTTGATCACAGTCGCCATTTTTTTGACGACCTTTATGACTGCGATTGAAGGAACGATCGTTTCGACGGCAATGCCGACGATTGTTTCTGACTTGAACGGCTTAGAATTGATGAATTGGGTCGTTTCGATTTTCTTATTGATGACTGCTGTTTCAACACCAATTTATGGCAAGCTGGCAGATCGTGTTGGGCGAAAACCTATTTTTTTGTTCGGCATTTTGTTATTTGTTATTGGGTCTGCACTATGCGGCATTGCACAAAACATGATTCAGTTGATTTTGTTTCGCGTGATTCAAGGTTTAGGGTCAGGAGCAATTCAACCGATTGCGTTTACACTGATTGCAGACTTATATCCGATTGACAAAAGATCAAAAATGCTGGGTCTCAATTCGAGCTTTTGGGGAGTGGCTTCAATCATCGCACCGCTTTTAGGCGGATTTATCGTGCAACACTTGTCGTGGCATTGGATTTTCTATATCAATGTTCCGCTTGGTCTTTTTGCGATGGTACTCGTTCAATTCTTTTTATTTGAAGACCATCAAAAAACTTCAGTTGCGCTGGATTATCGCGGTACATTTTTCCTCGTGACGTTGTTGTTTGCCTTGATGCTTTTTTTGCAAGAACTGGGAGAAAAATCACCACTTTGGCTACTGCTTCTTTTAGGCATCATTTTTATTGGCGCCAGTTTCTTATTCGTCAAAGCTGAAAAACAGGCCAAAGACCCTATCTTGTTGTTGAGTATGTTTTCCAATCGCGAATTCGTTTGTCAAAATTTGATCACGCTTCTTATTTCTGGAATCGTCATTGGTTTTGAATTCTACATTCCGACTTGGATGCAGGGAATCAATGGCACGAATGCTTCGATCGCTGGTTTCGCGGTGACCCCCAGTTCTGTGATGTGGATCGTGGGGTCATTTCTTTCCGGGACTTTGATGGTAAAGTGGGGCGTACGTCGATTGTTCGATGGTGCGCTAAGTCTTATTTTGATCGCAGATATCGCTTTGCTGATGATTCCAACTTACACGCCTTTTTGGGTATTCTGCCTTCTGGCTGCCATCAACGGGCTGGGATTTGGAACGATCATCACGGCTTCAACGGTTCGCTCGCAATTGCTTGCTGGACCTGAAAATTTAGGATTAGCAACATCATTCAACACGTTGATGCGTTATCTAGGTCAAACGATGATGATTTCGGTTTATGGTATCGTTTTTAACTTGAGCGTGGCACATCATCTGAGCCAAAAGCCTAATCTGACTGAAGACATGATGAACAAAATCGTTTCTAGTGTTAAAGCAAAGCAATTATCAGTTGATTTGAT
>DICX01000073.1:0-4966 GCA_002417825.1 Lactobacillus sp. UBA5815 | reverse complement strand
CTGATCAAACTGATTCCTAATCCCTCTAACCAACCAGCCAAGACATCAGATGGGTAGTGAACGTGTAAATAAATACGGGTGATGCCGATAAAGATTGGAAAAAGACCGATAAGCAATTCTAGTAGCCATTTTGAGTCGTGTCTAGGAGCTAACTGAAAAAGCAGGATCACGCACACGCTTGCTAAGACCATCGTGCCTGCGGCATGTCCCGAAGGAAAAGAAAAGCCTGTGACATGGACGAGATGCTTGGCCGTGGGTCGAGGACGCTGAATCAGATTTTTGATCAAAAAATTAGTGATCAGTGTCAATAATGGTGTGATCAAGCTGAACCAGGCCAACGATCGATGATGCCCAAAAAGGCAGCTGAACAGCAGGATGGTAACTAAAATGATGCTGATCGTACTTCCCAACTGCGTTAAGTATTGAAACCAAAACCGTTGCCATGTGTCGTGGTTGACGATGACTTTGATGATTGTATCGTCGAAAACTGCTAATGCTTTAGAAGTGGTTAAAACTAAAGCAGTTAAGCCACTTAAAATCAAAAAGCAGAAAATTCCTGAATTGATGAGGATTGACCGTTTTCGGTCGGATTGTGTTTGCAAAAGACTCACCTTGTATTTTCATAAGTTTGTGGTACATTATAACTGTTATCTTAAAAACATAAAAGACAAATGGGAGTAGTAGCTTTTGAAACTATCACAGAGAGTCGTCATGATGCTGAGAGACGATTGGCCGATAAAGTGAACTTGCCCAACTTGATTGTCTACGTTTAACATCGCGTTAAGATGTTTTAAAGTGTCACGAAATTTTTCCGTGAAACTTAGGTGGTACCGCGAATTTTTCGTCCTATGATTTTCATAGGACGTTTTTTTATTAAAGGAGTCAAAAGTCATGTATAACCATAAAGTCGTTGAGAAAAAATGGCAACGCTATTGGGCAGCACATCAGACCTTCAAAACTGGAAATGACCCACACAAGAAAAATTATTACGTGTTGGATATGTTTCCGTATCCTTCAGGTAAAGGGTTGCACGTTGGCCATCCGGAGGGTTACACAGCGACAGATATTATTGCGCGGATGAAACGGGCACAAGGCTATAACGTACTTCATCCAATGGGCTGGGATGCTTTTGGTCTTCCTGCAGAGCAATATGCGATCAATACAGGCCATGATCCAGCAAGTTTCACCGATAAAAATATTGAAACATTCAAGCATCAGATCAAAATGCTGGGCTTTTCTTATGATTGGGATCGTGAAGTCAAAACTTGTGATCCCGATTATTATAAGTGGACGCAGTGGATCTTTGAACAAATGTATAAGAAGGGACTAGCTTATGAGGCTGAAGTTCCGGTGAATTGGTCACCTGACTTGGGAACGGTCGTTGCAAACGAAGAGGTGATCGATGGTAAGACAGAGCGTGGTGGCTTTCCGGTTTATCGTCGGCCGATGCGGCAATGGATGCTCAAAATCACGGCTTATGCGGATCGTCTGTTAAAAGACTTGGACGATTTGGATTGGCCTGAACCGATCAAAGAGATGCAACGCAATTGGATTGGGCGTTCTGTTGGGGCAGAAGTCACATTCAAAGTGGCTGGACATCATGAGAGCTTTGACGTTTTCACGACACGCCCAGATACGCTTTTTGGTGCAAGCTATGTTGTTTTAGCCCCAGAGCATGAGTTGGTATCTAAAATCACGACAAGCCAGCAAAAAGAAGCAGTAGATGCCTATCTGGCTAAGATCGCTTCAAAATCTGATTTGGAACGAACAGATTTGAATAAAGATAAAACTGGTGTCTTCACTGGTGCTTATGCGATCAATCCCGTCAATGATGAAAAGATTCCAATCTGGATCTCTGATTACGTTTTGGCAAGCTATGGCAGTGGCGCCGTTATGGCGGTCCCTGCGCATGACGATCGTGATTATGCGTTCGCCCAAAAATTTGATTTGCCGATCAAAGCCGTCGTTGAAGGCGGGAATTTGGCAGAAAGCGCTTATACGGGAGACGGCGTGCATGTGAATTCGTCTTTCTTGAATGGCCTGAATGTTGAAGCTGCCAAGGTTAAAATGGTTGATTGGCTTGAAGAACATCATTGCGGCAAAAAGAAAGTCAATTACAAATTACGAGATTGGCTGTTTTCGCGTCAACGGTACTGGGGTGAACCGATTCCTGTTATTCATTGGGAAGACGGCGAAACGACACTTGTTCCGGAAGATGAATTGCCGTTACGGTTGCCAGTTACAACAAATATCAAACCAAGTGGTACGCCAGAAAGTCCATTAGCCAATTTAACCGATTGGGTCAATGTCGTCGATAAAAATGGTCGCAAGGGCAAGCGCGAAACCAATACGATGCCGCAATGGGCAGGATCTTCGTGGTATTACCTGCGCTATATCGATCCGCATAACGATCAAAAATTAGCAGATTATGATTTACTCAAAAAATGGCTTCCGGTCGACCTATATATCGGTGGGGCCGAACATGCCGTTTTACATTTGTTGTATGCACGGTTCTGGCATAAAGTTCTTTATGATCTTGGTGTCGTTCCGACTAAGGAACCCTTCCAAAAGTTATACAATCAAGGCTTGATCTTGAAAGATCATGAAAAAATGTCTAAGTCTAAAGGCAATGTCGTCAATCCAGATGACGTGATCGATGAGTACGGTGCAGATTCATTGCGGGCTTATGAAATGTTCATGGGACCGCTGGATGCTTCGATCGATTGGGATGAAAATGGCCCTGCTTCAACGAAAAAATTCCTTGATCGTGTTTGGCGTTTATTTGTGAATGACCTTGATTTAAAGCCGGTTCCAAGTGCCAAAGTCGTCAAAGAGAACGACCACGAACTCGACAAAGTTTACAACCAAACGGTTAAAAAAGTGACGACCGATTTTGATGCGCTTCACTTTAATACTGCGATTTCACAAATGATGGTCTTCATCAACGCTGCTCAAAAGGCTAAAACGGTTCCGTTGGCTTATGCAGAGGGCTTTTGCAAGCTTTTGGCACCAGTTGCACCACATATGATGGAAGAAATTTGGCAAATCTTTGGTCACCAAGAGTCCATTTCATATGCCCCATGGCCAACCTATGATCCAAGTCAGCTGGTCGAAAAACAGGTTCCAATCATGGTACAAGTCAACGGCAAACTACGTGGTCACTTCACTGCGGCAAAGGATGAAACGAAGGAAAACCTTCAAAAACAAGCATTGGCAGAACCGCATGTCGTGAAATTCTTGAATGAAAAAACGATTCAAAAAGTGATCGTCATACCTAACAAGATCGTCAACATCGTTGCGAAGTAGTTTAATTTTTTCCTAAAAAGCGCGTATTAAAACACGGTATACTTTAAAAACCGTTATGATAGATTGAAGCTTCTAGTTTATGTTAGGGAAATTTTATGCAAAATTCGAATCAAGATTCGCATGCGACGTTGATCAAAGGCTCTGCTTGGATGACGTTCGGTTCGATCGTTTCTAGAATTTTAGGTGCGATTTATATCATTCCATGGTATGCCTGGCTTGGTAGTCATGGCAACGTTGCCAATGCGCTGACTGCACAAAGCTATAATATTTATAGTTTGTTTTTGATTATCAGTACGGCGGGGATACCAGGTGCGATCGCCAAACAAGTTGCCAAATATAACGCACTGAATGAGTATGGTGTAGGCCGAAAATTATTTCAACGCGGTTTGATTTTGATGGGCTTGTTTGGTGTCTTATCTGCGGCGGTGATGTACTTTTCAGCGCCTTTGCTATCTGGTGGCGACCCAAGACAAGTTCCCGTTTTAAGAGCCCTTTCTTGTGCTGTATTGATCATTCCTGTTTTGAGTATCATGCGCGGCTTTTTCCAAGGCTATTCAGACATGATGCCAAGTGCGCTTTCTCAGCTGATCGAGCAATTGGCAAGAGTCATTTGGATGCTATTAACGGCTTTCGTCATCATGAAGGTGCAACATGGATCTTACTTGCATGCGGTGACACAATCCAATTTTGCTGCGGCGATCGGTGCACTTTTTGGGATCCTTTTGTTGGTGTTTTTCTATTGGCAGCGAAGATCAACGTTTAAAACGCTTTTTGCGAATTCGAGCCATGACATCACCGTTTCAACGAGTTCGCTCCTTCAAGAAATCATTCAGCAGTCGATACCATTTATCATCATCGATTCTGGAATCACCTTATTTCAGCTTTTAGATCAATACACGTTTCATCCAATCATGGCGATGTTCGTCCATGTTCCTTTCGATACGATTGAAAGCTGGTATGCACTTTTTGGACTTAATGCTAATAAATTGGTGATGATCATCGTTTCTTTAGCGACTGCGATGGCAGTCACGGCGATTCCACTACTGTCTGGTGCCAAAGCGCATCATGATCATGAAGACATTGCGTCACAGATCGAAAACACTTTAGAGTTATTCTTGTTCGTCATGATTCCAGCGTCTTTAGGGATGGCTGCAATTGCGACGCCAGCTTATACGATCTTTTATGGCTATGACCCTTTAGGTAGTCGTGTCTTGTACTTGTCTGCATTCACTGCGATCACGTTAGGGTTGTTCACCGTGGCGATGGCTATTTTGCAAGGGCTGTCGGAGAACATGTTGGCCATCAAATATTTGATTTTAGGTCTTGCCATCAAGGCGGTTGTTCAATTACCACTGATTTGGCTTGCAAGGATCTACGGACCGCTTCTGGCAACAAATCTGGGTCTCTTGGTGACGGTTTGGATGGCCATCAAACATCTGTCTGTTACTTACCACTTCAATCTGTCCCGTTTGAAGCGAAGGTTCGTTGGCATCGGTGGCTTTTCAATCGGTGTTTATGTGTTGGCACAACTGGTCGTTTTATTAGGTGGCAAAATTTTGTCGCCGCAGCGTCGTGGATCGGCTTTTCTGTTGATCGTGATCGCGGTCATCGTTGCCGCAAGTTTTTATGTCATCGTGGCATTAAAGACAGAACTGGCACA
>DICX01000072.1:11512-14588 GCA_002417825.1 Lactobacillus sp. UBA5815 | reverse complement strand
GCGATCGATTTCCTGATTTGACCGGAATGGGAACGACGATCGTTTTACTGGCTGCTTTTCCAGATCATGGTTTGATTGCACATTTGGGTGATTCTCGTGCATATTTGTATCGTGCAGGTCAATTCAAGCAATTAACGCAGGATCATTCATTGGTCAATGAATTGGTTAAAATGGGTCAAATCACAAAAGAACAGGCGCGCAACCACCCTAACAAAAATATCATTACAGAAACTTTAGGCGTTTCGAGCACGATAAACCCTGAGTATGATCATCTTGACGTTCAAGCTGATGATCTCTTTTTGCTTTGTACAGATGGGTTGACCAATTCTTTGACAGATCCGCAGATTCAGCAAATTTTAGCCACAAAAAATCTTTCCCTAAAAGAAAAATGCAATAAACTGATCAATGAAGCAAATCGCTTGGGTGGTGGCGACAATATCACAGTTTGTTTGATCGCCTATCCTGAAAAGGCAGGTGAGTCCAAGTGATCACGCAAGGTTATTTACTGGGTGAACGTTACAAAATCATCGATACGCTTGGCGAAGGTGGGATGGCAAACATTTATCTAGCAGAAGATATTATTTTGCAACGCAAGGTTGCAGTTAAAGTTTTGCGTTTCGATCTTCAAAAAGATCCTCAAACTGTTCAGCGATTTCAACGTGAAGCACTATCAACGAGTGAATTGAGTCATCCTAACATCGTTTCTGTTTTTGATGTCGACAGTGATCATGGCATCCCGTATATGGTCATGGAGTATGTCTCAGGGCCTAATTTAAAAGATTATATTCATGACCATTCACCTCTTGAAATCACTAAAGTGATTCGAATCATGGATCAAATCTTAAGTGCAATGACGTTAGCACACCAACATAACATGATTCATCGTGATTTGAAACCACAAAATATTTTGATGGATCCTAAAGGAAACATCAAAATTGCAGATTTTGGTATTGCCGTCGCACTTAATCAAAATGCCATCACACAAACAAATTCTGCAATGGGATCTGTCCATTATATGTCGCCCGAACAAGCACGTGGCGGTGTCGTGACAAAACAATCAGATATTTATTCCCTTGGAATCATTCTTTATGAACTGATCAGCGGTCAAGTTCCTTTTGGTGGTGAAACGGCAGTTTCGATTGCACTCAAACATGTTCAAGAACCAGTGCCATCGCTGCGTAAGCAAAATGCTAAGATCCCACAAGCACTTGAAAATGTCGTGTTTCATGCGACGGCTAAAGATCCCAGAGATCGTTATGCGTCTGTTTTTGCAATGAAAAAAGACTTGGACACGAGTTTATCGCCAAGTCGTCGGAATGAATCTGTCTTTGAAGCAAAGCATCATCCAGAAAGTGATGAAACGATTGTATTGCCGCCTTTTAAGGGAACAGTGACCAGTACGATTCAAAAAATTCCTAAAGAGGAATCTGATTCTAAAATCCCAAAAAATCCTAAAAAAGATGAAAAAAAGAAGTTTTGGGAGCAACTCAAAAAGCACAAATGGTGGTGGCTTGGTTCTGCACTTGCGATCATTGTGATTTTAGTGATATTGATCAGCGCGCTTAGTCATCGACATGATATCTTAGTTCCTGATTTGGCAGATATGACACAGGCTCAAGCTAAGACTGCATTGACGTCTTCTGGTTTGAAAATGGGGACGAAACAGTATGAACACTCAAGTACGGTCAAAAAAGGTCATGTGATCAGGACAGATCCTGCAGCAGGTGTTGCAGTGAAGAGTGGCGGACGTGTTGCTTTGACGCTGTCAAGTGGTCGAGGATTAACAAAAGTCCCAGATGTGACTGGAGAGAGTTTTTCAAGTGCTAAAAAAGAATTACAGGCAAAAGGTTTTTCTGTAGCACGAGAGGAGGATTATTCTTCAGATGTTGATGAGGGTGATGTGATCAGTCAAGATGTCGCCGCTGGAACAAAAGTCAAAGCAGATCAAACAACGATCACTTTGATCGTATCAAAAGGTTCACGACCTAGAAAAACGGCGATTAAATTACGGGATTTAACAGGTTACTCGCAAAAGAGCGCACAAGATTATGCGCAAGAAAATGGCCTGTCGCTTCGCATTACGATGCAGGCGTCGTCTGGTACAGCCTCGGGCAATGTTTTGTCACAAAATCCTGCACCAGGAACGATTGTTCATCGTGGCGATGTAATCGATCTGACGGTTTCAAGTGGTTCATCGAATCAAAGCAGTGATTCTTCTGATTCATCATCGTCTTCATCGGCATCATCGAACCAAAATGTTACGCGTAGCTTTACGGTTTCTTATGATCAAGATCAAGACAATGATGGTAAAGGAAATCATGTTCAAATTTACATCTCAGATGATGATCATTCTTTAAGCAATGTTTATCGTGATCTTTACATAAAGAAAGATCAAAATTTTTCTATTCCATTTAAACTGGCACAAGGAGCAGGCCATTTGAAGGTCATTCGTGATGGTCAAACAGTTTTAGACGAAAGCGTAACTAATGGCAACAATTAAAGGAATCGTGATAGGGCTTTTGGCTGGATTTTATGATGTACAGACATCACAAGGAATCATACGATCACGAGCTCGTGGTGTCTTTCGTCAAAAAAATCAAAAACCTTGTGTGGGTGATTGGGTCAAAGTCGTGGTCAATTCACAGGGAATCAATTATTTGGTTGAAGTACTGCCAAGAAAAAATCGTCTTGGACGTCCGGCTGTAGCGAATGTAAGCCATGTTTTATTGGTCATTTCAGCTGCTCAGCCTGAATTTTCGGTGAGTTTACTGGATCGTTTTTTAACTTATTTTGCCTGGCAGCATGTTGCAGTTGGTGTATATTTATCCAAACGAGATTTATGTTCACCAGAACAGCAGCAGAAAATCAATCAAAGTTTAAAAGCTTATCATATTATTGGCTATCCGATTTTTAATGGTGCGACGCAGATAAAAGAAGCTTTGAAACAGACGCCGAGTCAAATTTGGACATTGGCAGGGCAATCAGGTGTTGGCAAGTCGACGTTACTCAATCAGTTAAAAGACAATGCCAATCAAAAAACTGGTTCGGTTTCAGGACATTTGAGTCATGGCAAACA
>DICX01000072.1:6125-11327 GCA_002417825.1 Lactobacillus sp. UBA5815 | reverse complement strand
GGGTGTGCGGTTAAAGCCGCTGTTAAAACTGGAGACATCATGTCTAGCCGTTATGAATCCTATAAGATTCAGCGTTTGGAAATTGAAAATGGCCGTCTTCCTGAGTATCGAAAATGAAAGTGAGGAGTTATCGTGAATAAGAAAATGATTATTGCGCCTTCTGTTTTGAATGCCAATAATTTAGCGTTGGGAGAGGACATCAAAAAAGCGATCGATTCTGGAATTGATCGCTTTCATATCGATGTGATGGATGGCCATTTTGTCCCTAATCTATCCTATGGCCCACAACTCGTCGAAGATTTAAAGCATGCGTTTCCGAAGGTAGAGATCGAAGTTCATTTGATGAGCGACCGTTTGGAAACTTTGATACCACTTTTTGTTTCAGCTGGAGCAGACCTTTTGGAATTTCATTTCGAAGCAGGGCCTCAAGAACAAATCGGTGGCTGGATCGATTTTTTGACGAAAAAAAACGTTAAAGCAGGACTCGTTTTGAATCCACAAACACCGATCGTACGAATTGAACCTTTTTTGGCTCAGCTTGATCAGGTTTTGCTGATGACGGTTAATCCTGGATTTGGTGGTCAATCTTTTATCACCGCGAGTTCAGCAAGAATTGCAGCAATGCGTGAAATGGAAGCAAGATGTGCACAAGAAATCGACTTGGAAGTTGATGGTGGCATCAATGCTGAAACAGCGAAAGTGGCACGTCAAGCGGGCGCAAATGTTTTTGTCGCAGGTTCGTTTATTTTTAATCACGACGATATCCGCCATCAAATCAAAAAATTGAATCAGGTGATTGAATCTTGAAGGCAGTGGCATTGTTGGGGGGACCTAAAGAACTGTGGCCAGATGATTTGAAAAAGCACTTGCAGCATGCACAGGAATCTGGGAAACAGCTTCTAGGCGTTGACCGCGGGTCACTTTTGCTTCTTGAAGAAGGCGTTGTTCCAGACATTGCAATTGGTGATTTTGACTCTTTAAAAGCAGGCGAACTTGATGAAGTAGAACGTCAAGTGAGTGAAATTCGGTACTCGCAACCTGTCAAAGATTGGACAGATTCTGAGTTGATGCTGCAAGCTGCTTTTCAAGATTATGAGGATACGTCACTAACGATTTACGGTGCAACAGGCGGACGACTAGATCATTTCTTAGTGAATTTACTAACGTTCTTGAAACCAGAATTTAGACCTTATTTGGAAAAAGTGCAACTCATCGATCAACAAAATGTGGTCGAATATCGGCATGCCGGCAAGCATCATATCACGCCGATAACGGGGTATCCTTATATTGGTATCGTTGCTTTGACACCAATCGACCGATTGACGATTCGTGGCGCACGTTATCAGCTCGATCATTTTTCAAGCAAGGTACCAATCGCTTTTGCGTCAAATGAATTTTTACCCAGAACATCTGGATTTGAAGTTTCGCTTGATCAAGGCGTGATCTGTTTGATTTATTCTCGGGATCGTCACCGTTTTATGACCGTTTGAAACAATAAATTGAAGAAACAAAAAAAGCTAAAGCAATTGCTTTAGCTTTTTAATCTCGTTGTTTTTAAAATCAAACGCGAGTAACCTTGCCTGACTTTAAAGCTCGGGCAGAAACCCAAACGCGCTTAGGCTTACCATCAACAAGGATGCGGACTTTTTGAAGGTTTGGCTTCCATGAACGACGTGATGAGTTCAAAGCCTTTGATCGTCTATTGCCGAAAACCGTATGACGGCCAGTAATGATATCCTTTGCCATATTGCTAAACCTCCTTTAATTGAGCTGAATTACCTATATAACTTACCATAGCGATTGAATGATTGCAAGATTCAATTTTCTCTTTTTATCTGAAAAACATGTCAATTTGCGCTTTAGTCATGCTATGATAAGATAAAAAGCGAAAAAGGACTTCAGAGATGGAGGGTTTATGATGGCAGTTAAAATAAAAACGAAGTACGGCGTGATCGACGTCTCTAACAAGGTCATTGCGACAGTCGTTGGCGCCAGTGCGACTGCTAACTATGGCATCGTTGGCATGGCCAGTAAAAATGCGCTTAGAGATGGCATGAATGAAATATTGAATCGCGAGAGTTACCAACGCGGTGTTGTCGTAAAATCTAAGGACAACAAAATTGTCATTGATGTGTACATCATTGTTGGCTATGGGCTCAAAATATCTGAAGTGAGCCGCAACGTACAAAATAGCGTCAAGTATAACTTAGAACACCAGCTCGGGATCTTGACGAAAGCAGTGAATGTCGTAGTTCAAGGCGTAAAAGTCTTAGACGACTAGTGAAGATCTGGAGGAGCTAATTTTGGTAGTAACGGAAATCGATAGCAAGAAATTCAGAGACATGATTCGCATTGCTGCGCATCGAATGAGCAAAAACGCGGAATTTGTCAATTCATTGAACGTCTTTCCAGTTCCAGATGGTGATACGGGAACTAATATGAATCTGACCATCGAAAGTGGCGCAAAAGCAGTCAATGAAAATCCAAGCGAAAAAGTAGGAGAGTTATCAGAGAGTTTAGCTAAGGGAATGTTGATGGGAGCTCGCGGTAATAGCGGTGTGATCACCTCACAACTCTTCAGAGGCTTTTATAAGGCAACGATCGGTCAAACGACTTTAAATGCACAGCAGCTTGCTGATGCGTTCCAAAATGGTGTCGTGACAGCATATAAAGCAGTCATGAAGCCAGTTGAAGGAACGATTTTGACGGTTGCGCGTGTGGCTGCTCAAAAGGGTGAAACAGCGGCAGATGACAGTACTGATGTACTTGCCGTGATGAAAGAAATCGTTGAAGGTGCTAAAGAAGCTTTAAAAACAACACCCGATCTGCTGCCAATTTTAAAACAAGTCGGTGTGGTTGATTCAGGCGGCCAAGGACTTCTTTTTATGTATGAGGGCTTTTTAGAAGGCCTTGCTGGTGGTTCAGAAGACGCGCGTTATCAACCAGATGAAGCCGAAATGGATGAGATGCTTAACGCGATTCATCACCAATCTGTTCAAAGTCAGTTAGCGACCTCTGATATTAAAAATGGTTACTGTACTGAAATGATGATTGATTTAACCGTTGACGAGGCAAACAAAAAGAAATTTGACTTGGAGACTTTTAGAAATCACTTAGCTCAAATTGGGGATTCTTTGCTAGCGGTTTCAGACAGCGAAGTTGCCAAAGTCCACGTTCATACAGAGCATCCAGGGGAAGTTTTTGCTTATGGCGCGCAATTTGGGCAATTAGGCAAAATCAAGATCGACAATATGCGGATTCAACATGAAACGATCATCGATCATGATCAAGCTCAAGAGGATTCGGTTGAATTTGCTGTGATTGCCGTTGCCTCTGGAAGCGGGATTCGTCAATTATTTGAGTCTGAAGGGGTTAATCGAATCATTTCTGGTGGTCAGACGATGAATCCATCTACACAGGACATCATTGATGCAGTTAAAAAATCTGGTGCCAAGAAGGCTTTGATTCTACCAAATAATGGCAATATTATTTTAGCAGCTCAACAGGCAGCTCAAGTCAGCGATATTCCAGTTGGTATTGTACCGTCTAAAACAATTTCTCAAGGATTGACTGCAATGCTCAGTTTTGACCCCGAAGCATCGATCGAAGAAAACGTCGACAATATGAGTTCAGAATTGGACGCGGTTAAATCTGGTGAAGTCACACGTGCGATTCGTGACACAGAGATGAATGGTGTCTCAATTCAAAAGGGAGATTATTTAGGCATCATTGATGGGCAGATTCAATTGGATCGTCCTGATCGTGTTGAGGCGACAGTGACGATGATCGAAAAAATGATCGATGAAGACAGTGAGATCATTACGATTATGTTTGGTCGCGATTCAGATAAAACCACGACTAACAAAATCGTTGAGACACTTAAAAAGAAGTATTCAGATTTAGAATTTGAAATTCATGATGGCGGTCAACCGGTTTATGATTTTCTGGTTTCTGTTGAATAATGTCTCAAGTACATTCTCTGTTTGATTCGTTGTCTTCTTTAAGAGGTGTTGGTCCTAAGACGCTTCAGGCACTCTCTTCACTTCATCTGGAGACGGTGTATGACCTTTTATATGATTTTCCAGTACGTTATGACCAACTAGCAAGTGTACCTTTGGATCAATTGATGGATGGTCAGAAAGTCTTGCTAAAGGGTAACGTGGTCACAGAGCCTTTTCTCAGTCGTTTTGGGTATAAAAAAAGTCGATTGAGTTTTAAGATACGAATTGACCATGATATTATCATGGTCAATTTTTTTAATCAGCCGTGGCTCAAAGCGAAAATCAAAATTGGTCTTGAAACAGCGGTTTATGGCCGCTTTGATCTGCCACGCCAACAGTTGAACGCCATACGACTCGTTGCTTCTCAAGAGCAGGATCGCGGGTTGGCGCCGATTTATTCGGCTAATCAAAAAATAACCATCAAAAAATTGGTTAAATTTATCGATGTTGCATTAGAAGATTACGGTGATTTCGTTCAAGAAACGGTTCCGTTGAAGATTCGTCAAAAGTATCGCCTGCTTCCAGAAAAAACATGGGTCGTTCAAATGCATCACCCAAAAAATCCACGAGCAGCAAAATTGGCAAGGCGCAGTGCTGCTTTTCAGGAATTTTTCGTTTTCCAAGCTCAATTGGCACAATTGATACAAAAAAGAACGCGTGATCAAAAATTTGCCAAGCTTTATCAGCTTTCAGCAATAAAAGCGTTGTTAACAGAACTGCCGTTCACTTTGTCTGAAGATCAAAAACAAGTCATTAATGAAATCTTTTCTGATTTGCATTCATCGCGTCAAATGAGGCGCCTTTTGCAAGGTGACGTTGGCAGTGGCAAAACGATCGTTGCAGTCTTTGCAATTTTTGCAGTCATCACTGCAGGATACCAAGCAGCATTGATGGTACCCACGGAAATCTTGGCCCAACAGCATTTTCAAAAGATTACGGCATTATTGGCACCTTTAGGCGTTAGTGTGGCGTTACTGACAGGTTCGACGAAATCGGTTGAGCGTGAAAAATATTATCAGGACCTTGCAAATGGCCGAATCAATGTGGTGATTGGCACACAAGCTTTGATTCAAAAAAATGTTAAATTCAAAAAATTGGGACTTGCTTTGATTGATGAACAGCACCGCTTTGGTGTACGGCAAAGACAAGCTTTGATTGATAAGGGCAAGGAGACTGATTTTTTGGCGATGACGGCAACGCC
>DICX01000072.1:0-6018 GCA_002417825.1 Lactobacillus sp. UBA5815 | reverse complement strand
GTTCCTAATGCCAATATGATGGTCGTTTTCGATGCTGATCGATTCGGATTGAGTCAATTACACCAACTGAGAGGACGTATTGGTCGTGGACATACCGCTAGCTATTGTGTGTTTGTTGCCGATCCAACCACCGAAATTGGGAAGAAAAGGATGAAGATCATCACGCAAACTTCTGATGGCTTCAAGATTGCTGAAGAAGATTTGAAACTCCGTGGTGAAGGAGATCTGTTTGGTCAGGCTCAATCCGGATTACCCAACTTTAAAATCGGCAACGTTGTGACCGACTATGCCATGCTTCTTACAGCAAAAAAGTGTGCAACGCAACTTTTAGAAAAAGATCCGGATTTAACTGATCCAAACAATCGGTTTCTTAAAACCGTGTTAGAATACAAACAATATCATAACTTGCAATGAAATGAAGTGTGTGAAAACATGAAAAAAATAGCCATCGACGCCATGGGCGGCGAAAAAGCACCCGAAGCGATCGTTTCTGCTGTCGTAAAATTTGCGAAAGAAGCACCAAATGATCAATTTGTCTTGTTCGGTCAAGAAAAATTGATTAGAAAGTATCTTCCTAAAGGTCAAATAGCGCAAATTGAAATCATCAATACGACAGAAGTCATCGAAGATGAGGATGAGCCGGTTCGTGCTATTCGTCGTAAAAAAGATGCTTCTATGGTCGTTGCTGCCAATTATGTCAAAGCTGGAAAAGCAGATGCATTGTTTTCAATGAGCAATACAGGGGCGCTTTTGGCCTGTGGCATCTTTATCATCGGCCGATTGCACGGTATTGCGCGCCCTGCTTTAATGCCGACGCTGCCAACTAAAGATCGAAACAAGGGATTCAATTTGATTGATGTTGGTGCTAATGCACAAACGAAACCAGAATACTTTTTACGTTGGGCACAAATGGCCGATGTTTATGCTAAAAAAGTTCGTGGTCTCACGACACCACGACTAGCACTTTTGAACAATGGTGCTGAAGCTGACAAGGGAGATCCAGTTCATCAAGCTGCTTTCGATCTGTTGAAGAATTCTTCTGTCAATTTTATTGGCAACATTGAAGGCAATGAGCTGCTGTCTGGCAAAGCGGATATCGTCTTAGCAGATGGCTTCAGCGGAAACATCGCACTTAAAACGATTGAAGGAACTGCTGAAGTGATTTTAACTTTATTGAAGGCAGCGCTTTTAGAATCTGGCTTCAAATCGAAAATTGGTGCACTTTTGGCTAAGCCAGCTTTGCAAGATTTAAAGAACCAATTTGATACAGCACAATATGGTGGTGCCGTGTTACTTGGCGTCAAGGCACCTGTCGTTAAGACACATGGCAGATCAGATGAGCGTCCCATTTATTATACATTGCGTCAGATCGACAAGATGCTTGTTCAAGATGTCATTGGTGACTTCAGTCGACAATTTTCGACGTTGACAAACTAGACTTTGCACGGGAATTGTCTTAAACTGACGAAGAAACTATTTGGAGGTTTAGAATGTCTGAGACTGAAATTTTTAATAAGATCGCTGATATGCTTGCCGCAAATTTCAGCGTTGATAGAGATAAGATCACGCCGGAATTAAATTTTTCACGTGACTTGGATGCAGATTCAATCGATCTCGTCGAATTCGTTCTTGATTTGGAAGACACTTTTGGTGCGCAAATACCAGACGAAGAGGCGGAAAAGATGCAAACTGTTGGAGAAGCAGTTTCGTATATAAAAGCCCATGAAGGCAAATAAGCTTTCAGGGCTTTATTAGAATCCAGATTTAATCTTGCATTCATCGTAAGTTTTGTTTATAATATTGGCATTAATTAAGAATCTAATTGACTTTTAATAATGTCAATGAGGTTGAGAGGGGAAATAACCTTTGGAAAAACAAAGCGATCTATTACTGGATATTCAACATTTGCACACAGCTTATCGGCTTCAAGGTGATTTTTACGATGCTGCTGATGACATCAATCTGACGCTTAAAAAAGATGAGATCTTAGCTATCGTTGGTGAGTCCGGCTGTGGAAAGAGTACTGTTGCGTCAAGTATCATTGGTTTATATGACCATAAAAATACGAAAGTGACAGGTGATATCCTCTATAACGAATTGAACTTAGTTGGTTTGAACGAAGACTTGTTCAACAAAGTTAGAGGAAACAACATTGGAATGATTTTCCAGGACCCGCTGGCTTCATTGAATCCACTGATGCGTGTTGGTGATCAAGTTGCTGAAACACTCTATTATCATACAAAAATGAATGATAAAGAGCGTCATGCGCGTGTCATTGAATTATTCAATCAGGTTGGAATGCCTAATCCGGAAGAAATGTATCAAATGTATCCGCATGAACTGTCAGGTGGTTTGCGTCAACGTGTCGTCATCGCCATTGCCATCGCATGTAAACCTGAAATCATTATTGCAGATGAACCAACGACTGCCTTGGATGTCACGATTCAAGCTCAAATTTTGGATTTGTTGGAAGATATTCAGCGTCAATCACATTCAGGAATTATTTTGATCACACATGATTTAGGTGTCGTTGCTGAAACTGCTGATGAAGTTGCTGTCATGTATGGTGGTCAAATCATTGAAAAAGCAGATGTCAAAACGATATTTTCACATCCTTTGCATCCGTATACGAGATCATTGTTAAACTCAATGCCTCAAACTGAGGATGAAGAAGATGATCTGCATGTGATTCAAGGTACAGTGCCTTCATTGAAGAACATGCCGTGTAGCGGCTGCCGATTTGCTAAACGTATTCCTTGGATTCCGGCAAGTGCTCATGAAGAAGAACCTGTGATCCATGAAGTTGAACCAGGACATTTCGTGAGATGTACTTGCTACAAGACGTTTCACTTTCAAGGTGAGAAGTAAAGGTGAGGAGAGTCGCAGATGTCTATAATTGATATCAAGAATTTAAAAGTACATTATCCAATTCGCTCTGGCTTTTTCAATCGGATCACAGATTATGTACGTGCCGTTGATGGCATCAACTTTTCAATCAACGAAGGTGAAACTTATGGATTGATTGGTGAATCTGGTTCTGGCAAATCAACGACAGGAAAAGCCATCGTTGGAATCGAAAAAGTAACAAGTGGACAGATTTTTTATAAGGACGTTGATATTACGAAAGCGAGAAATCGTCGGCGTCTTGATTATAACAAGGATGTTCAGATGATTTTTCAGGATTCAATGTCAAGTTTGAATCCTAGAAAACGTATCGAAGACATTATTGCTGAACCGATTCGGAACTTTGAAAATTTAACAACAGATGAAGAACGTCGCCGTGTTCAAGAACTTTTAGATATCGTTGGAATGCCGAGTGATGCGATTTATAAATATCCACATGAGTTTTCAGGTGGACAGCGTCAGCGTATCGGAGTTGCACGAGCAGTGGCAACACATCCTAAATTGATCGTTGCAGATGAACCAACAAGTGCGCTTGACTTGTCAGTTCAGGCACAGGTTCTCAATTTCATGAAGCACATTCAACAGCAATATAACATTTCTTATTTGTTCATTTCACATGATTTGGGTGTCGTCAAGCATATGTCTGAAAATCTTGCTATCATGCACCGTGGCCGATTAGTTGAAATCGGAACGCGTGATGAGATTTACAATCATCCAATGCATATCTACACGAAACGATTGCTTTCCGCGATTCCTAAAGTCGATGTTGATCATCGTGAAGAAAATAAAAAACATCGTGAAGAAGTTGAGCACGAGTTTCAAGAGGATCAATCAAAGTGGTATGACAAGGATGGCGGTGTGTTCCCATTACAGAAGGTTTCGGGGACTCATTGGGTTGCATTACCTCAATCTGAAGTCAAAGCACAGTTAAAGGAGGAGAAGTAAAATGTGGAAAACAGTCTTACGTCGGTTTCTCATCATGATCCCACAACTGCTCATCCTGAGCCTGTTAGTCTTTATCTTAGCGAAAATGATGCCTGGGGATCCGTTTACGGGATTGATCAATCCAAACTCAGACCCTAAAGAAATTGCACGTCTTCGTCAAGAATATGGGTTGAATGATGCACCTTGGGTTCAATACACGAGATGGCTTGGCAATTTATTCCATGGTGATCTTGGTGAAAGCTACATTCAGCAAGTTCCCGTTTCTTCATTGATTTGGGATCGTGCGGTCAATACTTTTTGGCTTTCTTTATTAACTGTCATCATATCTTATGGCATTTCGATTCCAATGGGAATCTCTGCTGGACGTCATCAGGATGAATGGCAAGATCAATCCATTCAGATTTTTAACTATGTGACTTTTGCGATTCCTGGTTTTGTCTTTTACATTTTAGGTTTGTGGCTGTTTGGTTTCGTTTTGAATTGGTTTCCAATCAGCGGTTCTATTGGTGCAGGAGTTGATTCAGGAACACTAGCAGCATTTGGAAGTCGGCTTTATCACATGATTTTGCCTGCGATCTTGTCTGCATTGATCACAACGACAGGAACTGTGCAATATTTGCGAACGGGAATCGTTGACAATAAAGTCGAAGATTATGTTCGAACTGCACGTAGTAAGGGGGTTCCCGAAAGAGTCGTCTTTGACAAACATATTTTACGTAACTCACTTTTACCGATTGCTTCTTTCTTCGGAACAACGATCACAGGATTACTCGGTGGTTCAATGATTATCGAGTCTGTCTTTAGTTATCCTGGAATGGGTAAACTTTTCCTGGACTCTATTGGACAGCGTGATTACACTACATTGACTGCGTTGATTTTATTATTTGGTATCTTAACGCTGGTTGGTAATTTGCTTTCTGATATCATTATTAGCATTATCGATCCACGAATCCGGATCAAATAAGGAAGGAGAATGAAAATGGCTAAGGATAATTCTGCACAAGATAAAGCAAAACAAGATAATCCTGCAGTTTCACTGCCTCCTTCTGGATTAAGGGTCGTCTGGCGTGAAATTTTACGTGATAAAGTTGCCATATCTGCTTTGGTACTGATTATTTTGATTTTCTTGCTGACGTTTGGGGGATCAATCTTTTTCCGAACCAGCAACGTTACTGAAATCAATATCGCCGATGCCTATTATGGCTGGGGACAAGGCGGACATCTTCTTGGTACGGATGATGGTGGCCGTGATATTTTAAAACTCTTGATCGTTGGTGGCCGTAATTCGATTATGATTGGACTTTCAGTCACCGTGATCATTGAGATCGTTGGATTGGTCGTTGGGTTGGTTTCTGGGTATTATGGTGGTATCATTGATTCGATCATTATGAGAATCGTTGACTTCATTCAAATTTTGCCACAAATGCCGATTTTGATCGTTTTAGTTACGGTTATTCCTAATTATAATGCGGTGACATTAGTTCTTTTGATCGCGATGTTTGGGTGGACGACGACGGCACGTTACTATCGATCGTTTATCTTATCTCAACGTGGTCGAGATTATGTTTTGGCTTCAAAAACTTCAGGATCTTCTGATTTTAAGATCATGTTCCGAGAAGTTTTGCCCAATATCACCTCGATGATCATCATTGATGTTGTTTTAACGGTAGCAGGCAACATTGGTATCGAAACAACGCTGTCCTTTATTGGCTATGGACTACCACCTTCCACGCCATCGTTGGGGACTTTGATTGGTTTTGCGAATGATCCAGTCAATGTAACGACGCGGCCATGGTTGTGGTTGCCAGCAACGATATTATTGTTGATGATTTCACTATCAATCAATTATGTTGGACGTGCGCTTCAACGTGCAGGTGATGCACGTCAGCGGGAGAATTAATTAGAATGATTAAAAAAGCAACTGAAATATTTTCAGTTGCTTTTTGTTTTGCACTAAAAGCTAGTAGTATAAAAATGAAAATTTAATTTATACTCATCCTGACACATGTTTTCTTTTTGAAAATGAAAGTTATCTAATGTTTAAGAAATGTAAAAGATCATTTCATTATTGCTAAAAACTGTTGTATGTACCAAATTTGCGAGATCAATAGGGCACTAAGCTTAAAATAAGTAAAGCATGTGTTGAAAAGTCCTTTTTAAGAATTAATA
>DICX01000052.1 GCA_002417825.1 Lactobacillus sp. UBA5815 | reverse complement strand
GAAACAAAGTTGTCTTCTGAAGAGCAAGCCAAGATGACATACTCAGCGAAGAAAATGCAAGAAGTTTTAGATGGGGTTAAATTAGCTTAAAAAGCTTGGCATGCTTTTTAAAGGAGAAGTTGGATGAAAACATTGGAAAAAGTGAATTATAAAAGATTTATAATTCCGCTTTTAGTTGGATTGATTTTTTGGTTTACAACACCAATAAGACCAGCTGGTCTTTCTGCCACCGCATGGCAGATGCTGGCAATCTTTTTGGCAACGATTATTGGCTGTATCACAAAGCCTTTGCCTATTGCAGGTGTTGCGTTAATTGGCTTTTCACTTACTGCTTTGCTGAGAGTTGTTCCAATGAAAAATGCACTTTTGGCTTTCAGTTCAGATGCGGTTTGGCTGATTGCAATGGCATTTTTCCTCTCCAGAGGATTTATCAAAACTGGATTGGGCCGCCGTATCGCATTGTTTTTTGTTAAAACTTTTGGCAAGAGCACATTAGGACTAGCCTATTCGTTGATTGGTGTGGATTTAATACTAAGTCCGGCGATGCCAAGTAATACCGCACGTACGGGTGGTGTGATGTACCCGATCATCAAGTCGATTTCTGAAATTTTGGGATCGACTCCTGAAAAGCATTCTGAAAAAAAATTAGGTTCATTTCTTGTTTTTGCTGCTTTCCATGGTGATGTGATCATCAGCGCATTATTTGCAACTGCGATGGCGCCAAACCTGATCGTGATGGAGATGGCTCAGCACCAACACATTCATATCACTTGGTTATCTTGGTTTTTGGCATCTTGCGTCCCATCAATCTTAGCTTTGATTGTGATTCCTTTGATTTTGTATAAGATTTATCCACCTGAAATTAAAAAGATTCCAAATGCCAAAACATGGGCAGATGGTGAATTAAAGAAATTAGGTAAATGGACTTTACCAGAAAAAGTGATGTTGACGGTCTTTATCTGTGCTTTGATTTTATGGATGCTTTCAAGCATTATTCAAATTGATGCCGCTTTGGTTGCCTTCCTTGCTGTTTCTGTAATGTTGATTACAGGTGTACTGACAACAAAAGATATGCTTCAAGAGTCAGGCGCTTGGAACACCTTGCTTTGGTTTTCAATTTTGATCTTCATGGCCAATTCTTTGAATACATTAGGATTTATTCCTTGGTTCTCAAAGAAAGTTTCATCTAGCTTAAAGGGAATCAGTTGGGTAGTTGTCTTGATTGCAATCATGGTCATCTATTTCTATTCACACTATCTCTTTGCAAGTGGTACTGCTCATGTTTCTGCAATGTATGGTGCTTTACTGGCCGTGGCCATTTCCAGTGGTGTTCCATCAATGCTTGCAGCAATGCAGCTCGCATTTATCGGCTCTTTGTTCTCGTCAACGACACACTATACCAGCGGTTCAGCTTCTGTGATGTTTGAGTCCGGTTATGTGACGCAAAAAGAATGGTGGCAATATAACTTCATCATCGGAATCATCGACTTGTTGATTTATGGTATCGTTGGTTCATTATGGATGAAAGTTATCGGTATGTGGTAAAACACTTTTTGTCAGTTAAAAATATCTCTAAAAGACAGGCCATTAAGACCTGTCTTTTTTAGTGTGTTAGGAGATCAACATGAAATTTACGACGAGCGACAAAGTCAATCTTTTTTATACAGATACTGGAGAAGGACGGCCTATCGTTTGCTTGCCTGGGATTGGCGCATCACATTGGTTGTGGCAGCCTTTGACAGTACTTTTAAAAAAAGAATTTCGCGTTATCGTTCTTGATCCACGTAATCAGGGCCTTTCAGATCGTACCTATAAAGGTCAGCGAATCAGTCGTCATGCACTCGATTTAGCTGAATTCTTAGAGGCTTTACAAATAAAAGATGCCATTGCCATTGGTAACTCTATGGGTGCAGGAACGTTATTTGCGTATTTATCGTTGTTTGGTTCAAAACGATTATCTGCTATCGTTGATTTAGATCAAAGCCCTAAAATGATTTCAGATACAACATGGCCGTATGGATTCAAAGAATTGACTTGGTCAAACTTTCCAGATTATATGAAACTTGATATGGGCCCTGCAACAGTAGCACCGCTTGATTTTGAGGTCAAGGCGAAAGCGCGTCTTGAATATCAAAAAATTCCATATGATCCTGATCAAAATTATGATTTTTTAATCGATCACAGTTTTCAAGACTGGCGTGATGTCATTCTTGATGCCAAGTTGCCGATTTTATTTGTTGCAGGTGGTAAATCACCCTATTTCAATCCCAAGTTTGCCTCTGTAGCTGCACAATTGAACGATCATGCTGAAAGCTGCATGATTCCGGATTGCGGGCACGTGATTCAACTTGAAAAGCCTAAAGAATTAAAAGAAGTATTACTAACTTTCCTGAACAAACATCAATTAGTCTGATTGTGACGTTATTGAACGCTCATTTCTTTTAAAACACGCGTTGCCATGCCCTCACTGATCACTAGGTGAGTCAACAGACCTGTTCTCAAAGCTCCCAATAATGCCCGCGTTTTGAATTTGTTTTTGATGATTCCAAATCGAATTGGCACTTTGATGACTTCTTCATGGCAAATACCCACTGCCATTTGTGCAACTTGATCATAAATATGACCATTAATGTCATATGGTCGGCCTAAAATCATGCCGACGATATTTTGACGATCAACATTGCGTAAAAGCGTTCCTTCACAAGAACGCCATATTGGTGTCGAATCTAAAGAATCTATTGTTCCGATACCAGTAAACAAAAGATCTATTTTGTCATAAGCATTTAGCGTAGGCGTGATTGCAGGCTCTTTTTTGAGTGCGTGGTGTACAGAAGCGTTTAAAACATATAAAGGCGCAGGTAATGGTAAATAATCTGCTTCGAATTTTGCTGCTGCACGCTGGACAAGAGATGTCATGCCGATAGGAGATGAAGTTTTCAAAGAAAGTCCCATCAACTGAACAAAAGTTAAGTTGTCCCGGCTGGTTTTGTCAAAGTGATTGATGGTATCCATAACTGTCGTTCCCCAACCAATGCCTACGTAATGGCTCGAAGAAATATAATGTTGAAGTTGATCGGCAGCAAAAGTGACGATACGCTCGTTGTCTTGACTAGTCGTATCCGCATCGCGCAAGATAAAAGCTTCCTTCAAACCGAACGTTGACCGAAAACGTGCTTCAAGCTGACTATTGCGTTCAATATTAGCTCTGATATGGATTTGGACGATACCGGTTTCCTGCGCTTCTTCGAGTGCTTTAGAGATCAAATAACGAGAGAGATTGTATTTTTCTGAGATCTGTGAAATCGTTAATTTGGTGAGATAATAATCACGTGCGATATTGGCCAACTCTTCATTATGATAGCCTTCTGTCATTTTTTACTCCTCGCTTTTGTCTAAATTTACAAACATATTTTACTCTTTTTGAAAAAAAGCGGTGGAAAGCGACTTAAAGGATAAAAGAATTTTAGTTTTAATTTTTAAAAAAATCCTTTGAAAATTGAAATTTTTCAAAAAATAAGGTACACTATAGCTGAGATTGCTTTTGCGTAAAAGTGCACAAGTAGATCAAAGGAGGTGCATGCGTGGATAAAATCATTGATCTCTATCTGACGAATCAAGCCACTAGGAAAGATTGGCAGTCTTTTTTAGTCAGTTTAGGTATTCATAATTTTAGCCAGCGTGAAATCAACGTGATCGATCGAACTTTAGGACTCGTCGATGAAAATAATCAGTTAGTTGCAACAGGTTCAGTTGCGGGACATGTTTTAAAATATATCGCAGTTAACAATGCTGGTGCTAAATCTGGTTCACGCTTCAATCAAATCGTGACGGCATTAATGGAAGTTTTGTTTAATCAACAAATTTACCATGCGCTCGTTTTTACGAAACCCAAATATATTAGTAGTTTTCAGCATTTAGGCTTTCGCGAACTGGCACATTCGTCACAAGCTGCTTTTCTGGAAAGTGGAACACCTGATGTCGATGATTATTTGAATGAATTGCCTCAAGTTGCTCATGCAGATCAGAAAAAAATTGCAGCAATCGTTATGAATGCGAATTGCTTTACGTTAGGTCATCAACATCTCGTTGAGCGTGCAGCGCGTGAAAATGATTTTGTTTATGTCTTCGTCGTGGCAGCAGATTTATCACTGTTTACGTTTGAAGAAAGATTCAATCTAGTTAAAGCAGGATGTCAAAATTGGCATAACGTTTTTGTGGTCAGTGGTAATGATTACATGGTTTCGAGTGCAACTTTTCCAGCTTATTTTTTGCCATCGAGTGATGATTTGATTCAAAATCAAACCACAATCGATGTTAGGCTTTTCAAAAAGATAATCAGTCCGAAGCTGCATATTACACGACGTTATGTCGGTACTGAACCATTTTCTCGAACAACGTCACTTTACAATGAGGTACTTAACCGGGAATTAGAGCCGGAGGTACGCTTAGTGGAAGTACCACGTTATCAAGTGGGTCAAAACGTGATCACAGCTACACGGGTGAGAGAAGATATCCGTGATGGTAATCTTGCTGAAATCAAGACTTTGGTTCCAGCAACGACCATGAATTTTATCCAAGATCATTTTTCTGAGTTACAAACACGGATTAAGAAAGGAATGAATATAGATGGAAATTAAAACGACTGCAGTTGCAGGAACATTGGAATCTTCTGATATTCAAATCATGATTTCAAAGGGCTCTAATGGCATTGAAATCGATTTAGATTCTGAAGTAAAAAAAGCATATGGTGATCAAATCAATGGTGTTATTGAAAGCACATTGAAAGATTTTGGTTTGACTGATGCTAAGGTAAAAGCAGTAGACAAAGGTGCGCTTGATTGTGTGATCAAAGCAAGAACGTTAGCTGCAGCACAACGCGCAACTGAAACAACTGATCAACCAGCTCTGGAGGTGCTTTAAATGACCTATACTAAAAAACGTTTAAGACGTACGATGATGTTTGTTCCTGGAAACAATCCAGCGATGATCAAAGATGCTGGGATTTACGGTGCAGACTCAATCATGCTTGACTTGGAAGACTCTGTTTCTTTACCACAAAAAGATGCTGCACGTCTTTTAGTTTATGAAGCTGTTAAAACAGTTGATTTTGGAAATTCTGAAATCGTCGTTCGTGTCAATGGTCAAGATACACCATATTATGATCAAGACGTTCGTGCAATGGTAAAAGCTGGTGTCGATGTCATCCGCTTGCCAAAGACTGAAACTGCTGACATGATTCATAAATTGATCAAAGATATGGAAGCTGCTGAAGACGAATTTGGCGTCAAAAAGGGATCCATCGGTGTCATGGCCGCTATTGAAAGCGCCAAGGGTGTTTTAAATGCACCTGAAATTGCCGTTTCAACCCCTCTCATGATGGGAATGGCCGTTTCCGGTGAAGATTACACTTCAGACATGCATACGCATCGTTATCCAGATGGCAGAGAAATGGAGTTTGCACGTAATATGGTCCTGCATGCTTGCCGTGCAGCTGATATTTATGCTTTTGATTCTGTTTTCTCAGATATGAACGATACAGAAGGCTTCTATCGTGAAACCAATTATATTCATGAACTTGGTTATGATGGTAAGTCTTTGGTCAATCCAAGACAAATTCCAATGGTGAACAAAGTCTTTAATCCAACTAAGGCACAAATTGAGCAAGCTAAGAACGTTCAAAATGCAATTCGTGAAGCACGGGCCAAGGGTTCAGGTGTTATTTCAATGAATGGCAAGATGGTTGATAAGCCTGTTGTTGAACGTGCTGACCGTGTCTTGAGTATTGCAAAAGCGTCAAATTTGATTGATGAGGAAGGAAACTACATTGAAAAATAAAGTCAATCGTGAATTGCCAAGTGATTTAATGGCCAAAATGAATTTGAAGCCTTTTGAAACGACTGAAATTGGAAATCCAGAAATTCAACGTGTCGCTCCTAAGGTTCGGGTTACGACAGGTGAAAACAAAGTCGTTGATTCTATCGAAGATGTCGTAAAAAAGACATTGAAGAATGGTATGACGATTTCATTTCACCATCATTTCCGTAA
>DICX01000069.1 GCA_002417825.1 Lactobacillus sp. UBA5815 | reverse complement strand
CGCGTGCCAAAATTTAAAAATTTGTTAGCAAGTGCTGATTTAGGCAAAATTTTATTTGAAATCATGTTAGAATCAAACCTAGGCGAATCAAGTGATTGGTATAATCAGTGTTGCCAAGATGGCTTGTTGGCTAATCCATTGTGGGAAGATGTGACACTGACACGAGAATCAGATTATGTAACGATTTCTGGTATTAGTCCATTTCCTCAAAAGGTAGTCGATCGTGTCAAATCGGCTTTGTCTGCGCCTAGGTTTGATTTTCAAGAATGGATGATTCAAAAAAGAGCGTGCGTAGGGGATCTTTTACGTTTACGTGACGAACTTTTAATCGTTGCCATCAACGCTTCATGTGCAGCCCTGGATAAAAAATCATTGTTTGAAGAATTTCAATTATTGCGAACGTTTGATTTTAAGCAATATCAGATTTTTATTCGTCATGTTTTGCAAAAATACGTTTGTTATACAGTGATTCAAGAACCCATGAGTGAAGCAAGGGTGAGTCAATGAAAAGAGCACTTGTTTTTGGCGCTTCAGGTGCTATCGGTCAGGCGATATGTCAAGAATTAGCTGATTGTGGTTGGTCACTTTATTTGCATTTTAATGGACATGAAGCTCAGGTTGATCATCAGTGTGAAAAACTTGTTTCGGAGTATCCTAAACAAGATTTTTTACCGTTTAAACTTGATTTTTTGTGTTCTAATGATGAACTTGAACGTGGCATTCGACAGCTGCTTCCAATAAATACTGTGATATTTGCACAAGGCATCACAAAGTTTTCTTTTTTTGGCGAGCAGAGTTTGAATCAAATTGACCAAATTATGCAGATCAATTTGATTACGCCTGTAAAAATCGTTCGTTTATTAGAACCAAAACTGCTTAAAACGACGCATGCAAGAATCCTTTTTTTGGGATCTGTTTACGGTGGTCAAGGAAGCGCAATGGAAAGTATTTATAGTTTGACTAAAGGCGCACTGAGTCGCTTTGCTCAGAGTTATGCACGTGAAGTTGCTTCAAATGGCATGACTGTCAATGTTTTGGCGCCAGGCGCTGTTGAAAGCTCAATGAATCAAATTTTTTCTGAACAAACAATGGCACAAGTCAAGTCTGAAATTCCAGCTGGTCGACTTGCCCAGCCTAAGGAAATCTCATATTGGGTTAAAACATTGCTTGATCCGCGTGCTGATTACCTTACGGGGCAAACGATCTATGTTGATGGTGGTTGGCTGATGTAGTCCTGTCAAATGCCAGCTTTATGGTATACTGTGTAAAGAAGATTATGGTGTAATAAGAGGTTAGTATGGCTGATATCGGAGAAAAATTACGTAGCGCTAGAGAAGCCAAAGGATTGTCGATTCAGGACATTGAAAAGACGACAAAAATTCAAAGCAGATATTTAACGGCGATCGAACAAAATGATTTTGATAAGCTTCCAGGGGATTTTTACGTTCGTGCTTTTATCCGGCAATATGCGAGTGTTGTTGGATTGGATGGTAAAGAACTCTTAGAGCAGGATAAAACGAATGTTCCAGCTGCTAGTCCTGAAAAATATGTTGAAAATTCGATCGATAACAAAAGCGAAGAAGTCCATGCAACAACTAACAGTAAAAAAGGATTGATGGCCACTTATCTTCCTAAATTAGTTGTTGGACTGATCGTTGTTTTAGTGATCGTTCTCGTCTATCTTGTTTCATCACGTCTGTTGGCTCGTCCAAATTCTTCAACTGCAAACAAAACATCCGATCAAGTTACCGTTTCATCACAAAAGATATCTTCTAAAAAGAGAGTCAAGTCAAATAAGAGTACAACAGCTTCAAAGTCTCAAAAGCCTAAACCCAAGGCAGTTAAAATCGTTTCTGAGGGGAATTCGACTTATCGCGTGACTAATTTGGCTAATGATCGGAAACTTGTTCTTTCTGCAGGTGCCACAGCAGTTTGGTCTCAAGTGACAGTGGATGGTCAAAGCGCATTTTCTGGAACATTGAATGCAGCACAAAAACAAGAAGTCAACTTAAGCCAATCAGTCAAACAAGTTTCAGTAACTTTAGGTAATGCGACCAGCATTCAAATTGAAATTGCTGGGCATAAAGTCCCATTAACAAAGTCAAATTCACCAGAAACTTTAACGATCTTGTTTGGTTCAGACAACACACAAACGAATACTTCGCAAAGCAGTTCGAGTCAAAGTAATGGAGGACAAAACGGTCAATAATGAATTTACCCAATAAATTAACACTTTTTCGTATTTTTTTGATTCCAGTTTTCATGCTACTGATTATCTTCAAGTGGCCAGCAGGTGATCTAGTTGTTTTAGGCACAGCGATTCCTTGGTTTCAAATCGTTGCAGCGATTGTCTTTGCAGGTGCTTCCTTTACTGATTGGTTAGACGGACACATTGCGCGTGCTCGGCATGAAGTGACTAATTTTGGTAAGTTTGCAGATCCACTGGCAGACAAGATGTTAGTGATGACTGCGATGATCTTTCTGATTTCATTAGGTAAGGCACCGGCGTGGGTCGTTGCAATCATTATTTGCCGTGAGTTGGCGGTAACGGGATTGCGGTTACTCTTGGTTGAAAATAATGGAACTGTTTTAGCTGCAAGAATGCCGGGAAAAATCAAGACAACGACACAGATGCTGGCAATCGTCTTCTTACTTTTAAACGATATTTT
>DICX01000077.1 GCA_002417825.1 Lactobacillus sp. UBA5815 | reverse complement strand
CAGGAACAATAACTTCAGTTAAGGCTGCTCGTTTATCACCATCTGATTGAAGCGGTAGCGGTTGAACATCACAACGATGATGAGCTTTATCATATGAAATCACCCGTCCAATTATGTGACAATCAATTTCTGATTTAAAGAATTCCAAAAATTCATTTTTCAAAAAATTGGATTGCTTATTTTTGGCATCAATTGCAACTTTTCTTTTTTTAGGCATAAACTACCACTTCCATTTTATAAGAATCCTGGTCATGAGTATGATCAACACTTTTTACTCTTTGAAGACCAGTAAGATTGGTCGACTTCACATAAACCGCTGACCCGGCACAAATACGTGGATCATCAAAGCACTCTAAAGTCCATGTCGGCTTACCGTCATCATCACTGTTATAGGTTGGCTCTTGAGTTAAGCCATGGTACATAGTGAGATAAAGATGTTCATTGTAAGGATTAGGCTTAGATCCATCATCAATACATAAAGCGCCTTTACGATAGTAAACAGTGCTACCGCAATCCTTTACAATTGCTTGAATAGCTGCCAAAGGCTTGGCCGACAGTGTATATCCTTTTTTGAAAACATGATTTTTCTTTAAATTAATTGCTGAAATTTCAATTTTTGCCTCACGTTTAATCCGATCAATAATTTGGCTGGCTTTAGTTCCTTTTTTGAACGTAATGTTAACTTTGCTGATCTTTCGTTTCTTATATGAAATTGACTTCCCATCACTAGCTTTAACAGTGTGAGTTACCATTTTCGAACCATTAAAATTGCTGTAAAGGCGCTTATCCTTTGAATAATCGCGCCCTTCTTCAAAAGTTATCTGGGTTTCCTTATCCATGCCACTTTGGGTTTCGGGAGCAATTTGAGTGATGGTTCCCTCAGTTAATTTTCCGTAGAGATCAGTCGGCCCACTGTAAACAATGATGTGATCATTTTGATTGATTTTGGCCAAATGAGTTTTTGACAAATTAAACAGGGTTACCGTACAGGTAGCAGGACTGCCACCATCATCAGAGGGAATATCATAGTTGATTGGTACGCCTTTCTTTTCTGAAAGCGTTAATCGGTTACCATTATGAGTAATAACCAAAGTAGTCGAATATCCCCAATAGTAACCCTTGCTTGTAGTTTTTTCTGCCATTAATCCTCACCGTCCGGAATATCATCAATACATAACTGCACGGTATCGCCTAAGTTTCCAAGATCAATCTCATCTTCATTTCCTGATTCATCCATTGGAATAATCGTTTCAGTTGGAAGTCCTGGAGCATTTATACCGCGCCATAAAGGTTGATTTAAAGTTGCCACTTCTCCAAGCCAGATTGGTGTGCCATCGAGTTGATAAATATCTACTGTAAGCGATTGATCAATTTCATTCCACTGAAACCCAAATAAATAGCTCCCTGAATCTAAATCAATCTCTTGCTGATAAGGAATATCATCTGGTGATACCGGAATATAATCATGTACTGGCATTATTCATACCTCACTTTCGCTCCAACTGGGATTGAATTAGCTGGCCACTTATTTAACTTTTCTAACTCAGAAACTTTTACTCCCGTTTTTTGCGAAATTAACCAATAGGTCATTCCTGTTTTAATGGTTATCGTTTTATGAGTGGTTTTCTTGGTGCCACTTTTTTTAGTGCTTGACGACTTGGTTTTTTTCTTTGATTTCTTTTTAGCATAATCGATTTTAGACTTCATGGCATACGTAAAGGTTATCGATAGCGTCAATGAGTTCTTGTTACCTGCTGTGTTGGCTGTTTTACCAACAGAGGATAGATAGGCGTGTGCCCATTTTGAAAAGCCACGCACCGTAACCTCAACGCCCTTTCTAGCCCAACCTTGTAAGATCTCAAATTGTGAATCTAAATCACTAGCTTTGCCAAATAAGTAATAGGTTCCTGATAACTGTTTGGAATTTCGAACACTGTAATTAGTTCGAGGATCTGATCTATCTACAGCATTAGTCGGCACATCCTGATCGTTAGTTTCGGATGGATCTGATTCACCTAAGATAAAAACTCGGCTTGTCATTGCATCTGCCCGCTGAACCGTTGTTAATCCATTAAGATACACGTTCTTATGTATCTTAAATTTTTTCTTAGCAGCTGCAATTTTATCGCTAATTTTAGATCGATTTTGAGTTTGTTTCTTCTTAGTTTCCGCTCTTTTCTTAGCAGTATAAGCATTATGATAAGTCTGATAAATTTTCTTATCCTTTGACTTTTTTGCGTTAATATCGTTAATCTTTTTCTTTTCGATACTAATTGCATGATCGGCTTTTGTACGATCTTTTAACTGTTTTTGATATTCAGCAGTATTGGTAAGCTGAGTAATTGATTGATAGGCTTCTTTTTTCTGTTTAGTTAGGTCTTGAATGGTTGACTCAATTGATTTTTTCTTAGAAGATTTCTTGGTTTGACTCAATAATTTCTCCTGCTTATCAATTTCATCTTGTTTCGCATCATAGGCATCTCTAAGGCTGTTATACCCGTTTTGCTTTTGCAAATATTCATCATAAGTGTCTAATTGATCCTTGGCCTTATTAATAGCACTTTTAGCATTATCAATTTGGTCAGCATCTTTGCTGACAGTTGATTTCCATTCGGTTGATTTTTTTTGCAGGTAAGTTAAAGTCTTACCTTTAACAGAATGCGTTGCTG
>DICX01000053.1 GCA_002417825.1 Lactobacillus sp. UBA5815 | reverse complement strand
GTAGGCCAACACTTCAGGCGAGTCAGTTTTTTGAACAATTTCTGTAATGCTTACAGGCGCACGATCTAGTACAAATGGAACAGCAATTTCATATTTTGAAAAGCACCATTGGCAAATCGTCTTATCATCTGTGGTGACATACTTACTGTCAAAGAAACCAATCTTTTGATGACAGATCTCACAAGCTTTAGCCATATATAAACTCCTTTTATTTTCTATTTAAATCCTCTAAATATATATAAAGCCATTGCATTAATTTTTGCAATGGCTATTTTTATAATTCAGATGTTTAAATGTATAGAAGGAAATTTTACTGAAAGCAGATCGTTATGAGTTTTTTTGATTTTTAAGATAATTGAATAATTTGGAATCTTTTTCCATTTGGTCAACAACTTTCGAAACATTCTTCTTCGTGTTTGCTTCAGCAATTTTTGTTGCAGCGTGTATGTATTCTATTCTTATTAAAGCTTTTGTGCCTTCTTTTATACTTTCTTTTCCAAGAAGTCCCTCAAGATAAATCTTGTCATTGAAAGAGGGATGATTATAAGAATTCCATTTTGAATATGATTTTTGAATTGCTGTATTGCTCGAACCTCCATGTTCGTATCTTTTTAGATCATTTAAAAAATTATCACTGACTTTCTGATAATTCTGAATTGCCCGATAACCATTTTGACCAACTTTTACTCCTGCATAAGTATTGTTCTTTGTACATCCAACAAGCATTAAGATGAGTACAATAAGCAACCCAATGCTTTTGACTTTTTTCATATTTCTATCTTCTAAGCTTTCTCCCTAAAATAAATTTACTTAATTAATATATAAGAGTATTTCGAATAATATGCAATAGCTTTTTTGCACCATTTTAAAATATTACTGACTAATGGGGAATCTTATTACGATGCCATGAAATCCAACTTCATTTATCTAACGAAGTTCTAAAACCGTGTTGAACACCTTTTGAATGCTTAAATATAAGCTGATATTGTTTCTTTATTAATAGCATTATAGCTTTTAGCTTTCAAGACGATTTTTCTACTTCCCACAAAAAAAGATGGGGCATCGCTGCCTCATCTTTTTTATTCTTTATCAGTTATTCTTCTTTTAATGAACATTGACGTATTGTGCTGGGATCCATTGCTGATCGCTGCCCAATTTATAAAAGACTTTGCCATTGCTCAATGTCTTCTTGGCAAAAACTTTCCACGTCGTTTTCTTGGCAACGTACTGTTTGCTATAATTGCCATTACCATCCAGCAAAGCGACCTTGCCTTTACCTGTGTAAGTCACCGTTGCAGTCACGCCTTCGACAGGAACAATCGTTCCTTGTTCTGTTGGCGTCGTGGGTTTAGTTGGCGTTGTTGGCGTTGCTGACTTTGAAGGCGTCGTCGGCGTCTTGGCTGGTGTGGTCGACGGAGTCTTCAACGTGACATATTTGGCGAAGATCCATTGATGTTCAGTACCGATACGATAAGCAAGCTGGCCATCGATCGTTTTTTCAGCGTAAACTTTCCAAGTCGTCCCTTCACCAATATAGCGATCATAGATCGTGCCCGTGTTGTATGAACCATTGGCACTCATCAAGTGAACGAAGCCTGGACCTGGATAAGTCACGACGGCAGTTCCGCTCAATGGTGTCTCTTCCGATTTTGCAGCCGGTGTCGCTGGTTTAGTTGGCGTTGCAGGCTTTAAAGGCGTCGTTGGCGTCTTGGCTGGTGTGGTCGACGGAGTCTTCAACGTGACATACTTGGCGAAGATCCATTGATGTTCAGTACCGATACGATAAGCAAGCTGGCCATCGATCGTTTTTTCGGCGTAAACTTTCCAAGTCGTCCCTTCACCAATGTAGCGATCATAGATCGTGCCCGTGTTGTATGAACCGTTGGCACTCATCAAGTGAACGAAGCCTGGGCCTGGATAAGTCACGACAGCAGTGCCGCTCAATGGCTTTTCTTGGCTTCCTGACACCGCAGTGCTCTTAGCCGCGGTCGTGCTTGCTGCAGCAACCGTTGAGGTCTTAACAGACAAACCGATGCTGACAGCAGTTAATGCCGCAGCAATCAAAGCAGTCCAACGTAAAGATTTGTTTTTCAGAATTTGAATTTTTGACATTTTCATTGACTTCCTCACGAACGTTAAATTTTGTTCATGACTACTATATCACACAAAAGAAAAATGTGTTCAGAAACACAACAAGCACTTCATACAATCAAATTGATCGAACCATTATACTGTATGATATGGATTGAAGTACCACAATCGAGACAGCATTCAAGATAAAAACCATTTGCTAAATCGTTCGACGAGACGTTTTTATCAAATTGATTAATTTTCAAGCCTCACAAGAAAAAAATAATTTGGTGTATTATAATCAAATTTGTTATTAGTTATTTGAAAGGATCTACTGTGAAAAAAATACGAACTGCCTTCGTTTGGTTTATTCTAGCGCAACCTTTTTTAGACATTTATTGGTTTTACGTACCGCCGCTATCTGACATTTTTCATTTTGCGATTCCGACACTCTTTCGAATTATCGCGCTAGTCAGCTTGACAGGTTTCTTCCTTGCAGATAACTGCAACCAGAAGCGATTTGTTAAACAGCGATGGCTTCAATTATATCTGGCAGTGCTTTTGATTTATGCGCTGTGCCATCTCTATCATGTTCGAAATTTCAATAGCATCAGCCCTAATGACTATGGATACTCGACGATAAGTGAAATCTTCTATTTGATTCGTCTGTTTCTACCATTATTGGTCATTTATTTAGCACGTTATTTAGAAGTTTCTCAAAAGCAGTATGAACATATCATTCAAGGTTTAGTCGGCGTGACGAGTGGTGTGATCGTCTTCTCGAATCTTTTTGTTAAATCGCTTAGTTCTTATAATAATTGGGTTAAATTGAATTGGATCAAAGCCAACATTTTTTCATGGTTCACGAATACCAAATACAGCTATTTCTTTTTATCTTCAAAAGGTTTCTTTTTCCTTGCCAACACGACATCTGCAATCCTGCTGATGCTGCTGCCATTAACACTCTGGTTAGTCGTACGGCATTTTAATTGGCAAAATGTCACGATCTTGGTCCTGCAGATGTTAGCAATGCTGATGTTGGGGACGAAGACTGCAACGCTCGGATTTGGCATCGTGATGATCGGCTTTTTGATCGTCTACGCGATCCATATTTTTATCCTACGCAACGAAACATTCACTTGGAAAGCGCTGGTTGCTTTTTTGGCGATCTTCTTGTGCTATGGTGTACTTTTTACCGTCAGTCCTTCTAACAAACGTGTTGCATTTGAAGCCTCTATTGCGCAAAAAGAAACGCATTCTAAAGGAAAACTTTCAGAAAAAACACTTGATGCCAAGATGACTCGTGGTTTAGCACGGGCCAAAACAAAAAAAGAAAAGCGCAACTTTTTGCGTCGCTTTATTGGAAAATATCATAATAATTACTCAATCAATCCGCGTTTTATCTTGAAAAGCTATCCTTATCAAAGAGATCCTTACTTTTGGAAAAAAGTGATGCATTGGCCTGCCTACGACCGAATGAACGGTCGTCGCGTCGAAGAAACAATGTTAAACAAAGTTAGAGAGACCAACAACAACAAATGGGACAAATGGTTGGGAATCTCTTTCACACGTCTATCGAATATCTACTCGATTGAACGAGACTTTGTGTCACAATCTTATTCATTAGGCTACATCGGTATGGCATTATTCTTGTTCCCATACCTCGGCATCTTACTGTACAGCCTCTTTTATTGGCTGCGAGAAAGAGCCTGCCGTGATCTGGCAATTTCAAGTTTACTCATGACGAACGCGCTCGCCTTAGCCGCAGCTTTCTATGCTGGAAACTTTATGGATTTTTTGACTGCAACGCTGATCTTAGGTTTCATGAGCGGCTATCTTTTGAGCCGGATTCACGATCAAAGACAAATAAGTATGAAATCGATCACTGCAAAATCTCAAAATTGATCGTGCTTGACACACCGATACAATGACAAAGTAAAAACGATCAACGAGCAAACGATTGCAATGTAAGCCATCGGGCCAACACTGAAGGCATTGCTGACGACTGCTTGATTCATTTGATGGTTGATCGCGTATTGAATGACGAGCCGATGGATCACAGACGGCGTCAATGCAAAAAGTCCGACAGAAATTGCCGACGTGATCAGCGACATGCGGCGTGAGTATGGTTCACGCAAGAATTGCGACAAAAAACAGATGGCAGGTGCGATCATCAGCGCAAAGATCCAGATGACGATCCAGCGACCCGAAGCATCACTCATGAATTGAGCACTACTCGTCGCATACCGATATTGGGCGAACAGCCCATTACCCAAAAAGCTGTTGAGCAAATTCAGTAAACGCGACCCTTGCTGGGCATATTGGTTGTTGGTCTGCAAAAAGCCTTGTAAGATTTGAAAACTATCTTGTGCACCAGCAGATTGAAAATTGATCGAGACGATACGACGCATATAAGCCGCTAAAAACATCACGATCGAACCGCCGAGTTGTATGGCTTTCAACAATCGAAGTTTTCGTGCACCCGTTAATTTGACTTCTAAACGCAATGTACGCTTGGAATTTCGGTCATATCCGATGTAAACGATCACGCCGATCACTAAAAGGAACCAGATTCCCAAAAACACCCATAAATGTGCCATGGCCAAAAAAAGGGCCATCACGATAGCACCCACTGAAACATAAGGGTGTTCTTCCGCAAATTGCCAAAGATCTAAGTGGACCTTTTGGCGCTCACGGTAAGTACGCCGGCTCAAAACCTTTTTTTCATCTTTTTGCATCTTGAATCAAATTCCTTTCCTTCTTTAGGGTTCAATCATATCACAGCAGTTTAAAAGCAGATATTCTTCCGATCAGAAAGTGCATAACTCATGGATAAAGTCAACCGCTTAAACTCTCTGTGGTAGAATAAAGTTTTGAACGAAAAGTGAATTAAGAAAATTGGAGATGAAATCGTGTCAAAAACTGAAAAAAATAAGTATCCTGCTGGTTGGCGGACTGCTTTCATCACGTTGTGGCTAGGCTGTTTCATCACGGGAATGGGTTATTCGATGACGATGCCCTTTATTTCGCTTTTTATGGCGACGATGGGACATTATTCAAAACTGCAGCTAAACCTTTATTCAGGACTGGCCTTTGCGATGACCTTTATCGCACAAGCACTGATCTCCCCTTATTGGGGAAGTTTGGCAGACCGTAAAGGGCGAAAATTGATGTGTCTGCGAGCATCAGGTGTCATGAGCTTGACGATATTTATTACAGGTTTAGCGACTAGTGCTTGGTTTATCATCGTCATGCGTTTCATTCAAGGTTTGTTTTCTGGCTACATCAACAACGCGACGGCGTTGATGGCTAGTGAGACACCGCATCGACGTAGCGGTTGGGTCATGAGTCAAATGATGACCGCCGGAACTGCCGGAAACCTTGTTGGGCCTTTGCTAGGCGGATCACTATCAGGGATTTTTGGCTATCGGATTCCTTTCTTCATTACTGGCGTCTTGATGCTGCTTGTTTTTTTCACGACAAAATATCTCGTCCATGAACAATTTACACCTGTCGCACGTGAAGAGATGAAGCCAATGAAAGAGATCATGCATGAAGTTCCTGACTTGCGACTAATCATCATCATGTTCATCACGACCATGATCGTCCAATCTTCGACGATGTCCATCGATCCCATCGTTTCGCTTTATGTTCGCGACATGATGCATGGCGCTGGCAACGTTGCGTTCGTCGCCGGAATCGTCGCTGCAACACCTGGACTTGGAACACTGATCTCAGCTTCTAAGGTTGGCCATACGATGGATGCGATCGGTCCGCAAAAAGTACTGCGCATTGGATTGATTGCCGCAACGATCCTGTTCATCCCGATGGCCATGACGAATTCACCTTGGCTGCTTGCTTTCCTACGATTCCTGCTCGGCATCGCAAGTGCTGGGATGATGCCTGCCGCACAAACCGTATTGACTCTGAACGTGCCTCAAGAATCCTTTGGCCGAATCTTCAGTTATAATCAGTCTTTCCAGGCCATCGGTGCAGTTTTAGGTTCTTTGATGGGATCAACGATCTCCGGTGTTTCGACTTATGCGATGGTTTTCCTGACGACAGGATTCACTTTGCTACTCAACTTCTTATTAGTCGTGTTTTTGACGAAAGTTCATCCTAAAGCGAACTGATCATAGGAGACAGGAGGTCACAATGAAAAAAATTGCCTTGACTGTCGCGATGACAGCCCAATCTTTTGAATCACCTGCAGCTTATACACGTGTCATCACGAAAAATGGTTATTGGCCGCTGCTGCTTGCAACAGCACCGGAACCGATCTCACTTTCACAAACCGATTTTGATGGCTTGATCTTGACTTCGGGAACCGACATCACACCGATCTTCTATAACGAAGAACCCTTGCCCTTTCTTGGTGAAACGATGCCGCAACGCGACCGATTCGAAATTGCACTCGTCAAAGCCGCTCGAAAAGCCGGAATCCCGATTTTAGGGATCGGCCGTGGCATGCAGCTGATCAACGTTGCCTTAGGCGGTACATTGTACCAGGATCTTTATGCACAAAACTCAGGCGCTGGAATTCAACACAAACAAAAAAGTGTGCTCACACAACCTAGTCATCATGTCGAAGTCAGCGCAGACAGCCGTTTGATCACCAGTATCGGCAGTCATCCTTACGTCAATAGTTTTCACCATCAAGGTATCAAGGATCTGGCGCCTGGTTTGAAAGCTGTTGCTTTTGCTCCTGATGGCATCTGCGAAGCAATCGAATCTCAAGATGGCCAACTTTCAGGTGTACAATGGCATCCCGAAACACTATGGGAAACACGTTCAGAACAAGATCAGCTCTTTACTGATTTCTTCGCCAAACTTTAAATCAATAAAATCAAAAATGAGATCACCTCAAGAAGTGATCTCATTTTTGATAACCAAATTTTTTCAAAAAAGTACGATAGTCTGCAGCAGTCTGCGCATCGAATGCACATAACGTAACGGTTATTTCAGTATCAGGATGGTCTTTAAGCCACTTGATGACGGTTTTAACCGCGATCTGTGCAGCCTTCTTTTCTGGATAACCATAGACACCAGTCGAAATAGCCGGAAAAGCCACTGTTTTTAAATGCCGCTGTGCAGCTAAAGAAAGCGCGTTTTCATAGCAAGCCGTTAAAACAGATTCATCCTGCAAACTTCCGGTGTAAATCGGCCCAACCGTATGGATCACGTAACGAGCAGGTAATCGGTAACCCGGCGTCAGTTTAGCTTCGCCTGGCAAACAACCATGGAGCTTTTGACAAGCTTGAGCGAGCTGAGGCCCCGCAGCACGATGTATCGCACCATCAACGCCACCACCGCCGGACAGAATCGGATCGGCGGCATTGACGATCGCATCTCCTTTGAATTTCGTGATATCGTCACAAATAACATCGATCATTTCAAGCCTCTCTTTCTATTTGATTTTTATCACTTTAAAAGCGAATAAACAACCTTTTGTCATGTCTGGCAAAAGAACTTGACGAAGCCAGCAAATTTAATTAGACTTAATTCATTAAAATAAAATGAATACATAATTTAAGGAGTGTGATCTCATGTCACAAAAGATACGGATTCAAGACGATCTCTACCTTGCAGTCAACGGCGACTGGCAAGAAAAAGCTGTGATTCCCGATGACAAAGTACAGATCGGTGCAGACAGCGATTTATCCGATGATATTCGTGAAACGCTAGTCAAAGACTTGGAAAAATTGGATCAAACCGCTGAAGAACCAGATGATGATCACGCTTTGAAAACGGCAGCACACTTTTTCACAAAGGCAAACGATTTCAAAACACGGGATCGTTTAGACTTTCAACCAGCAGCCGCGCGTTTGGCTTTCTTGAAAGAACTAACGACTTTCACGCAATTTCAAGATCATCTGTACGACTTGGTCAAGGGCGATTATGCACTTCCCTTTGAATTCTACGTCGACTCAGATTTCAACGATGCCAAGAACTATGCGTTGTTGCTTTATGGTCCATCATTGATCTTGCCAGACGCTGCGTTATATCGTGATCTAACAGACGAAGCCAAAAAATGGTTAGTTATTTGGCAGAAAATGGCACGAGCCGTACTAGAAAAAGCCGGCTTTCCAGCAGCAGAATCGGCAAACTTAGTCGATGACGCCATGGCCTTTGATCGCCGCATCGCTGCTTATTTGCCGACGAACGTCGAGCTGGCTGATGAGCACACCTACAACAACCCTTATGATTGGTCTGATTTTGCCGCTTTGACGCAAGCAACACATTTAAGTGATGTCTTGAGCACATTGGCAGGAAAAACACCTGACCACGTTATATTAGCTTCAAAAGCTTATTTTGAACAGTTAAATCAGCTGATCACTCCAGAAAACTATCACGAGTGGTACGCGATGGCATTGATCCAAGAACTGCTTCAAGACGGCCAATATTTGAGCGATGACTGGCGCATCTTAGTGGGGACTTACCAACGCACACTTTATCACCAAAAAGCTCCCGTCAGTCAAGTCAAACAGGCTTATCAGATCACTAACCGTTTCTTCGCTGACCCAATCGGCGTTTATTATGGTAAAACGTATTTTGGCGAAAAAGCAAAAGCAGACATCACCGCGATGGTCCATGAGATCATCGCACAATATCAGCGTCAACTTCAAGAAAATACTTGGCTCAGTGAAACAACGAAGAAAAAAGCACTGCGCAAGCTTGATACGATGGTCGTCAAAATGGGATATCCAGACCATCCTTTCTCACTTTATGAAACATTCGACGTGCAAAAAGACGACGACTTGCTGACTGCAGTGACCGCTTTGGCGCAAAAGACTAATGATTTCTGGCTGCCACGCATCGGCGAACCTGTTGACCGCAGCCAGTGGGCAATGCCAGGACATTTAGTCAATGCCTGCTACAACCCATCGACGAATGACATCACGTTCCCTGCTGGCATCTTGCAGCCGCCTTTTTATGCCTACACATGGACACGTGCACAAAAACTTGGTGGCACTGGCGTGACGATCGGCCATGAGATCTCTCATGCTTTCGACAACAATGGCTCCCTTTTTGACGAATTCGGCACGATGAAAAATTGGTGGACTGCAGAGGATCGGAAAGCCTTTGAAAAAGTGATCGCTGCGATGGAAGCTCAATTTGATGGTCAAGAATATGAGGGGACGAAAGTCAACGGCAAACTTGCCGTCAGTGAAAATCTGGCAGACAATGCGGGAATGGCAGTCACGCTCGACTTGCTCAAAAAAGCCAGCATTGCAGATCTTAAAGATTTCTTCAAAGCCTATGCCGTTTCTTGGCGCACAAAAATGCGTCCAGAATATGCAAAAGCAGTTCTAATGCGTGACGTTCATGCGCCAGCCACTTTGCGTGTCAACATTCCTGTTCAAAATTTCGATGCTTGGTATCAAACTTATGAGGTAAAACCGGGAGATCACTTATATTTGTCACCTGAAAAACGTGTCCACATTTGGAATCATTAAAATTATACCTTGAAGACAAAAAAGCAGCTCAAACTCGAGCTGCTTTTTAAATGCTTATTTTTTGCCGCTCACGCCTTTGAAGTTGACGTCAAATAACGCTTCCGCAGCTGTTCAAGCTGTGATTTTTTGAATCCAAGTGCTTTGACGAAAAAGGCATCGAAGCTTCCCCAGCCAACACGGATCGTTTTGATCAATCCTAAAACCGCCGTGGCATCCCCTTGTGTCACATTCATTTTTGCGATCGTTTGAGAAAGCTGGTCTGCGGTTGGATGCTGCTTTTGCCAAGCAAAATCGTACAACTTATTAGTCAGCATATAATCCCGCGCAATAAGATCATCGCTGACACCTAAGGCCATCAACAACAATGTGCTCACGATCCCTGTCCGATCCTTTCCAGCGCTGCAGTGATAAACCAGTGCTTGATCTTCCGGCAGGGTAAGCAGCTGCTCAAACACTTTCGTGAAAGCACGCTGACTGACTGGCGTCAGCAACACACGCTGATAGATCTGATCCAAATAAGACGTCATCTTCGGGACACCACGCCAAAAACGCACGCCTTTGCGCGTTTGCTCCTGATATTCTTCTTGACTTTCAGGGTAAATGTGACAATCAAAAAAACGTGCTTGCGGCCAAAGTCGATCCGGATAATCTTTCTGTTCGCCTAAAGAACGCAAATCGCAGTCAACCGTCACGTTCAAGCGCTGGAGTTCTTTCTGATCTGCTTCACTCAAGCGACTAAGTGAATCTGATCGGTAAAATTGACCCCAACGAACGAAAGCACCATCACTGGTTGGGTAACCACCGCCGTCACGAAAATTGACCGTTCCCGATAAAGGAATCAACCGCTGATGATTCATTTTATGTGCCTTCTTCCCTTGATGCTTTCATAATGCAACCGCTTTAATTTTAACATAAAAAAAACGCCTCGTTCAAAAAGCAAACGAGCCGCTATGAGTTATATTGATTTCGTTGATACTCATTTTATTCAATACTTTTCAAAATATCGATACCTTGTTTTTGATAAGTATTTGGCATGAAGTCGCTACGAATCGCCATCTGCATGTAACACCACAGTTTTTCATCGTCGTTCAAATGGATCACTGCCACGTCCGGATCATCTTTGACCGTGTCTTCAACGACTAATGCGATGCCGATTCCTTTTGCAACCAGATCGATCACTAACTTCATCGTTCTTGCCGTGTAGATCACTTTAGGTGTGAACTCACCTAATTCGCCTAATCGTTCCAGTGCTTCACGTGTCATGTAGCGCTCACCACGGGCGACGAATTCTCTGTCTTTGATTGCTTGCGTCCCAACCGTCTTTTCTTGAGCAAGTGGATCACTCTTAGGCACGATGAGAACCAATTCGCTCTTACGCAGCGTCTTTAAATAATAGGCAGGATCATTGAATGGAACTAACCAAGAAAAGAGCGCCACGTCAACGTTATCCACTGATAAATCTTTTAAGGCAATTGAAGAAGATTCGTATTTCGTCTCCAACATAGACAAAAAGCCCTGTTGATAGAAACGCTTGATCACTTCTGGAATATAAATCGTACCCGCGATGCCAGAAAAGCCAATTCTCAATTTATGATCACTGGCGTGCTTGACATCGTAATTCAATGATGCCAGTTCTTTGATCAACTTTTGTGCTTTTTGATAAAGCACTTTACCTGCAGGAGTCAATTCTAACTGACTCTTACGATTCTTTTGTTTGACCAATGCATCCCCATATTGTAGTTGGAGTCGCTTGACTGCCGTTGAAATCGTTGGTTGTGTCACGCCAAAAGAATTTGCAGTAGCAGTATAACTACCTGTTTCGACTAATTTACAAAAATAAGTTAAGTCGCGATCGTTCATCAATAGTCCTTTCTCGAATCATGACGACTTCATCATACTTTCCTGTCATCACGCTAATCCGTATCAATCACATCAATTTAATATCAATTATGTTTATCAATCAAATTTTTTGTCCTATAAGTTAAGAGCTTCACATGACTAGTACAAAGCGCCTAACAAGGTTCACGTTAACATATTACCATTTTTCCTTTCACAATTGCTTTCATTCACTTTTATTTATGAAAACGTTAAATTAATCTTCGTAAGGATCTTTAATTAATGAATCAATTAGTAAGGAGTTAAAAATGATTCAAACTTTAATCGGTTGTATTTTACCTATCGTTTTCACCGTTTGTTTCGGTTATTTCGCCGGTGCAACGAAGTCTTTCAAAGAAGGAACCCCAGCAATTGTGAACAAAATTGTGATGAGTTTCGCTTTACCATTATCATTGTTCTTCACATTGAACCAAATGTCACGTCAAATGATTTTCGCCAATTGGAAAGTCGTGTTCTACTTAGCAGTTTTCATGATGCTTTGGTGGCTTATCGTTTACGCTGTTAGCCGTCATCTCACACATGCTTCTGTTGCGTTGTCTGCCATCCGTGCTTTATCAATCTCAACACCAGCCATTTTATTTGTCGGGCCTGCTTTGATCACTTCCCTTTATCCTAAAATGCTGCCATAAGCCTTTCTCTAGGTGGTTTGGTAATGAACGCACTGATGTTGCCATTAACTTTCGTAGTTCTTGCTTCAACCGAAGATGATGGTTCTGGAAAAGGCGTTGCAGCTAAAGCTGGCAAAGCAATCTTAAATGGTTTGAAAAAGCCAGTTGTTTATTCTGCTTTACTTGGTTTGATTACAGCACTTTTAGGTCTTAATTTACCAGCTATTCTAGAAGCAACATTCACAGAATTAGGCAAAACAGCTGCTGGATTGGGATTATTTTCCATCGGAATGACTTTGTTTTTTACCAAACCTTCTTTTTCAAAAGCAGTTTGGGTCAATGTCTTATGTAAAAACATTTTAGTTCCGCTATCTGTCTTTGCTATTTTAGTAATGTTAAAAGAATCGACTGATTTGACGAATCAAATCACGTTAATGATGGCCATTAGTGAATTGATTTTTCCAACAATTCTCGCACAGCAATATAAAACAGGCGAACGCGAAATGTCAAGTTCTATGTTTCTCACAACAATCATTTCATTCTTTGTCTTGGCCGCAATCATCATTTTACGCGGTATCACCATGTAATTGAGCGTTAAGCTTAACAAAAAAGATTTTGAAATTCAAGGAGAAAGCATGTTTTATAAAGATTCTTTAAAATGGTCAGCGCAATATGATGTCATCGTCATCGGCTTTGGTGGTGCCGGTGCCGGTGCCGCACGTTTTGCTGCGGATCAAAATGCTAAAGTACTTTTGATCGATGCAGCTCCAGAAGGTAGTGAGGGCGGCAATACACGTTTTGCAGGAGGTGCAATTGCTTATGGGACAGATTTCAATGCACTCAAAACATACTACCTACAAACCTACGCACCATTTAATGTCGACGAAGACACTCTTGATACTTTTATCAAAAACGTAATGGCCACCAAAATTTATACTAAAAAGTTTTTTAACATCGAAGCACAGCCAACTGGACGCCGACCACAAGGTGAATATCCTGAGTATCAGCATTCAGATGCGATGCAGTCACAAACGATGACAAAGGGACTTTATAACGGCGGCTTTTGGAAACTGCTGCGTCAACAAGTTTATCAGCGACTCAATAAAATTGATGTTTGGTATGAGTCCCCGGCTGAACATTTAATCCAAGATCCAATGACGAAGACGGTCGTTGGTGTTCAAATCAAGCGAAAAGGAAAATTATGGAACATCGCCGCAAAAAATGGTGTTGTAATGAGTCTAGGCGGTTTTGAAAACAATTCTGAAATGGTTCAAACTTTCTTGGGACAAGGTGCTTTAGCACCTATTGGAACACTTTATAATCAAGGAAAAGGCATTGATTTTGCAATCGAGGTAGGTGCTAGACTGTGGCATATGCACAACTATGATTCACATGGTCTTTCATTGAACGAAGGTAAGAAGCACGAACGTTTTGCCTATATGATCAATTGGAAGTCACTTTTTACCGGCAGTCTTTTCATTGCCGGCGACGATGGCACTCGCTATTATAAGGAAGATGAAGAAGATCGCCATGGTTACAAATATAATCATGGCGATTGGATCATGTTACCCAATCAAAATCATCCCCACATTGTTTTTGATCAAACTCAATACAAAAAATTGCAACATGATACGTCAAAACAGGCTACACAAATAAAAGAAATGCTTTCCTGCGCAATTAAAGCAGACACAATCACTGAGTTAGCACAAAAGATAAAAGCGCCAAAACTTCTTCAAGCTGTTTCAGACTTTAACTTCATGGTCACTCAAAAACACGATTACGCTTTAAATCGTGACATTAAAACGATGCGTGCCTTTGACGATGGCCCTTATTATGCAATCAGTGTTCGTCATAATATTTTGCATACACATGGCGGTGCACGACGGAATAGTAAAACAGAAGTTTTGGATCTTGATGGTAGGATAATTCCACATTTGTACGAAGCAGGTGAGCTTGGAGACCTTTTCGCAACAAAATATATCGGTGCCAACAGTATCGCTGATCTGCTTATTTCTGGTCGTATTGCTGGTGAAAATGCTGCAACGCCTAAAAATGATCATTTCGATTTTAAAGTCGACGCAGTCACTTCCGCATCACGTGGACACATCACTAATCCCGATCTTAAAACGGATGCTCAAATATCTGCTAAAAGTTTTCAAGCTGGTCCTGATCAATTTATTGGCATTAGCAATCAAGGATTGGGAGACTTACCAATCGTTGTTCGCATAAGTGTCGATCACAAAACACAGCGAATAACCAATATTGAAACGTTGCAACAAAATGAGACACCAACAGTTGGTGGTAAAGCGATTCCGGTTTTGATCAAGGAAATGCTTGCAAAAAACACATTCGAAGTTGATGCAGTTTCTGGTGCTAGTTCCACCAGTCAAGGATTCAAAGCAGCGGTTAAAGATGCAATGAATAAACTTCGAAAAGCTTGATTATCTTTTTTAGTGATACAAAAACTGCTTCATTATAATTGAAGCAGTTTTTTTGTTATTTTTAAATCATTCACCATCTTGTTTTGCTTTTTCAAGCGCTTGATCGACCGCTTGTGTCAAAGCACGTGTCGTCGTTGAGGCGCCAGAAACTGCATCAACGTGTGCCGAATTCATCGTGACCATCTGATTGGGAAGTCGTTTGATTGCTTCAAGACCAATACCTTCAGTTTCGTGATGTGAGAGCACTTCAACTTGCTGAAGGCGATCATCTTGATAAGTGACGCGAACGACGATTTTTCCGCCCATACCGGCTTCACTGATCCCCAGATATTGATGAGCGCCTAAAGAAACATTCCCGATTTTTTCCCCATCTACAAGATCATTTATTTGAGGAAGCGGCTTTGAAACCGTGATGGTTTCCCGATCTTGTTTGATTTTAGCAGCATTCTCACCAGCAATCTTGCCAAAAATCAGACACTCGGCCAGATTACCACCACCTTGATAGCGATTGACGCAGATGCCACCCAATTCACCAGCACTATATAAATGACCGATTGGCTTCAAATCAGTATCCAAAACACGAGCTTCTTCATCACGCATCGGGCCGCCTTGTGTATTCAAAATTGCTGGTGCCAGCTTGATTGCATAAACATTTCCTTGTTGAAACGCACGCATCGTTTCAGGAGATCGTCCGAACTGCAGATCCTTTCCTTGCTCTGCTGCCAAGTTGAAATTTTGAATCGTTTGTTTCAAATGATTTTCTGGAACTTTGATTTTTTGGCTGAGTGATATTAAATCTGATGCTCGAACTAATTTTGACATGAATTTCGGGTACCGCAACTGTTTTTTGACCTTCAATTCTGCAACAAAAGCATCATATTGAACTTGATCGAAAATGAGCCAAGCGCTTTCATAGGCATGTGGTAACAAATATTCGCCATGTTGATAAATGTGTCCATGCCGATATCCAGCGTCTTCAGGCATGAATCGCGTACCATCATCCGCAACTGCCAAAATCGAACCGCTGTAAAGCAATTTCCAATGACTGATTTGACGGCCGCGCTCACCTGCAGATTCTTCAAAGGTATAGCTTGGAATCACGCCTAAAGACTCATAATTACCCATATGCCAAAGTTTTGCACCGATTTCTTGAGCCATTCGTATGCCACTCCCACGATTATAGCGTGTTCCCAATGGTGTCAGTCGTGCTACGTGCAAGAAATCCTGTTGCATTTGAACGTTGTTTTCAAAACCGCCGGTTGCCAAAATGACACCATTTTGGGCATGAACGAGATAAGTATGTCCTTGACGAGTGATTTCAACACCATTGATTTGATGCGTCACAGGATCCAAGATCAGATGTTCAGCTCGTGAATTCAACCAGACATCGATCTTATTTTGACGTTTCAAAATCGCTTGACGGATGATTTTCCATAATCCTGCATCAAAATCACGTGCATGAACCAAAGCAAAATCAAAAGTTTCACTACTAGGATATTCCGGATATTCTGCCAAATGTGCTTTAGTCGCTAGCGGATCACCTGGTTTTACATCATGTGACCAAACAAAAGGTTTAATTCCCAGATACTTTTCAAAATATTGCGGCATTTTGACAAAGCCATCTAAATAAACTGATAAAATTGAATCAGGGAGATGAAAAGGAGAGGACAAGGCACGGTAATAAGCAGTAATTGCATTTTTATCGTGTGCCATCGCAACATGCTGTGCAGCATAACGTGTATTCCCACCTTCATGACCAAATGGTGCAGCTTCAACGATCAGGACATGACTACCTTGATCTGCCGCGAATCGTGCTGCCGTACCACCTGCACCGCCAAAGCCAAGTACGATGACATCGTAATCCGCGCGCCATCTCATATTTGCAGTTTCAAACATCGTTACCGACTTCCTCACTAAAATAATATTTTTCAAACTGCTGATTTAATCTAACCATATTTTGAAAGCAATTTCAATTTTACTCATCTCTTTTTCATCACTCATTGTCCTCTGTAATACTTATTCACCAGTCATTTCATTCAACTTACCATTTTAAAATTAGCATAATGTTTTCCATAAATGCTTTTTAAAATAAAAATAAGTGATCAAAAGAGATGATGGGATTTGTTAATTGCCCTAGGAGAAATCACATGGAATTCAGAGACCTTAATTATTATTGCACTTTGATTGAGACAAAAAGTTTCGCAAATACGGCAGAAACTTATGGTGTGACACAACCGGCGATCACCGCGATGGCAAAACGCCTTCAGAAAGATTTAGGAACTAAATTGATCTTTCAAAAAAGCAGCCGCTCTGAATTGACCGTTACACCAGCCGGGAAAGTCTTGTATCTCAATGCTAAAAAACTGATTCAACAAGAAGAAAACGTTAAAAGAGAAGTCTTACGCGCAAGTCAGAACAATTTTCGGCTCGGCTATTCCGAACTAGCCGGCAACGCTTGGCTTGCAAACGTCATCACGAAGCTGAATCGTGGACACCTTTTGGCTCATGTGGAAACGCACATGGAAAACTCACGTTTTCTTGAAAAACATCTTTGCGAAGGAAAATATGATGCCATCATCTTTTCTGAGTTGATGGATGACAATGAACCCGAGATCAAGACCACGACTTTCAATCAACATGAATATAAACTCATCGTTCCTTCCAAAAGCCCTTTGGCTCAAAAAGACGCGATCGATATCCGTGAACTTGACGAGACGCCGTTCATCATGCGTCACAAACGCTTTCTATCGCGAGTCGCACTCGAAAAAGTTTTTGAAAAAACACAAATGGTTCCTAAGAAGAAACTGACGATCGATAGTATCGATGCCATCACACAGCTCGTTGCCCAAGGGATGGGAGTCAGCTACTTGATGGACATGGCGATCAAGCGAAACACCCCTGGTATCAAATCACTGCCCTTAATTGAAGGACAACGCGAGTTTTGCCATGCCAAACTTGGCATCCGTAAAGATTTTATTCCAAACGCCATCCAACAAAAATGTCTTGATATCCTAAAAGAAAATTGATACAAAAAGCCCTCAAAATTGGATTTAAAACCAATCTTGAGGGTTTTTATTGACTGATTTAGTCAAAATCAATACAAGCTTTTCATCAGACACGAATCATCTGATCAAACTTGTCTTTGTTTTCTGAATGCAGTTGGTGGCTCACAAAGACTACTGTGATCTTGGGCTGACTCAAAAAGTCATTTTCTACTTTGATCGCACTTGCCTTATCTAGACTACTGGTCGATTCATCCAACAAAAACAACTCTTTTTGCCTCAACAAGCCGCGAGCCAAGGCCAAGCGCTGTCTCTGGCCGCCCGACAAATTCGTTCCACCTTCTCCTACAGGCGTTTTAAGTTTTTGTGGAAGCTGATCGATAAAACAAAGCAGATCTGCTTTGTCCAATGCAGCCATCAGCTCATTCTCTGAGAATTTTTGTCCTAGTTCCAAATTATATTGAATCGTATCATTGAATAGATATGGTGATTGGTCGATGTAGATGACCTTATCTCTGATCGCAGCGTAGCTCAGCTTTCGCATGTCACTCTGATTCAACTGTAATCGACCTTGATAGTCACGTAATTGACCGGATAACAACTTAAGCAGCGTACTCTTGCCGCTTCCCGAATCGCCATAAATCGCAACCTTTTCCCCTGCTGGGATCGAAAAAGTGAGTGGCTTGGCAAAGATAGTTTTGCCAGGTTGATAAGAAGTCTGCAATTTTTCAGCCGTGATCGTGACTGGACTGATCAATTGCGTTTCCACAGTAGCTGTCTCATTTTCTACATCATCCGTATCATCTAAATGATATTTTTCAAATACGGGATCGAGTGATCGCATCTCTGCCAAAATCGGCGCAGCCGCCGCTAAAGAATTAAAAACATTGAAAGACAAATTAGCTGCAGACGAGAAAACACCGACACTAACCGCACGTTGAAAGACTAAAAAACCTGTCCACGCCGTGATCGCCATTTGCGCCATGATATTCGAAAACTGTGCGATACATTCTGCAAACGTCGAAAATTTGGCTTGGTGGACTTTGGCACCGATCAATTTCATGGTTGCCGAAGTGATTCGTTTTTCAAGTTGTTGTGCCATCCCAAAAATCGCTAGTGTTGAAAAGCCGCGCAAGCTGTCATTGATGATGTTGAGTACTTTTTCATTTTCCTTAGTCGTCGACAAATTGCTGGTAGCCAATTTTTTTCTGATCAGTTGTGGCAAAAAGATCGTCAAAATCGTCATCAACAAGACCAATGGTAAAAACGTCCAATGAAACTTGATCAAAACGATGATCGAAAATAATGGATCTGTGATGATCTGAATCGATTGAAACAGATTGCCAAATCCGGACCCTTCGATCAAACTCATATCGTTGGTCAACCACGACGCATAGACACCCGTATCTTATTCTTGAAATTTTTTGATCGGATATTTTGAAAGATGCGTGATAACATCTTGTTTCAAATGCAAGCTCAAATATTGAATCGTCCTGACTTGTTCGATTTGATCAAAGAACACAAAGACGGTCATCACAACAAAAACCGCGATATTCAGCAAAATATAAAACATGAATGCTTTCAAATCAAATTTCACTAAACTGTTTAAAATATAAACATTCAAAACACTGTTTGCGACTCTGAACAAAGAGCAGATCGTCTGCAAAACGATCACCAATGAAACACGCCAAGGTTCGTATTTGATGTACTTAAATAAATATTTCATTCTTACTTTACCTTATTGTCTTATTTAATTTATTATTTCTTAATATTTACAATAAATCAGATGAACAAATTGGCGTATTCAAGTCACAGTCATCACGATTTTTCTCCTTTAACGGAAACCAGCAGATCATACTAATGTTCTTATATATTGGTACCACAGTGCTGTCTTTCGTCAATAATCGATTGCCATTTTTTTGCTTAGCATAAATTAAAAAAATATTATACGTAAATGATATCACTAACTTAAAAAGCCAACAATAACACTTTTATATTAATTCGAGAAAATTTAATACTGCCTCAAAGACAACAAAAAAGAGCAGCTGAAACAACTGCTCTGAAAACAATGATAATATTTTATTTTTTATTTTTAGAAGGTCA